>NC_015580.1:3173125-3482812 GCF_000253255.1 Novosphingobium sp. PP1Y | reverse complement strand
AACCCAGACGTTGCGGAGTGTGCCATCGAAGATTGCCCGGCGGTAGAAGTAGAGGCCTGCCATGAGCGCCAGGCAGATCCCGCCATAGGCCGAGGCTTCCGGCATGAGCCCGGTGACCCGCCGTGAGCCCAGAACCTCAACATCTGTAACGAGTGCATAAGTTGCGGTTCGGAACGGCGCGAGCAGGGGATCGAGAGGCAGGTAGCGACTGGCATGATCGAGAAGACCGGTTGCAGCAGTCATGGCTCCCCCCAGGCACAAGGCTCTGAGCGCGTGTTGGCGCATGGCGGCAGATTGCAGGCTGACGGCAAAGGCAAAAACCGAAAAGACCGCGATCGTGAGATAGGCGAATTGCGACAGGTTCTGCAGGGTCGGCCGCAGGGGCGCAGTATCGCTCAATATGCCGCGGATGGGCACGATCATGACGGCGTTCTCGAACAGGCGCGGCATGAAGAAAGTCGTGACGCCAGCGACAAGCCAGAACAGGAACAGGAGCATCAGTCTGTGCGGTGCCAAGGCCAGCGAGAGTATTTCTGCCGGCCCTTGTGGCTTGCAGAACGTGCGCAAGACGATGAGCACGGTGACGAGCGGCGTGGGCGTGAAAGTGAGTCCGCCGGTCAGAAACGGCGGGATTGCGGCAAAAGCTCCGAACGGAAGTGTGGCGAAGAACAGGTAGATCAGCACCGGCTTGCGGCTGGCGACCCCCCAAAGCGCAAGGCTCCAGAACGCGGCGATGGGGAGCAAATCGATCACTGGCGCATCGATGCCGTGTGAGGATCGATGAGGGCCTTGGCTGCAGCTGCAGTGGCATCGGCCTGAGTGGCACCGGCCTGAATCTTGGCTTGCTCCGCATCCCACAAATCCAGCTTTCGCCCAATAAGGCTTTCAAACTGTGCGCGGCGCGGCGTGAGATATTCGGATAGGAACTGCCGGGCCTCAGCCTCGTCGACTTCTGCCTTGTCGAACGTGACGGTTGATGTTTCTCGCAGCCAGTCGATCCAACCGCGAGGCAGATGTGTGCGCAGGGCTGCCCACAGAGAGGAATCGCGCAGCTTGCGGACCGCGGCGAAGCGCTGTCTTCGGCTGGTGGGCGGCGAGCGATGGCGATCGCTGAGCTGCGCTTCGTGATAATCGAATGGAGCAAGGCCCAGCCAATCCAGTACGCCGGCCAAAACCTCACGCCGGTTCGTCCGCAATTCTTCGGCGACAACAACGTGGATCTGATCGCGATCGAAGTATTCGAGATATGCGCGAAGCTGCAGCGCATAATCCGAAGTGTCGCGATAGAGAGGATCTTCGCGCATCGCCTGGGCAACGGGGCGGACCTCCTGGAATTCCTTGTAACGCTGCCAGTAGTGACCGATCGCGCGTGTTACCGGCTCGCGAACGGTGTAGATGATGCGCGCGTCCGGGCAAGCCGCGGCAATGCGGGCTGGAACCCCGCTGCGGTGCGGAGCCTGAGAATAGTAGACGCTGCCTTCGCCGCGATAGCGCGCTGTATGGCCGCCCTTCCAGAGATCGAGATAGGCGGCTGGGTCGTGGGAACAGGGCCTGCGGGCCATGATGGGCCAGGCCTTTTCCAGTTCACCTTGATCGACGAAGAAGCATGGCTCCTTCTCGGTGCTCATGCAGATGTCCGGATGCGGTTTGAGGTAAGCGTGCAATGCGCTTGAACCTGACTTTGAAGCGCCGATCACGAAAAGGTTGGGCGCGAGTGGATTCGCCGTTGATCCATGCGATCCGACATCGAAGACACGTGCGCGGGCAGCGGCAGGGTCGGTCAGGGGCTCGGTGAGGAGAAGGGCGCTATCCTGGGGCAATTGCGCGATCCATATGCAGCTGCGGAGCAAGTCGGCACTCTAACTCTGCCAGCCTGCACTCGAAATCCGAGACGCTTCGGGAATGACGCTATCGATAGCCGTTCGCTCCATTTTGGCGCGGACCTGTGGCCCTTTTTTTTAAGTTGCGCACGGTTGGAGCGGGATGAGTGGGCCTGGCCTTACCGGGGTGCGCGTCGGGATTCAGTCAAATCCGGTTAACCGGCACCCGCAATCCCGAGGACGCGATTTAACTATGTCTGTAGGACCGGCTGGAAGACAATCCTGCCTATTGAACTACCTGAAAATTAACGTCTTGACGTTAGACACCTGACAGGTCGCGCGCAGGGAGATTGCCGCTGCCATAACGCGGGAGCTGGAAAATGGCCGCCTCAACACTTCGCAAGCCAATGCACCATGGGGACTCGGGTACTTCGTCCAAGGTCGCGTCGGGAACCGCGCGAGAGAGCAGGGAGGCGTCTCCCTGGCTTGTCGCGGTTGCCCCGGCCGATGCCGATACGCAATCCGAAGCGCGCCAGCCTGCGCTTGGACTTGCCATTGCCCTGACATTTTCGGCCTGTTTCTGGGTGGCCCTCGCAATCGCGTTCCTGTGAAGGCGCGGCGGGCAAGGTTGCCCACGCGATGCGTGAGAAAGCCGGATCGGGCGTAGGGTTACCCGATCCGGCCTCGCGTTGCCCGCCTGTCGGGCGCGCCCCTCAGACGACCAAAGTCGCCCCGGAAAAGTCGCTACCGGTGAGGTGTTCGTCGTAGAACGTGACGGAGGTACTGCCGTAAGTGAGGATCGTGTTGCTGCCGGCATAGGACAGGCTGTAGGTGCCGCCGTCGGTTAGTTCGACATTGTCATATCCCACTTCGAAATCGAAAACCTTGTCGGTTCCGTCGGCACTGTCGAATACGAAAGTGTCGAGTCCCATTTCGTTGTCGTTTCCATCGCCGGCATTGTCGCCGTAGAGCACGTCGTTGCCATCTCCGCCGATGATGATGTCGTTTCCGTCGCCGCCGTAGATGCGGTCATTCTGGGCGCCGCCATCGAGGGTGTCGTCACCGACGCCGCCGAAGAGCTTGTCGTTTGAGGAATCGCCTTCAATGTAGTCATTGCCTTCGTCGCCGTAGAGGCGATCTGCATTGGCTCCGCCATGGATTTCGTCGTCGCTCGCTCCGGCCTTCACGACATCGCGGGCGCCGCCAGCGGAAATGACATCCGAATCCGCGGTGCCGGCGATATTGTCGCCACCTTCTGTGCCAAGAACTTCTGCCATGGGAACATTCCTTTCCAATCGATCCGTCAGTTGATCTGCCTCGACTCCGAGGTGCCGGCGTCCCTTATTGTCTTTTCGGCGAGCCGGGTCTGATCGCGACGACCCGGCACGAAACAAGGCGCGTTATTGAACGCGCCCAACCCTCTTAAATTCACGACATTTTGTCTGATTAGATGGCTCGGTATCGGAGCGGCCTCTTCCCATGGCCGCGCATCGAAGGCGGTGTCTGGGCCTTTTCCGGTGTGGATTTCCAAGCAAGCACTAAGGAACGCTGCGCACGAGCCTATCATCCGATCCAGATCATTATCTTGCCGCAGCGTGCACTGCGCGTACGCAGAATGTCCCCGCCATGGCAGGGACGAAACCTAACCGGTCGAACGCGAAAGCAAAAATCGGACGGTCGCCGCTTCCCATGGGCTCTATATTCGGGAAAAGCACCGACCGTCCGACTCCCCCCAGGGGCTATGCCCAGATCAGGCCCATGTCGGCGGCGCTCAGGCCGAGCTGGTCGAGGCCTTCCCCCTTGATCCGGGCAATTTCCGTCACGTTGCCGTCGAGGTGCATTTCGAAGTACGTACTCGTGCCGGATGTGACGAATTCGAAGGTCGCATCGCTGCTGGCGGCAAGGCCGGTCACCATGATCCGATCGCCCTCGGCGGCATTGAAGTCGTAGATCACGTCGAGTCCGTCGAGATCGGCCATGTTGAATACGAAGGTGTCCGAGCCTGCATCGCCGTAGAGGCGATCGCTGCCACTGCCGCCTTCGATCCAGTCGTCGCCGTCGCCGCCCCTGAGCAAGTCGTCGCCGTCGCCGCCCATCAACTTGTCGATGCCGATCTCGCCATAGAGCTTGTCCATGCCGCTGCCGCCTTGTAGCAGGTCGTTGCCGGCGCCGCCCATCAACTTGTCGTCGCCTTCGCCGCCCTGCAGCGCGTCGTCACCGCCCCGACCGAGCAGGACGTCGTCGCCGGCCAGTCCTTCGATCATATCCGCCACTTTGCTTCCGACGATCTTTTCGCCGAGTTCGGTTCCGGCCATGTGCTTGTCATAGCTGCGCGTGGCTTCGTCTAAGGACGATTCCGACCCGGTCGCCGGACTGTTGCCAGTGTCGGTGCCGGAATCGGTTCCGCTGTCCGTCGCATGCTCGTCCGTCCCGTCGGCTGTCGGAACGTCCGCGGATACAGATCCGCTGTCCAGTCTGCCAAGGATCTGGGCTAGGGTGTACTGGCCATCGGCAAGGCTGAAAGTCTCGACATTGCAGACCCTCGACACTTCTCCGGATCGCACTGAAATCGCCAGTTCGCCGTCCTGAGTAGCGTGACCGGTGAGCGCCGTGATGCTGCAATCGAGGACCAACGTGTCATTGCCCTGTCCGCCGTCGATATGGTCATTGCCGAAACTGAAGTAGATGACGTCATCGCCGCGTCCAGCGTCCAGCACGTTTGCCTGCTTGTTGCCGATCAGCACGTCGTTGCCATCGCCGCCAAAGGCGTTCTCTATCGCATTGGCGTCGAGGGTGAGCGATACGCCGGCAATCACGCTGTGGGTCGCCGCGCTGAGGTCGATCACGGAATTTCCTGTCGCCGCCGCGGCGTTCAGGGTGTCGTTCCCCCCGTCGGTATCGTGCAGGATCTTGCGCGCGGCGAGGTCCGCGCCTGAATAGATCGAGCCGAATTCGTCGGTGTAGATATAGACATCGTCGGCCAGATTATGGGCATCGCCCGAGACCGTCAGGGTCACGCCCTGCAAGTCGCCGATGAGCGGGTTGCCGCTCTTGTCCGTGGCATCGGGATTGCGATTGTAGATGTCCACGGTCCAGGTCCCGGCCGACTGCTCTCCCATCGAGGCGACGGAATCGAGCGTGAAATTGCGCAGGTTGCCGATCCTGTCGTCGTAAGGCATGTCATAGACTAGGCGCACTTGGGTGCCGTCCGGCGACGTCAGGTAGACGTCGAGATCACCGGTATTGAGCCAGCGCAGGTCCATCGCCAGTTGCACGTGTTCAACGTCGATCTTCTCGCCGACCTCGATGCCGACCGAGATATGGTCGCGCGATCCAGCGACGAGGTTCTGTGACAGTTCGACTGTCTCGGAAATCTTGGCGAGGGTGGCGAACGTCTTCTGGCTCGACCAGGTTTCGGCAAGGCGCACCGCGTCATGTACGTTGAGGAAGCCGTAGCCGAATGCATCACTGAAGTGCAGGCCGCCACCGTTGAAGTCGGTAGCCCCATTGGTCCGCCAGCCATCGCCCCAATTGGCGGAATCGGCGAGGCCTTCGCGGTGTGCCGAGCGAGCGAGGATCTGCTGGACGTCGCGATAGCCAAGTTCGGGGTTGGCCTCCAGCATCAGCCCGATGGCGGCCGATACTGCCGGTGCGGCGAAGGAGGTGCCGTTGACCGTATCGAACCGATCCTTGAGGTCGGTGGTATAGATGTCCCGTCCGGCCGCTGAGATCAGGACATTGGCGCCCAGGCTGGTGAAGGATGACGGCGACCCGTTCGGATCGACCGCGCCAACCGCGACCGTATAGGGCGAGTTCTGGAAATTGTGGTAGTTCGACGTGCCGGAGGTGCCGGCATTGCCCGCGGCGAAAACCACTGATGTGCCAAGCCCCGCGCGGCCCTGGGACGCGAGCTCCACCAGCGCATCCTGATACTGTGAGTTCTTGGCGAAGTTGTCGGCCAGGTTTGCGACGAAGCTCCAGCTGTTGTTGACGACATCAAGGCCAGTGGAGGCCTTTAGCGCGGAGACGATCTGGTCGGTGGCCGCGTCGGAACTGTAGTCGATGCCAAGGCCGATAAGGCTTGCGCCCGAGGCGATGCCGACGATTCCGAAGTCATTGTTGGCTTCGGCGGATATGATCCCAGCCACCGAAGTGCCGTGAAACAGAGGAAGGTCGTTCGGATCGATGACAGGGGCATCGGTGTTGAGCGCGAAGTTGTAATCGTGCGTGGTGTCGTAGGCCTTCTTCAGCTCGGCGTTCGTGTAATCGATCTGGGAATCGATGACGCCGATCTTTACGCCGGTGCCGACGTATTCTTTCCAGACCGAATAGACATCGATGCTGAGCGAAGAGAGCGAAGACCCGTCAAGATACCATTGCTTGTTCTCGCGAGTGTCATTGTAATACTGCCCGGCAGGCGCAAGGCTGCTGGCTGCCTCAACGGCATCGAAAATTTCCGACATGAGCGACCCTTTGTTACTTCTTCGTTCGCAGGTTCGTGCTTATGGCGAGCACCTTTGTTTCCGCGACTGCGCAATTCGGATATCGGTCGCCTATTAAATGGAGTGTGTATTCTTGTGGTAAATCATTTTCGGTCCATTTCTCTGCCAATGGTCAGTGGATGGTAAGTATTCGACCAGGCGATGTTTCTACGTATTCTTACGTTTTTTTTGAATTTTTTGGCGTGCGTTGCGTGAGGTAGGTCACGTCAGAACGCATTCGCTCGAAGGTCGACCGTCTGCACTGCAGGGCACAGGATCGCCATATTCCTCGGGATGTTTCCATAGTGGTGCGGAAAGGAGGAATCTGCAAAGTTGGTAGAAATCGATGGCGAAATGTCAGTTTCGGGCAGGTTCGATGGCGTGCCGAGCCTCCGCGGTCGCGATGGGCGAGGGCGAATCGGGGCAATGCAGGAAGGCGCTTCTGAAGGCTCGATCAGTTTGTCAGGGCGTCGACCGCATCCGGACATTTCTTGGGGTCAAACAGGCGGATACGATAAGTGATCTGACCAGCCTTTGCTCCGGATGGAACGGCGAGGGTAATAGAAAGCCTGTCACCCCGTTTTGCCTTTATCTCTTGTTCGATGGTGAGCCGAGACTTGCTGGACTTTTGCAGGAGCAGGCGGTCATTGCTGTCCACCGAAACGCGTAATTCCGGGCCGCTAGCCTGAGTGGGCGCAAAGCTGGCGCGGATCATGAGGCGATCGGATTGCCGGACAAGATAGCGATGGACGATTTCCGTCGCACCGGGATTTGGGCGCTCGGCACTCGTGTCCCGCCGCGTTCGTCCCGCAAAGACCACTGTGTCGGCAGCAAGGCGCAAGCCGGGGAGGTCCGTCAGCCCAAGGTAGGGTGTCCAGGGTACGCCGCGGCGCTGTTGCCCGGGCATGGTTTCCAGTGCAAACTTATTGCGACCAATCTTGATGAAGCGCTCGAAAGCGTCCGGCTCCTGCGAATTCGTGGGGATGACCGGATCAGGATAGGCGAACTGGTAAAAGCTGTCTGCGATCAGCGGGTTACAGCCGACGCGGACGTTGGTACCCAGCACGAGAGGCTTGCTACCGACGAGCATGATCGCGCGATCCGCCGCCATTTGCAGTCCATCGACTGACAGGGGCGAGCCGGTTGCATCGAAAGCGCGAACAATGCTGCCATCGGCGAAAACCGGGCGGGGCGCACCCCATAGCGCCCAGGTCCTGGGTCCGAAGGCATGGATGAAGGTGAAGGGATCCGGGCTGATGTTGATGGCTGCATGGCGCGCCAACCGGCTTTGCACCAAGCGGAAGGCTAGGCCGGCCCCGGTCAGGCTCTGGTTGCGGCCGAGCAGCGGAACGTGCCCATCGCCCCGCTCATTGAGTGGATACCAGTCCATCTCCTGCACGCCGGCCGCCGAGAGGGTCGCATAGGCCCTGAGCAGATCGTCGGCGGCGCGGGTCGGGTCGCGACTGGCGAATTCCGTGACATATAGCGGCACCTGTGCCGCACGCGCACTTCTGCGCAGCACCGCAATCTGTCTTTGGAGTTGGTCGATCGCCGTTGTGTAAGGGTGAACGGCAAGCCCCTCTATAACAGGTGGGACATCTTCCTCCAGCAGGGGGCGGAGATAGCCCGCCGGCAGGGAATGGGTGGCGCCGCCCAGCACTTTTACTTGAGGGCGCACGGCCTTGGCATACCGCGCGGCGCTGCGAACCATTGCGAGGTGATAGCGACGGCGCTGCTCAAGCCCGGCCTTGGCAACAGGACCGTTTACGAAATTGCCGCCATTGAACTCGTTGCCGATCTCGAGCCGGTCTATGGCAGGAAAGCGGGCAACCAAGGCGGCGGCAAAACGGCCGAAGGCTTCAAGCGCTTCGGCAGAATGTGGCGTCTTGCCGTCATCGTAGAGCGGATTGCCCCAGTTGAGAGTCAAGGTCAGATGCGCTCCGGCCTGCCCGATCTGCGCCATATAGGCCGTGCGCGGCTCGTCGAAATCGTAGCGGCCCGGTTTGCGCTCAACCTCGCCCCAGCGAATGCCGTCTCGGAAGCGGCGCACCGGCAATTGCACGGCGGCCTGAAACGTTCCGGGATTCCATCCTTGCGAGAAGTTCGATGCAGCCCCCAATTCCATCGGACGACGACTGGTGTTGTGGGCGGCGGCCGTCGTCGGCGCAATGGCCTCCGTGCTTTCGTCCGCTGCCTGCACGGAGGCGCAGGCCAGTGCGAGACACGGGATGGCCGCTAGCCATTTGAGTCGCATCCTCGATCCAGTCGGGCGATTGAGCAGGATGCAGCTCATGCTATCCGATCGCGCGATAGATCTCGGCCAGCAGATCGGACACGCCTTGCCGCGTCTGCCCGGCTACCCGCGCGCGTTCACCGGGCGCGATGCCCTGATCCATGGCCTTGATGAGTTGTTCACCGGCATCTTTACTGGAGGTCCGTACCGGTGGGCAGAGCCAATCGGCGCGGTTCACCGAGCGAACGAAGGACTCCAGCTTAGGGTCCCAGCTCAGGGCCAGGAATGGCACACCGCAGGAATAGGCGGCAATGATCGCATGCATGCGGAACGCCGCAATGCCGGCGCAGCCGGCGATCAGCCTCGTGAGCTCGGCGGGTGTGTCAATCACCGGAAAGCTTACGCGGCCCAGCTTGTCCAGGCGCATGAGCGGGGCATGCAGGCGGCAGGTATATTCGCGGTCTTCCGGACTGCCGTTGGAGAACACCGCCAGCCTGTATCCGCGATCGAGCAGGCTGCGTGCCAGTTCGACATACCATTCAGTCAGTTCTGCTTCGCCGGGGGCATGGCTGGCGTGGTAGCGGACCGCCAGCGGGCTTGTCAGGTTGAGGCCGATCAGCGGCTCACTCCGGGCGAATGGCCTTGTGCGGATGGCGTAGCGCGAGCTGGCGAGCAGCCCGGGGTCGCGCACAGTATCGGCTGCAAGAGTCGTATCGTGGCCGATCAGTTCGTTCCATATCCGGCGGGATCGTTCGTCGCGCACCCATACCTTTCGGATATTTCCCCGTCGCACGGCGGCTTTCATGAGGGTCAGGCCCTGGCGGCTCCATCCGGAGGATACGCCGCAGCCGTATATGAACACGGGCAAGTTCCGCCATGCTGCTGCCGCAAGGGCAAGTGACAGTTTGGTGGGAAAGTTCAGGTCGAGATCGGCGATCAGGTTGCCGCCGCCGATAACGGCACACTGGGCTCCTTCGAGCGATCGCAGGTAGTGCGGCATCCAGGATCGCCGGCCCTGAATCGCCAGGGGCGCGCGAACGGCCAACTTGCGCACCGGGTCGGGGAAGGTGCCCAAGACGCGCATTTTCAGCGCTCTACCCTCTGCGCCTTCGCCGTAGGCGGTACGCGCCGCCAAGTCGATCGACCAGGTATCAGCGCTGGCCCCGGCATCGATTAGCGCCTGCTCGAGGCACTCGGAAAGCAGGCCGTCGCCCAGGTTGGGGCTGAACTTCACGTTGAATAGCCGAATGCGCGGGCCGACCCGCGGCAAGGCTTCGATATTGTCAAGCGGCTGTGTCAGGCCCTGCGTCATCAGGCGGCCAGTTCACGAGAAGGCTTGGCGAGGCCGGCGACTTCGAGCTCCTCGATGACGCGCCGAATGACTCCGCTGGATGTCGGCAGGTATTCGAAGCGCCCTTGCCGCCCTGCCGTGACGATGCCCTTGGATGAGATCTTCGCGAGAAGCGATTGCACTCTCGCCCTCGTGCCCGGTGTATGCAGCGGATAGCAATTTTCTACCCGCTCATGGCCTTCCAGCGACAGTCCGTGGGCGACACCGAGAACGGTGGCATGGCGACAGAAATCGTCGAAAGCCGAAAGCGGGTCATGTTGACCGCCCGGCGGGATGGTTGTCTCGACTGCGAGGTATTCCCGCCGGATCACGCTCTTGGCGTAGATCCGGGAATATATCGTTGCGCGCTTCCAGCGACCGTCACGGTGGAAGTTGAAAAGGACATTTCCTGCTTCCGGATCAATCCAGCGAGCCGAGACGAACAGGGTTGTCATGTCCAGCGAAACGAGGCCGGATGCCGTGCCGAAAAGGGCTTGGTGCAGTGTATCGATCGGTATGGTGCTGACGACGGCGTCGGCGAAGTGGCATGCCTTGTCGGTCCGCAGCATGTGGACCTTGCCGTCGGAGCGTATCGCCTGCAGGTCCTGGCCCAGCTCGAAACGAACGCCCTTGGCCGCTAGTGCGGCTGCGATCCGATCGAACACGATATCGAACCCGCGCTGCGGGCGCACGCGCAAGGGGCGTCTCCTCGGTTCCTGACTGCGGGAAGATCTGAGGAGCGAGGCCAGGCCGGTGCGCAGTAGGACATTAAGGCGTGTCGACTTTTCGATCTGGCCCATACGGCAAAAGAAGAACTCTTCGTCGATCTGGTTGGGTGGGCGATGATGATAGCGCGCCATGTAGGCACGGAGGCCAGTCGCGTCGAAGAAGCGGCTGCCCAGTCGTTGACGGGAAATGGCATCGAGCGTTCCGTCTCGTTTTACGCGAATACGGGAAAGCGCAAGGTCGAGCGCGGCGGGCCACAGCCGCAGGCCATGTTCCGAGATGATCTCCCGAATGTCGAGTGGGTAATGCAGGAGATTGCCGGAGGGGCTTATGCGGCGTTGAATGCGCCGTACTTCGGGGCACAGTTCCTTGATGTCCGGTGCCAGTGCGAAGATCTTGGCGTTGTCTTCATAGAAGATGCAGCCGACATCGAAGGTATATTCGTCGATCTGGCGCGAACGGTGAATGCCGCCGCAGGCACTGCGTCGATCGATCACCGTGACGCGAAATCCCGCATCGGCAAGTCGATCGGCTGCAGCGAGTCCGGCAATGCCGGCGCCGAGCACCACCACGGTTTCGGCGGCGTGCGAGGGCCTGGGATCAAGCATGTGCAGATCGCCTGCAACGGGGTGCCCGCATCGCTGTCGATGCGCTGGACAGGGCTCCATCTCAATAGGACCCGCGTGCAAGCATGACGGTCGGCACCGTCTTGCAGATCAGCCAGGTATCGAGCAGCAGGCCCTTGCGGGAGACATAGGCGACATCGAGACTGACACGCTGCTGGTAGGAGGTGTCGCTGCGTCCGCTTGTTTGCCACAGCCCGGTCAGGCCTGGGCGCACAAGGCAATAGTGTTCGAAGTGGCGTCCGTAACGTTCAACCTCGGCTTCGACGATCGGGCGAGGACCGACAATGCTCATCTCACCGCGCAGGACATTGATGAGCTGGGGGAATTCGTCCAGGCTCAGCTTTCGGACGAGCACACCGATCCGGGTTACGCGGGGGTCCTCCTTCAGTTTTCGGGTCGCGTTCCATTCCTGTCGGGCTTCCGGATTGTGCCGCAAGTGGACCGAGAGGATGGCATCGCCATCGACCTTCATTGTCCGGAACTTGATGCAATCGAAGTAGCGGCCGCTGAAGCCGATGCGCCGATGCTTGTAGAAGAGGGGCCCCGGATCGCTTGCCATCAGTACCGCCGAAAGCAGGGCGAGGAAGGGCAGGACAAGAAGCAGCAGTGCCACGGCGACGACGATATCGAACGATCGCCAGAGGAATGCTGCGAGAACTGGCGAAGGGCTCGGTGCTGAAGGGTGATCGTCGGCAGTATCTGGCAGGAAATAGTTGTCATTTCGAGTGACGGTTATTTCCATGATTGGTTTGTTCACCGGATACCCCCGTGTTGCCGCAGTTTGTACTGTCGATAATCGTCTTCATTGGAGTATCATCGGCCAGATTGGGCTCACAATCGAAGTTGCCTCCATACTGCACCAGATTGAACTCTAGCGGGGATTCTGCAACGATTGCCTGGAGGCGTTAGGGATTTAAGAATATGATATTTATAGTATAACTTAGGCTATTGGGGATGGCTCGCATTCGGCGGTAAATGTTCATCAGCCAGACACCTTGACTGTTTATCCGTATAATTACCGGGTAATTTCCATAAATATTCCGAAATTGAAGCGATTGGCCGCGAGGTATTTAAATAACAGCGCCTTCAAGGCGTTCTTCGAACAGGTCTGCAAGCAGTAGGTAGGCTTCATTCGCTCGTTTCCGCAGGGGGGCGGGCAGGTCGGCCATGACCGACTTCCCTTTCGGACGAAGGAGCGCCGGTTCGATCCGGTTGTACAGTCCGCTCATGAGGGGATCGCCGCCGCCACGTTCCCGCGATGCGGCGGTGCTTATGTATTCGTTCTTGAGTGGGGGGGTGAAGCGCAGGCGCCCAGAAATCCGTGCCAGTGTCTCATCCGGGTCGCGCAGGAGCCGTTCGTGTAGAATGCCGATCCGGCGGTGGGGAGGAAAGCGGGTCCAGAGCCTTGCCAGCGCCTCGGTACGTTCTGCGTAATAGCCGGCGGCCTTGAGCGGCGTATCGTAAGCCTGGCGTCCGAGCCGGACGAAGAGATCGGCAATGGAGGCAATCGACTCATCCGGGTGGCGCGCCATGAAAATGGCGCGCGCTTCGAAGAATTCGGGCTGGGCGTCCGCGTCGTGCCGGTTGTGCAGGACCTTGTCGAACAGCAACCGTGCTTCTGGGCGCCAGCCTTTGCGCCGCATCTGGTTGATCGCCAATCGTCCAAGGGCGCCGGGGCCGTCGTGGCGCACATGGGCTTCACCATAGCCGCTGATGTCGCCGCGCGAACACAGGATGTTGGCCAGGGCGGTGGAGCCGCAACGCATGTGCGCGAGGACAAAGACGCAATTGCGATAGCTGTAGAGATCGCTCGTGCGGCTCAAGAGCCAGCCGGCAGAGCGCTTGCCCGTTTCGCGAAGGGCCTGGATCATCGGGCGGACGCCTCCTTGATAGTCTGGGAAGGGTTAGTCCCTAACGGTTCGGCCGGCAGGACGCCGCCGGAATTGGGTCCATCGTGGAGCTAGTCGCGCTTGGGATTGCGGGGCCGCGGCCGCTACATGCCAGTGGTCACCCAGACGTGATGCGTGACAGGCGGCCTAGCCCGGTGCGCCTGTTTCTCCCGAATTGAGGCCAGTCGATCGCATGCAGGATCTGCTGCGTCCGCCCGGCCCGGTGCACGAGGATCAGTTGAAGCGAAGGACGGCTGCAGAATTGGAAACCACGGTGGGCCGGGTCAGGGATCTGCACGCGTCCGGAAGGCGCGGCGGCATCGCGCTCTTTGCATTTGTGGCGCGGTCGCTGCAGCAGGTGTCGACTCTCGTCATGACCTTTCTGGCTGCCCGTTTCTTGCTGCCGGCCGAATACGGGGTCTATGCCCTGGGGATCGTGTTCGTCGTCCTGATCCAGACGTTGACCTACACCGGCTTCTATCAGTTCATTCTCAATGCAAGGCAGGAAGAGGGCGTTGTGCTGTCGACTTGCTTCTGGCTGATCTTTGGGCTCGTCACCGCAGCGTCCGTGGTTCTGGCTGCGGCGGCCTATCCGATCGAGTGGCTTTTCGGTGCAAGGCACCTGGGCAACGTGATTGTCCTGCTCGCCCTGATCCAGCCCCTTGCCAGCATCGGGGCATGGTCTTCAGCGGCCTTGCTGCGCAGACGGGCCGTGATGCTGAATTTCACGATCATGTTCCTGCAGAACCTCATCGCTCTCCTGGCTGGTGGGTTCCTGATCTGGTTCTGGCATTCGCTCTACGCGCTCGTTGCCTTGCGCTATATACGGGTGATTTCAGGGGCCGTGCTGTTCGCCGTGCTCGGGCGCGACAGGCCCGGCCTGCGCTTCTCTCGTGCACTGGCCATTGACGCGACCGGGTTTTCGGGCGGTCTCTATCTTTCGCGCCTGCTGGGGTTCCTGTCGCGCTATGCGGGGGATATCCTGCTCGGCCTGTTCTACTCGTCGGGCGCCGTTGGCCTTTACCGGTTCGGCAACCGCGTCGCCACCGGAGCGACCGATATCGCGATGCAGCCGATGAGCAACTTCGCGGCCACGCAGTTCGGAGCGGCGGCCCGCGATGACCGGGAACTCGGCGCCGTCCTCGCGCGCTTTACCGGAACGATCGCCTTGCTCGGCGGAATGGTCGGGGCGGTAGTGATCGTGCTTGCGGCAGACGCCATAGCCGCGTTCTTCCAGCCTTCGTACAGGGGGGCCCTCGCCGTTACCGCCGCGATGGCTTTGCGGGGAATGGCCGGAGTAGGGCAGTCCCTCGTCGAGCCGGTCTTCGCTGCGCTGGGCAGGACGAGTTGGGTGCTGCTGTTCAACCTTATTGCCGGCACGCTGTCGGTTGCCGCCATCGCGGTGACGGCGCCCTTCGGACTTGGTGCGCTGGCTTGGGGGCAGGTTCTCGCAGTTCTTGCGATGACGGGGCTGGCGTTCTTCTTCATGCGCCGTCGTGGCGGCGTCGATATCGGCGCTGCCGGTCGGCGTTTTCTCGGCGCCGGCGCGCTGGCGCTTGCCTATGGCCTCGCACTTGCCGTCGTCCGGTATCAGGTCCTGCCGCTGGCGGGATTCTCGGCCGCACAAACGCTCTTTGCCGGCCTCCTGGTTGCGGCAGTAATGGGCGCGCTGTTCCTCGCTTTGTCGGCCCGTCTGCGCATCTTCAGTCTCCATGCCTTTTCGGGCTGACAGCGACTTATCCGGGAGATCAAGCCATGCTTCACTGTCCTGCCGAGAACCTGGTGTTTCTTCATGTGCCCAAGAATGCCGGAAAGAGCGTGCGTCATGCGCTTTCACGCCATGCGGCTCTCTCGTGGTCGTTTCTGGCGAGCGATCTTGGTGTCAACGAAGTGCGAGCCGAACGGGCGATGGACGAGGAAGTCGAAGTACACGGGCTCGGTATCGTCAAGCCGGCGCATCTGCCGCTGCCGATCATAGCGGGGCACTTTCCGCAGACATGGGCAACGATACGGTCCGCCCGCAGTTTCATTCTCACGCGACCTCCGCGCGATCGGTTCTTTTCGGCGCTGATGCAGCGACTTGGAGAATTCGCGGATATGCGATCGATCCGAGCCGACGACTTTCGAGTGCGTCAAGAAGCGGAGCATGTTTGCGCATGGCTTGATGGGCGCGATGACTTTGCCGATGTCGAGTACATCCACTTCTCACGGCAAGTGGACTATGCTGATCATGGCGGTGAGCGGATCGTTTCTGCGCTTTTCCCGCTCGAGCATATCGGCAGCGCTGCGCGTTGGTTGGCAATCGAGACCGGCCTGCACCTGGAATTCGCCCACGATCACGTCCGACGCGAGCCGCGCAAATGGGCAGGTGCACTTCAACCGGCCGCGCGAATGGTGGGGAGACGGGTCCTGCCCTTGGCACTAAAGAAGGCGATATATCCGCTCTGGAGGAACAGCGGCATTTTTGCCGACGCGGCAGGTCGGTATGACTTGATCGATCTCGGCCCGGATGTGGAGAGGTTCATATCGGACTATTATGCCGCGGATGTCCGTTTGCATGCCGAAGCTGTGGCCTTTGCCGAACGGCTGGAAATCAGGTCCGTGGCCTGAATCATGGTGGCCATTACGATCAACGGCAAATTCCTCGGTGCACCGCTCAACGGGGTGCATCGCACGGCGGCACTCTATGCGCGTGAATTGATCCGGCGGGCCGGGGAGGCACACCGGGTGCAGGTCCTCGCACCGCAGGGCGCGGAGGTGCCTGCCAGCTTCCGGGATCTCGCTCCCAGCGTGGCGAAGGGGGTGTTCGGCACCGGGCAGGGATGGGAAATGCTCACTTTGCCGGCCCGAGCACGTGGGCATTTGCTGGTGAACTTCTGCAATCTCGCTCCCCTTGCCCATGGCAATTCGGTGGTCATGATTCACGATGCGCAGACTTTCCTCTATCCTGACGATTACAGCGGGCGGCAGGCGCGGGCCTATCGCGTGCTTCTGCCCCGCATTGCGCGGCGTGCGCGCAAGATCCTTACCGTGTCGCACTTCGCGCGGGAATCGTTGATCGCGCACGGCATCGGTGCGGCAACGAAGATCGAGGTCGTTCACAACGGGACCAACCATATCCTCGCGGAGGCGGAAGATGCATCCGTCCTGCGCCGCCATGGTCTGCTGCCCGGCGGCTACTTGCTGACGATCGGATCGACCAAGGTCTACAAGAATCTGCGCTGTGTGTTCGATGCCATGGCCTCGCCCTTGCCGGGGGGGCAGAGGCTGGTCGTCGCTGGTGGCCCTGACGAGGTGGATTACCGGCGTGCTGGCTGGAGGCCGCCCGAAGGGACGATTTTCACCGGTTTCGTCTCCGACAGCGAACTGCGCGCGCTTTACGGCTCGGCAGGCGCTTTCGTCTTCCCTTCCTTGACCGAAGGGTTCGGGCTGCCGCCGGTCGAAGCCATGCACTGCAATACCCCGGTGGTGGCGGCTCGTGCTGGCGCAATGCCGGAAGTCTGCGGCGACGCGGCCCTGCTGGTCGAAGCGGACGATCCTCAGGCCTATCGGGAGGCGATCCTGACCTTGTTGGAGGATACCGAATTGGCGGAGCGCCAGCGCTCGCGCGGCCGCCATCGAGCTGCGGCGCTATCGTGGGAAGCCGCCGGCTCGCGTTTGGCCGAGTTGGTCACCGCGCTGGTTCCGGCAGGGCCAGGACGCACGTGATGGCGGCATCTGGTCGGGCCAGCGGGATTCGGCCGAAATGTCTAATCGCCGCGTCGATGAGCGTATCGGTCTCGACAAATTCCTGCGCCATCCCTTGTCGCGCTGTGCCGCTTTGCTACACACCTGCGCAATTAGGTCGATCATGACTTTTGAGCACGGGATGTTGGTACTTGCCCATGCCCCGGTCAATCAGTCTCACGTCACCTCCAGTCCCAGCAGGGCGGCTGCATTGAGGCCGAGGATTTTGGCCCGGTCAGCAGCGTCGAGCCTTGCATGGAAATCTACAGGATCGGGCTCTGACATATCGAAGGGGTAATCGGTGCCAAGGCACAGCTTGTCCGCGCCATGGGTGCGCACAAGGTTGTCCAGTTCGTCCCGGTCGAAAACCAGTGTGTCGAGCCAGAGTTTGCGCAGATAGCTGGAGGGCGGGTGCTGACAATGTTCGCTGCAATCGCCGCGTGCGCGCCATCCATGATCCATGCGGCCCCAATAACCTGGGATATAGCCCCCTCCGTGGGCCACGCAGATGCGCAGGCCCGGATAACGGTCCAGAACGCCGCCGAAGATCATGTGGCCGATTGCCAGCGTGGATTCGAGGGGATTGCCGATCAGGTTATTGAAGTAATACTCGCTCATCCGCTGCGCGTGCGTGAAGCCGAGTGGATGGATGAAGATGAGAACACCCAGTTCTTCGGCGGCGGCCCAGAAGGGGCGCAGCGCTTCGGCATGAAAGTCCATGCCGTTCACGTTGGTGCTGATCTCGATCCCACGCAGGTCCAGATCCTTGACGCAGCGCCGCATTTCCGTGACAGCCATCTCGACATTCTGCAGCGGAACCGAGCCCATAGCGACGAACCGGTCCGGATGTTGCGCGACCGCCTGTGCCATCCCGTCATTGACGGCGCGAGCCGCATCGCGGCCGGTTTCGGCGTCGGTGAAGTAGAAGTACTGCCCCGGACTGGGCGAGATGGCCTGCACGTCGATACCCAGTCGGTCCATGTCCTCGAGGCGGGTGTCCAGCGTGTTGAGAGTGCGCCCGATGCTGGCGAACTGGGCGCGGTTGACTTCAGCGGTCTTGGCGCTGGTGAAATCGTTGATGCCGGGAGGCGGTCCCGGATACTTCGCCTGAACTATGGCGTCTGCGGCAGGAATGCCGAGGTGGCAATGAATGTCGACGACCAGGTGCTTGCCTCGCGCGTGCACGGGGATCGGCTTGCGCTCGCCGCAAGTGAAAAGGGTCATGTAAAACTCCGTGCTGGGTGAATGGTGCCCGCGCAAGGGCCAAATCCTATGGGTACGAAGCCCTCGGCCATGGCGCGGCCGCGCAGGGTCAACGTGTCGCCATCTTCCAGCATCGTGCGTTCGCTGCCGTCGGGTAGGCGGATCGGCGCCCCGCCGCGCAAGGTGATCTCGGCAAGGCAGGCGCGGGCTTCATCCTGCGGGCCGGAGACGGTTCCGGTAGCGATAAGGTCGCCCGTTTCCAGCGGAGTGCCATTCGAGCCTTGATGCGCAACCATCTGGGTCAGGGTCCAGAACAGGTCGCGCAGATTGCTGCGCGAAATTCGCTGCGAAACGCCCGTATTATTGGAGAGCTCGGCGGTGAGTTCGACGCAGATTGCGCCTCGCGCCTGATCGTCAGGACAGAGCAGGTGGGCAGGAACGGGCGCTTCCGTTTCAGCGCGCCCGCGAGCGGCTACGCGAAAGGGTGCGAGCGCTTCCATGGTCACGATCCAGGGGCTGATGGTGGTGGCGAACGATTTTCCCAGATGCGGGCCGAGGATGGACTCGAAGAACTGGATGCCGCGCGCAGACCAGTCATTGACGAGACAGCAGCCGAATAGCGATGCATGCGCATCGGCCATGCCCACCGGTTCTCCCAAGGCTTTGCCCGCCCGCAGCCAAGCGCCGAATTCCAGTTCGAAATCGAGCATCGGCTCCGGGCCGAATCTGACTGCGCCGCTGCCCGTTGGCAATTCGTACTGGCCGCTGGGGCGCACGACCGGTTTCCCGCTGACTGCGACTGAACTGGCGCGCCCGTTATAGGCGACCGGCAGGCTCATTGCCGCGAGCTTGGGTGGGGCGCCGCCCATGCGGACAATGTGGTCGATGGACGTGCAGAAATCAGTAAAGGCTGTGGGTTTGAGCGGCAGCAGCAATTCTGCCTCGGCCATGGGCACCAGCATGTTCTGCAGGATGTTCGGATCGCCGCCGCCGCCCCGGCGGAAAAGGTCTGAGAGGCGCGCGCGCAAGGCGCTGACCGCCGCGGGCTCGCAAGACAGCAGAGGTGCGAGTGTTTCCCCCGATGCCGCGCTTGCTGCGTTCGACGCCAGACCATCGATCAGGCCACTTTCAAGCAGAGCATCAAGGTCTATGATCGCATCGCCCAGCGCTACGCCGCCTCGCGTCCGGCCGGCTGAACGAAAGAGGCCGAACGGCAGGTTCTGGATCGGAAAATCGGTATCGTCGGAATTGGCGGATGCGAACCATGATCGACGTGCGGGATCATGCGTTTCGTTCAGATCAATGGTCATGACCGCAGCCGTCAGCATGCGCCGCCAATTCACGGCTGTAGCGTCCCATCTCGCCGAACAGGTCGCGCGCATCCTCGGGCGGCATCTCCACGCCCCATTGGCGATAGAGCGAAAAGACATTGGCGACGATCCGTTCAGGATCGGTCCAGCCGCGATATTCGCGCATATTAATGTCGCGCGCGGTTTCCTTCCAGCCCATCCCCGCCTCATAACGCTTGCGGGTCTCCTCGCGAACGTATTCGAAATAGGCCTTCAGGCTGGCGACAGCCGACTTGTCCGTGATCGGCCCATGACCGGGCACGACCACCTGCGGGTCAAGCGTGATAATATGGTCGCAGGCGGCGATCCAGTTCTCTACGGGGCCTTCCCACATGATCGGGTGGCCTTCGTTGAACAGCAGGTCGCCGGTGAAAACCACGCGATCGTCGGGAATCCACAGGATTGTATCCGAGGTTGTGTGCGCCGGGCCGAGGTCGACGAGGTCCACCTGCTTGTCGCCCACGCTCAACGTCAGCCGATGCTCGAATGTGCGCGTCGGCATGGCAACGGAGTCCAGGTCGGTCCAGTCGAACTTGCGGCCCATCGTCTCATAGAGGAAGGCGCCCGCATCACCCATCTTTTCCCAGTTGTCGGGCAGGCTGGCGAATTGCTGCGGGTTGAAATCGGCCATCTCGCGTGCGGTTTCGCGCGTGGCGATGATTTCGGCGCCTTCGACCAGTCCGTTGCCGACGAAATGATCGGGGTTGGCATGGGTGTTGACCAGTCTGTCTATATGATCTCCCCCCGGTACGCGGGCAAAATCATTCAGCATGTCGCGGGTGAGCGACCGGCTCATCAATGTATCGACCAGTAGCGTTTCGCCGCGTGATGCGATCAGGCCGGCATTGGACCAGCCCCAGGTGCCGTCGGGTTGAACATAGCCGTAAACGCCGTTGCCGATATCATGTACGCCTTGCGTGAATGGCCAATTCGCCATTGGATGCCTCCTTCATCTGCGCCGACTCTAGCGCCTTAATTCCTGTTCACAAGAATAATGTTTGCGTCTAGCGTCCGCGACATGACGACCAGGAAATCGAAGAAGCGCGGACAGGGGCGACCGATCGCCTCCGAGAACGGCGTAGGGCGCGATGCGTTGATCGCAGCTACGTGCAAGCTATTGCAGGATCTGCCTCCCGCGCAAGTCACGATCGCCGCGGTCGGGCGCGAGGCCGGCGTCGATCCCGCATTGATCCGCTATTATTTCGGCAATCGCGAATCCCTGCTTTTCGAAGTCGCGCAGCGGCTCGCCCATCCGACTGAAGACCTGAGCAGCGACGCCGATATCGACCCGGTCAACCAGTTGGAAGCGTTCATTCACGCCGCCTTCGCCTTCACCCGATCGGCTAAATACATGCAGCGGCTGATGACGGATGAACTGAGCGAGGCGAAATCGCCGGAGATCCGTCAGAAGCTGCGCGAATGGCAGAAGCGGCCGGTTTCCGTCTACGAGGCTATCAAGCAGCGCGATGATGGTGACTCCCTGGCGGACTACGATCCGCTCTTTCTCCATCTCGCGATCGTCGGCATGAGTGACTTCTTCCATTCCGGCGCATCCGTGGTGAAGATGCTGGCGCCCGAGGGGGAGGACCTCGCAGAGCTGGAGAAGCGCTACGAGGCCTTTGTCGTGCGTGTTCTGCTGGACGGGTTGCGCCGGCGCGAGTCCTGAGCCAACCGGACCTCGCACGAAGGCGACTTGTGGCCTGGCCCGCTCACGGCATCTCTTCGGCAACGCAGGGATTGCGCTGGCTGCCAAGTCCCGTGATGCTGCCTTCCATCACATCGCCCGGCTGCAGGAAGACCCCGAAGGCAGAGCCATTACCATAGGGAGAACCGGTGCAGAGGAGGTCGCCGGGCTGAAGCACGACCCGTTCGGACAGGAAGGCGATCTGGCGTTCGATACTGATCATCATGTCGGCCGTGCTCTCGTCCTGATAGACTCTGCCATTCACCGACAGTCGGATGCCGAGATTGTACGGGTCTGCGATAGCCTGCTTCGGCACGATCAGCGGACCGAAGGGAAGAAAGGTCGGAAAGCTCTTGCCCGATAGCCAATCCGGTCCGATCGCGGAACCGTCACGGCGAAACAGGAGTTCGCGCGCCGTGATGTCGTTGACCACGGCAAAGCCGGCGACGTAGTCCATGGCATTCTCGGGCGTCACGTGGCGGCAACGCTTGCCGATTACCACGCCCAGTTCCAGCTCCCAGTCCGGCTTCTCGACATTGTGGGGCAGGATCACCGTGTCATTCGGACCGATCACGCTCGACGGCAGCTTGATGAAACAGAAGGGCGTGGCGGTCGCAGCCTTTGCGTCCATCACTTTCTCGGCATTGGCACGTATTTCCTCTGGAGTCATGTTCTCCTGCTCGGCCGTTCGCATCGAGGGATCGCCCATCATCAGGCCGACCACGTGCTTGCGGTAATTGGCCCCGGCGCAGAATACCTGCCGGGGAATGAAGGGCGCGAGCGCAGCGCGCTCGTCGAAGCGAACCGCATCGGCCCAGAGGCTTTCGTCCAACCCTTCGATGGCTGCGCAGGTCGCATCCCAGTCGTCGAGAAGGGCCAGAAGATCGTCCTTCAGGCCGTGCCGGGCGAGTGGCAGGGCCTTGCCGTCCCGGACCAGGACGGGCTGCGCCTTGCCGTCCAGCGCCAGAGTCGCCAGTCCAAAGTCGCTCATGTCAAACTCCCGGGATCACCTAATAGGCCTGTTGGAGCTGGGCCATGGTGGTGCCCAGCATTCTGTTGGCTTCGACCTGGTCGCCTCCGGTCATTTCGATCTCGCCAATGCGCACCGAGTTTTCCACTACGAGCCGCGCGCGCTCGATCCGCCGGGCCACGAAGGCTGCCAGCGCCGTCGCGATATCGTCGTGCCGTCCCAGTTCATCGGCGAGCACCAGCCCGTCCTCTACTGCCATGCCCGCGCCCGATGCCATGTGCGGCGTCGTTGCATGGACGGCATCGCCGATCAGCACGACGCGACCCTTGTGCCAGGGTTCGTCGAGCAGCAGCCATTCGAGTGGACGATAGTTGACCAACGACTGCGGCCCCAGGCCCTCGCGTACCTCGGTGACGTAACTCCCGAACGGGGCCAGCAGGTCCTTCAGGTGATCGACGAGCATATCCTCTGAAAACCAGGGATTATTCGGTACATGCTCGAGGACAAACATGTACATGTCCGTGTCGGAGACCGGGTTGAAACCCACCTTGACCGGACCGCCGAAGAACATTTCAGCACGGTCGAACCCCGCCGGACGCGGAGCGATGGCGCGCCAGCAACCTTGCCCGGTAAAGCGTGGTGCAGGGGCCTTGGGGAAGACAGTCTGACGCGTCTGGGAGTTGATGCCGTCTGCGCCGATGACCAGATCGTATCGGCCAGCAGCGCCATCGTCGAAGCGAACGTCGACGCCCTCGCTGTCATCCTCGAGCCGATCCACGCGCACACCCAGGCGCACTGCGATGTCTTCCGCCCGCACCCGCGCGGACAGGATGTCATGCAGTACGGGCCTCATGATCCCGCCGCCCGACTGGATCGGCGCCGGGTTTTCCGGCACCGGGGACTCGAACAGGACCGTGCCGTCCGGAGCGCGTCCGCGCATCCCGGCTCCGACGTGCCCGCGCTCGCGCACTTCATCCAGGATGCCCAGATCGTCGAAAGCCCGCAGCGACAGTCCCGTGACGCTGATGCCCGCACCGTAAACCCGCCAGTTCGGATCCGCGTCGATCAATTCGACAGTGACGCCCTGGCGAGCCAGCGCAAGTGCGGCCGTCATGCCGCCAATGCCGCCGCCGATGACCAGCGCAGTCGCAATCATGCCGGCACCTGCCACAGGCCCTTGTCCGGCGCCATTTCCGCATGGGGGCGATTGCCCGGGATGATGCGCCCGGTGCCCCACTGGTCCATTACCTCCAGGCCCGGTTTGTAGACGGTGGGCTGCCAGCTTTCCTCGTCCACCGTTTCGAGATCGGAGGTGTATTCGACAGTGTTGTCGTTGGGCGTCGAGTAGTAGCTGAAGGTGTTGTTACCGGCGGTGTGCCGGCCCGGCCCCCACTGTAGATGGACGCCCGCCTGTGTCATGCGTCCGAGCCCCTTCATCAGTGCGTCGATGGAGGCGACATCGAAGGCGATGTGGTTGAGCGCGGGCGGGCCGGGCAGGATCGCGAGGCGATGATGGGCCGGATTGCAGCGCAGGAAGACCATGAAGTCTCCCAGCCAGTCCGACAGACGGAAGCCAAGAACTTCGCGATACCAGCGTTCCAGCTCCGCATGCTGCGGTGAGTGCAGGACGACATGGCTGATCTGCAGCGGGATCGCCTCATGCTCATCGACTTTGCGTATTGCGCGCGGAGTTGTATCCGCAACGATCTCCAGCGCGCGGCCATCGGGATCGAAGAAGCGAAAGGCGTATCCGCCACCCGGACCGGCGGCCGGACCGGGTTCGGTAATGATTTTTGCGCCCGCTGCCTTCACTTGCGCAAACAATGCGTCGAGATCGGGCCTGCTGTTGGCGGTGAAGCCGATCAGGTCGGTCTTCTTTTCTTCGTCCTCCCGCAGCCGGATCACATAGGGGTGAGGGGAGGCGGCGGTGGCGAAATAGACCTTGCCATCCACCTCAGCGACTTCCTCGAGGCCCCAGGTCTTGCTGAAGAAAGTCCGCTCCGCCGCGAGATTGGGCACGGCAAGCGCGACATATTGAAGATCGTTTACTGATACTGTCATTTCGGTCCTCTCAGGACGGGTTACCCTCAATAGTGGAAGCTGGCGCGAAGTCCGTAAGTGCGCGGCTGTTCGGCATCGGCTACGTATAGGTCGGCGCTGTTGATAACCCCGTTCACCAGGCGCCGACTGTCCGTGACATTGAATGCGTAAGCTGTGATCGACCACCGATCGCTTGCCTCGGCCAGGGTGGCGGACAGTGTGGTGACGAAATTGCTCTTGCTCTTGAGGAAAGGCAGGTAATCGGCACTGAAGTAGGTGGAACTGCGGTAGCGCGTTCCGGCCTGCAGCACGAGCTTGAGGTCGCCGAGCGGCACGGTCTGTTCGCCGTTGACCGTGAAGGACCACCGCGGCGCGTTGAAGGCCTGCCGTCCCGAGCAATCGATCTCGAAGACGTTGACTACGGAACCGCCAGGCGTGGTTTGCGTCGTTGGGCTGTAGCCGCAGGCCGTCTTGGGCGGCAGGCCCTGATTCGGCGCATAATAGACGAAGCTGTCGTATTTCGTGTCCAGATATTGGACGCTACCGGAAAGCAGCGTATCGGGCGTTGCCTGGAACTCAACATCGAGATCGACGCCCTTGATCGTACTGGTGCCGATGTTCCGGGTCAGCAGCACGGTCGAGGGCGGATCGCCCAGATCGTATCCGAACTGGCTGAATTGCTGGTTGCGATATTTCCAGAGGAACGCCTCGACATTCAGCTGCAGGCGATTGCCAAGGAAGCGGTTCTTCGAACCGAGCGTATAGGCGTCGAGCGTTTCGGGTTCATAGCTGTCCAGCCCCCGCGCAAACGAGAATCCGCCTGCATGATAGCCGGTTTCGAAGCTCGCATAGACCATGTTGCTGGGCGAAAAATCGTACTGCGCCGCAAGTCGGTAGGTGAACTTGTTGTCCTTCAGGGACGAATTGATGACGATGGGCGAGCGCAACACGAATGGCGCCGTTTGGGAACCGCCGATGGCATCGGGCAAGACGAAGAGCGGAACTGACGTGACCGGGATACCTGCCGCGCCATAGAAGCTCTCGACCTCAGCGCCGCTGGTTGCGAGCGGCATGAACGGCAGCGTCGGACAGCTATTGCCCAATGCAGGATTGCCGCAGAACAGGATATAGACGTTCGAGGTGCCGTCGAAGGACTTGCGATCCGATGTATAGCGTCCCGCTGCCGTCAGGCTCAGCCGTTCGACGGGACGAAAGGTGACTTTGCCGAAGCCCGCCCAGGATTTGGTGTGCGTATCGAACTGTTGGAAGGGCGAAAGCGTCCACTGGTTATAGTAGGCCGTGGCGCCGATCTTCTCATCGAAATATATGCCGCCAAGCAGGTAGTCGATCTGAGGGCTGGCCTGTCCCGCCCAGCGCGCCTCGATGCTTGCCTGACGATCGTCTTCCTTCGAGCCGCCCTCGCGGAATATGTTGGCGAAGCGGTAATCGATGTGCGCCTCGCGCCAGGCGGGCTGGATTGTCAGGGTGCCGATATCGGTCTTGTAGTTGAGTTCCGCCGTCACGCCCCAGTAGTCGTTGTCGTTCGACGGCGTGCCATCGCTTACCGCACCTGCGCGACCGACTTGCGGGATGTACCGTGAGGCGAGGTATGCCTGGGATGCCGGATCGCCCAGGCCTTGCAGGCTCGAGAAGCCCGATCGCGTGTATTCGTAGCCGGCAAATCCGTTCGGACCGAAGGTCGGATCCACGGAGCCGACATAATAGCTCGAGGAACTGGCGCCGCCCTGATGGGCATAGTCGGCGGCAATGCGCAGATCCAGTTGCGGGTCAGGCTCGGCATAGATCTGGAAGCGAGCACCATATTCCCGCTGGTTGCCGGTGCCATCGCTCATGAACGCGTCGTGCCGGGACAGCGTACCCGCCAATCGCATGGCCACCGCTTCGCCCGCTGGGACATTGACCGCGGCTTGGGCGGTCCACCAGTTGTAGTTGCCATAGCCGATAGTGGCGTCGGCGCCGACCTCGCCGAGGCGCGGCTTGTTAGGGATCACGTTTATCGCGCCGCCGGTCGCATTGCGGCCGTAGAGCGTACCTTGCGGCCCCTTGAGCACTTCGACCCGTGCGAGATCGTAGAACATGCCGGAGGTGGAGCTGGGGCGGCCGATATAGACCCCATCGTAGTTGAACGCGATTGCCGGGTCAGAATAGGCGTTCACCGTGTTGTTGCCGACGCCGCGCACATAGAAAGTAGTCGTGCCGCCCGCGCCGCCGACGGTGGCGAGCGCCGGAGAGGTGCGGGACAAGTCCTCCGCCCGCGTCACGATCTGCTGACGAAGGTCCGCGCTCGTTACCACATCGACCGGCAAGGGCGCCTTTTGAGCGCTCTGGCTGACGCGCTGGGCAGTGACCACGATCTCCTCCAGACCTCCTAGTGGAGCCTGTGCATTGCTCTCCTGCGCGACAGCAATCTGCGGCAGCACCATGGTCGTGCAAATCGCAAGTGCAGACACGCTACGATGTAAGACGTTCATCCCACTCTCCCCTCTGCTTCCACCACATTATTCCTTGGTGAATGAATTATTTATTCCCGCTATCATGAATAATGAGCCCGATCAACACCGAATTTATCCGCCCGGACGCCCTCCCGGGCCCGGCGGGTTCGGTTCGGCAAAGGTCCTCATCGAGCCCTTGCGCTGTCATATTTTCAGCGAAGTTCCGCCCGATTCACTGCAGCCGTTTCAGGATGCGATAATGCAGTGGGCGCAATTACGACGTGGCCCGCAGCGAAGAGGACAGTCGCACTGCGGGGCCGCTGGGACGGCTGCGAGTGGCGAAAACAGGAAGGCGGCTTCATGTCCTCGCGGTTGCCAGGACCCGAAGCCACCCGCTCAGCTATCTTTGCGCTGCTTCACAGATCGTCGGACATGCCGCAGGTAAAACTGGTGGCCGACGATGGATCGCCATTGCCGTCATATTGCGCAACCCATGGATAAGCACAGAGCGGCCGTTCCATCGGTGCGCGTGGCGGGGCGGGCGGTTGTCCCGGAAAGGTTACGGCCCGGGTCGGGCGCGTGGCGGCGATCCGATCGGGCGCATTGCCGGTTTCCGCCCATTCGTCGATAGTGCCGAGCGTGTCGAATTCGCTCGGGCCCTCGCCGCCCGAACAGTGGTCCATGCCGGGCGCCATGAACAGGCGAAGTTGGTCCTGCGCGACTTCCTGCGGGAGCGCTGAGTAGAGGTCCCGATAGAAGCGTAGAGTATTGGTTGCCGGGATCAGTCCATCGGTCCAGCCGTGGCTCAATAGCAGCTTGCCTCCGCGCGCGAAGAACTGACCGAGCCCGTCCGAAGGCACATTGAGTATACCGGCGCCGAACTGGCGCGCGTCGTTCGCCAAGGTGCGATAATCGGTCGCACGCCAATCCCAACGATCGCTTCCGCCATAGACCAGGTCGCGGAAATAGCTCATCGCAACGGGGAAAGGCTCGGTGCCCATGACCAGTGCGGCAAGCTGCATTTCCGAACCGATTGGCCAGCCTGTCAACAACTGCGTACCGTCCGTGGCGCGCACTCCGCCATAGAAGTTGCCAATGGCGGAAACCTGACCTGCGCTCAGGCAGCCTTTTGTCTGCCCGGGTTTGCACTGCAGGCTGGTAGGGGTGAAGCTGCATTGCTGCGGCCGGCCGATCAACCCATCCTCGACCCCATCCAGCGTATCGCATTGCGCGACTGCGGCGGCGTGAACCATTCCCAGATCGGCGGGCGTGATCTGCACATTGAAGCGCTGCGGCTGCCAGCCCTGCCACATGCTCTGGGTCATCAGGTCAGTCATCGGATTGGCCGGAGCCATGGCGCTTATCGCGTCGAAATCCTCCGGATAGCGATGGGCGGCCATAAGGCCCTGCCTGCCGCCCGTCGAGCAGGAGTTCCAAAAGGAAAGATCCGGCGCGCGGCCATAGAACGCCTTGATTACCTGTTTGGCCGCGACGGTCGTCACATGTACCGCACGGTAGCCGAAGTCGATCAGCTTTTCCGGATGTCCCACGGCCCATTCGGCCGTCATGCCATTACCGACATGGCCCGTGTCGGTAGCGGCCGTGGCATAGTTGCGCGCAATATTGCGGCCCAGTTCCGCGAAGCTGATAGAGCCGGCCCAAATACCATTGCCGACCCCGGCGTATTTGCCGTTCCAGCCTTTGAGCGGCAGCCAGACCTCGCTATTGATGTCCGAGTCCGACGAAGGCGCCAGCCTCAGGCGCACGCGGCAAAAGGCGGGCGCATCCGAATAGCTTGCTGCGGCAACGCCGGGCGGCAGACCGGAGCCGGCAGGCGGCTCGAAATCTCCTTTGGAGACGATCTCGGCGCTGGTGACCTTGCCATCCTGAATGGCGAGACTGGCCAGGTCCGCACAGGCCGCCTGGGCCGGGTCTGCGAGGGCCAGCGCGCAAGTCGAGGCAGTGATGGCAAGAATGCCCTTGGTATGTAAAATCGTCACTGCGGTCTCCCGGCTTTCTCGGCCTCGGCTGCTTGTTTCATCCGTACAAAGGTCATTTGGCAGTCCGTATCGGCTGCGCACATTCCTTCGGCATGAGAGTTCAAGCGATAGTTAGTTCGAGGGTCCGCCCCAGAGGAAGTGACAAATTGTACAAGGTGTCTCCACAGCTTATGTTCGAGAGGCGTGCGCTGCCCGCGCAGGACACGCGATAGAGGAACTTGCCGACCATTCAGATGAATAGCCCCAAGACCGTATGTTCGTGCGGTGAAGTTGGCCCGCCCTCGGAGTAAGCAGGAAACGGGGGTTACGCCGGACGGGCCGGCGCCTATCCCCATGCTTAGGCGAGGGCGAACCATGCACGAGTATAGCGAACTTTTCATCGGACTCGATACATCGAAAGCGAAGATCTCGGTTGCGGTCGCGGAAAAGGAGCGGAACGGCGAAGTCCGTTTCTTCGGCGATATTTCAGCCGAACCGACATCGGTTGCATCGATGGTGGCCAAGTTGGCAAAGCGCGGGGCCGAGCTTCACTTCTGCTATGAGGCTGGCCCGACCGGGTACGATCTTTACCGCCAGATTATCGCGCTGGGACATGCGTGCCAGGTCGTTGCGCCATCCCTTATTCCCAAGCGTCCGGGCGATCGAGTGAAGACCAATCGACGCGATGCAGTCAGCCTGGCACGGCTGCATCGCGCCGGAGAGTTGACTGGTGTGTGGGTTCCGGACGAAGCGCATGAAGCTGTGCGAGACCTTGTCCGTGCCCGTGAGTGCGCTCACGACGCGCTAAAGAAAGCACGCCAGCAGCTTCAGTCATTCTTGCTGCGCCGTGGCCGGATATATCCCGGCCGCTCGCCTTGGACACGGGCCCATTTTCGATGGCTGGCGGCGCAAAGCTTCACCCATCCTACCCATCACATAGTCCTAGCCGAATATATCCAGGCCATTGAGGATGCGGCCATCCGTGAAGACCGGCTGACAAAACAGGTCGCGGAGGTAGTTGCGTCCTGGTCCATGGCGCCTGTCGTGGAGGCCTATCAGGCAATGCGCGGCATTGCGTTAATCGCAGCGGTCACCTTTGTCGTGGAAATCGGCGACATACGACGCTTCGAAACAGCGCCGCAGTTGATGGCATACCTCGGGCTTGTTCCATCCGAGAGTTCAACTGGCGAGCAGGTGAAGCGCGGCGGCATTGCCAAGGCCGGCAATAGGCGAGCACGCTGCGTGCTAATCGAAGGTGCATGGACTTATCGCTACCCTGCTCGGGTGAGCCAGACGATCCAGGCACGATTGGACGGGCTGCCATGCATAGTAGCCGCTGGGTTGCACGGCCAAACACCGGCACATTGCCCGCACGCCAAAATGATCGCGATGCTCAGCAATGAACGCGTATCTCACTTTGCATCTCGAGCGAAATGCGCGGTGGCTTTTTTTGGATGTCGCGCTCCTCGGTTACCCGGGCCAGATCGCGCTTCAACTGGCGGATCTCGCCATCCTTGCTGGCATCGCCAGATACCGCCTTCGCCAGCTGCCGCTTCAGGCATACAGCGAATGCTGACTGACGCCGAGCCGCTCAGAAGCCTCCGCTACCCGATACCCACGCTCGGTGATCTGGGCTACCGCATCACGCTTAAACTCATCACTGAAATTGGGCTTCCCCATCGTCGTCTCCTGTCCTCAAAATTAGGATAGAAGGCGTCCAGAAATCTTGGGGCTATTCACCTCTCGGAGACTTGCTATCGATCTGTCGGCCTGCTCCCCAATGTGGAGAGCAGACCATAGGAGGAATGGGTGAAGGTTTTCTGATCCTGGCAGGATGACGTCTCACCGAAGACCAACGGTCATTTCATCAAGGCCGCGCTCGAGGACGTAGTTGCGCTGTTGGCGGGAGATTTCGACTTCGACGATGCTGATCGGCCATCGTTGGATCACGACACGAAGGGAGCGCTCGGCGCCGTCGAGATCATGCCTCTAATCCTTGAGAAGATTGCTTCGAGTGCGGTGTTCGTGGCGGACGTGACGCCAGTTGGGAAGTCGGATTTTTGAAGGCAATTTGTTCATTCTTTGTGTCCTTTTTTGGGGTCTGAAATTATTTAGGTCAGGGATTGTTTCGGCAAAATGCTATGTCGTGCGCCCATGAGAGAACCCATTCAATCTCGATCGAGTCCCTCCAGCGCTCAACTTGACGCCAGCTATGCGACCGAAATCAGTCCACGTAAGCGCGAAATTCTTGAAATTTCTGCTCAACTCTTCGCCCGGAAAGGGTATCGGGGTACGTCACTTCGGGATATCGGCGCACTAGCAGGCGTCTTTGGCGGGTCGCTCTATCATCATATAAAGTCCAAGGATTCGCTCTTCCTTGAGCTTCACAACGCCGCGCTCGATGCCGCAGAGGTTAGAATTGCGGAGGCGGTCAGCCGGGTAGAGGGGCCTTGGCGCAAGCTGGAAGTCGCGTGTGCGACATTGCTCGACATCCAGCTTGCACCCGATTCCCTGACGATGCCGATGATGAATGATTTTCGGGAAGTGCCTGACGGAATACGCGGGGCGCTGATCGCGCGACGTGACAAATTCGAGGAGCTGTTTCGGTCGTTAGTGGATGCCTTGCCGCTTCCATCACAAATTGATCGGTCGATCTATCGCAATCTCCTGCTATCCCAGCTGAACTCCGCCAGCGACTGGTTTCGGCCTGGCAGGCTCACACCTGCGCAAATCGCGGCGCAGATTGTAGCTGTGTTCCGCCACGAATAACTGGTCATTCGAACAACGATCCGCCGCCAGGGTTTGTCGCCGATTTGACTGTAACAGTCGTTTGGTGTAGCTCGCGCTCCATCGAATTCGGAGTGATGCAATGATCGATTACATGCCCCCGATTGAAGACTACCGCTTCCTGCTGACAGAAGTGCTCGGCTTCGACAGCGCCATGGCCGATCTTGGCAAGGGCGTGGACGCGGACCTCGCAGCCGCAGTACTCGAAGAAGCCGGCAAGCTGTGCACGCAGACGCTTGGTCCGATCAATCGCGAGGGCGACGAGGAGGGGAGCCGCCTGGTCGATGGCGCGGTGCAGACGCCTTCCGGCTTTGCAGATGCTTACCGCGAGTTCGTCGAAGGTGGCTGGCCCGCGCTCTCCGCCGATCCCGAGTGGGGAGGGCAGGGGCTGCCCTTTATCCTGCAACTTTGGCTCGATGAGATGATGTCGGCGACCAATCTCTCTTTCGGCCTGTTCCCTGGCCTGACACGCGGTGCGGCCGAAGCAATTGCCGCCCATGCGAGCTACGAGCTGAAAGCAATGTACTTGCCGCAGATGGTGAGCGGCGAGTGGACTGGGGCCATGGCGCTGACCGAGAGCGGGGCAGGCACCGACCTGGCGCTGCTCAAGACCAAAGCTGTGCCCAAGGGCGATGACAGCTATGCCGTGAGCGGGCAGAAGATCTTCATTTCCTCGGGCGATCACGATTTTGGCGGCAATATAGTCCACCTCGTGCTCGCACGCCTTCCCAATGCTCCTGCCGGGGTGAAGGGGATCAGCCTGTTCCTGGTGCCTAAGTTCCTGCCCGATGGTGAAGGCGCCTTCACCATCCGCAATGCCATGTCGGTGGGCGCGCTTGAGAAGAAAATGGGTATCCATGCGCAGCCGACTTGCGTGATGAACTATGACGACGCCATCGGCTGGCTCGTCGGGGAGCCGCATCGCGGTCTGGCCGCCATGTTCACGATGATGAATGCCGAGCGTCTGATGGTCGGGATCCAGGGGCTGGGCATAGCAGGCGCCGCCTATCAGCAAGCCACAGGCTACGCCCGTGAGCGCCTGCAGGGCCGCAACGCCGATGGTTCACGCGGGCCGGTTGCAATCATCGAGCATGCCGATGTTCGCCGCATGCTCCTGAATGTTCGCGCCTTCGTAGAGGCCGGGCGTGCGCTTGCTGGCTGGACTGCCCTCCAGTTAGACCGTGCGCATTCTCACCCCAATGCGGCCGAGCGCGAGCGGGCTGATGGCGTTGTCGCGCTTCTCACTCCGGTCGTGAAGGCGGCCTTCACAGACTTCGGCTTCGAGAGCGCGGTTCAGGCCCAGCAGGTCTTTGGCGGCCACGGCTACATCCGCGAATGGGGCATGGAGCAATATGTGCGCGATGCGCGCATTGCCCAGATCTATGAGGGCACCAACGGGGTGCAGGCTATGGATCTTGTCGGACGCAAGCTGTCGATGGCCGGCGGCACGGTTGCGCAAGGGTTCTTCGACCTGATTGAAGCCGATCTTGCCGGGGCGTTGCAAGTTGAGGCCGCATCGCTGGTCGCGCAGCGCACCGGAAAGGCACTGGGGCTCCTGCGCGAGTCGACAGTTGAACTTAGCGGTGGAAGCGTCGATGCGCTCGGCGCGGCAGCGGTCGACTACCTGCGCTTGTTTGCGCTCGTATCCTTTGGCTGGATGTGGTCGCGCATGGCAGTGGCGGCTGCGTCAAGCGACACTCCGTTCCATGCCTCGAAAATACATGTAGCGAACTTCTTCGCATCACGGGTTCTGCCGCAGGCAGATGGCCTGGCCGTCAGCATTGCTGCAGGTGAAGAGGCGATCATGACAATGATTGTGGACGCGTTCTGAGCTGACGGAAGTTCTCATGAGTCTCGAAGTAGCGCAGGCATGTTGTGTGCCGAATGGTATGACGTGTAGGGTCTGGGGACATCATTTCATTGCAGAAAGAGCTTGGTCGATGCGGTCGTCATGATGTCGCATGCGTTCTTCGGCGGGCTCGAAGCGGACGTCGACCTCCTCGCGAAGCGGCGTTTTCTCCATCAACTCTATTACCCGGCCGATGGGAGATGCGCCGCTGAGCGCGGTGTGCGGGCGGAACCAATTCCAGTGGTGTTGCCACTCGGCAAGCCGATCAGCGATGTCCGGTTCCCTCGGATCTACCGTGCACCAGAACTCCTCGAGATCGGCGCGTCGGGTACGTGCAACCTTTCCGTTGAGATGAGGCGAACGCGGCCGGATCGGACGGAACTCGCAGCCCCAATCGATCAGCCGCTGCTGAACCGCTTGCGCGAAGAACTCGAGCCCGCGGTCAGTTTGAATTCGCTGGATGGCGAAGGGCATCTCCTCAATCACCTGTTCAAGAAAGATCAGCGTATTGGCGGTTGCACGACGAGGAAAAGCGCTCAGCACCTTGTAGCGTGAGCAGTCATCGATGGCGGTGTACTGGTACACGCCAGGCACGATCTTGTAGACATCCATCTGCACGCGGTCGCCGGGAATGGGCTGACTGTAGCGGATCTTCCCTTTCACCCTTCGCCGCGGTCGCTTGAGGACCTGCTCGTCGTGGCGGACAAGCACGCGGTGAATGGTATCGAGCGAAAGCGTCAGATCATGCTGACGAATGAGCTCGTTGCGCAGCTGCTTGATCCCGAGCTTGCGTTCTCGGCGCAATCTGAGGACCAGGACCTCCTGCTCGGCAAAGACCTTCTGGGCTGCGAACCGCTTCGGTCGTCGGCTCTCCTCGATCAGCCCGGCAACGCCGGCTGCTTGATACCGTCGCCACCATTTGCACAGCGTTGGACGCGAAATGCCGCAATGCCGACAGACGAGGCCGGCATCACCCGTTTGCGCATACAGCTGGACCCAGCCTAATCGCGCTTTGACCAGATCCATCGCCCTCCCTCCTTGGCTGGGGATATGATGGACAGGCCGGCCGGGCATTAGGCCAGCAAAATTGAAACGATGTCGCCGAACCTCACAGCTCTATCGACCGGTCACAACAATCCTCGATCACGCGCAGGCGCCGGAACTGGCCGCACTCAATCACGAACGCTGGGAAATCGAGACCGCCTTCGATGAGTTGAAGACCCATTTGCGTGGTTCACGGATCGTCCTGCGTTCCAAGACACCCGATTTGGTGCGCCAGGAATTCTACGGCATGATCATCGCTCACTTTGCCATCCGCAAACTGATCCACGAGGCCGCACTCTCGGCCGACGAGGATCCCGATCGGTTCTCCTTCCTCCATGCTGCCCGTGTTGTCCGCCGTAAACTTGCAACGGCGGTCGCGATTCGCTCCTCGGAAGCGTGAGATCTTCTATCGCGCCGTTCTCGTGGAATTGCTCCCCAACAGATCATGCCTTGGTCGATCACGGTCGAAGCCGAACGAGTAGCCATTGGGCTGTGCTGACAAAATGCTTCATGCTTCAACTATAGCCTTGCGGCGGCGAAGTTGACAAAGCTGAAGTAGGAAGGTGCGGTTTTCTAGAAGCGTGTTGCGATGCGGCGTTGGTACTTGAGGAACCCATACATGCGTTCGAAGAGATTGCGATTTCGATAGCGGCGATAGTCAGGATGCTCCGGAGCATTGCGGTTCGAACGCAGTGTGATGACGGGCACGATGTTGCGCAGGAGGAGGTCTTCGCCATCGTAATCCTTATCGGCGAGCAAGGCCGCAGTTTTTTGGCACCAGCATAACCATGAGGTGATGCGACGTACCGGGCATAATCTGCTAAGCCCGTGGCTATGTCTGTGCCTCGAGCGCGGACGCTAACCCGCACCCGTTGACGTCAGATCATCAAAAATCATCCTTGATCGCAGGGCGCCGTCCAAACATGACAGAGCTAAGGCGCGAAAATGGACGGTCCTTTACGAGTGATCGCATCGTAGAGTGCGTTGCCAGGATACCGCTTTGACTTCGAGCCGGCGAAAATCGCGAACTCCACCTCGGCGAGTAGCGGCAGGTCCGGATCACGAAGTTCACGAAGGCCCGTGGGGATCAGCGAGCGAGCATGCGGCGCAATACCCAAACCCGCTTCCAACGCGGCATGGACGCCGCTCTGACTATCACTGGTGCAAACCACGCGCCAACTCATCTGCGCGCGCTCCAGCGCGGCCAGTGCCAGATCTCGAGTTATCGCAGGCTGCGACAACAGGATCAAGGGCAGCGGCTCATCGACCGGCAACCGGAAATCGGCTGCCGCGACCCAGCACAATCGCTCAAGCCAAATCGGTTCTCCCTGCGTATCGGCTTTACGCCGCTTGATCACGATCATGTCGAGTTCACAGCGTTCGAAACGCCCGCGCAGGATTTCGCTAAGTCCGACCGTCAGTTCGAGCGAGACACGCGGATGTTCGGCGCGAAACCCGCGCAGCAGTTCCGGCAGGCCTGCCAGCGCAACGTCCTCGGTAACGCCAACCGTGATGGATCCGCCAATATCTGTCTGCCGAAAGTGGCGCTGCGCTCGCTCGCAAGTCTCTAAGATGGAATTGGCGAACCCAACCATCGCCTCGCCGTCGCGGGTTAGCGCAACACTATGAGTATCGCGCAGGAAAAGGCGAACATCGAATTCCGTCTCCAGCTTGCGGACATGTTCGCTCACCGTAGGTTGACGCAGTCCCAAATTCGCAGCCGCATGCGTAAAGTTGCGTACACGAGCCACAGCGAGAAAACTTCGCAACCATGCGTGATCCAGCATTTTGTTATCCAATTTTACGATGACTAATATTATGATTATCGTAATTCCCAATCAAGGAGTTTTGTCCGACAACGCTTTTATGAGCAGAATTCTCCGCATATGCGATCCGTACATTGCCTTGATGCTGACCACCGTCGCGATAGCTGCACTTTTCCCGGCGCATGGCTTTGGCGCGCAAGTGGCTGGAGATGTCGCGGATGGTGGTATCATCCTGCTCTTCTTCCTCTATGGCGCCCGATTGTCGCCGCAGGCGGCGGTAAGCGGAATTGCTCAATGGCGACTGCACGTTGCAGTACTAGCCAGCACCTTCGTGGTGTTTCCTCTATTGGGAGTCGGTGTCGCCGCGATCGCGCCGGCCAGCCTCCCGCGGATGCTGGTGACCGGTATTGTTTTTCTTTGCCTGATGCCTTCGACCGTCCAGTCCTCAATCGCCTTTACCGCGATTGCCCGCGGCAACGTGGCAGCGGCTCTTTGCGCAGCTTCCGGATCCAACATCCTTGGCGTGTTCATCAGCCCGATGTTGGCCGGCTGGCTGCTTCAGACAGGCGGCGCGGCGCTGAACTTCAATGTCTTCGAGGACATCCTGCTGCAACTACTGGCGCCATTTCTGGCAGGACAACTGGCACGTCCCATTATCGGCAATTTAATTGCCAAGAACAAACGCTGGCTCGGCTATGTCGATCGCGGCTCGATCCTAATGATCATCTATACCGCCTTTTCGAAGGGTGTGATCGCGGGAATCTGGCACCAAATATACCTATCAGACCTCGTGGTCCTGACCATTATCCTTTCCACCTTGCTGACGGCTGCCTTGATGATTACGGGTTTTGTCGGCCGTAGATTGATGAAAATGTCAATTGAGAACGAGATCGTCCTGCAGTTTTGCGGCTCCAAGAAGTCGCTGGCCAGCGGCCTGCCGATGGCCAGCGTGCTGTTCACAGGCTCGGCGGTGAGTATGATTGTGTTGCCGCTGATGATCTTCCACCAGATTCAGCTGATCGTTTGCGCGTTCCTTGCTCGCCGCTATAGTCTGCGCGTCGAAGGAGATGGCGAGCCTGGTGTTCAACGGTGATCAGGCAATCTCAACGTGAGATCGGAAAGGCTTGCGACGTCACCGCTCTCACTTGGTGTAGTTTCTGGTCGGAAGGTTTGCGCGGTCGGTGCAAAGAGTAGGGCGGGGGGCGTGTCCCACCTTGCAAAATCTGCCTCGCCATTCCGGAATTTCCACTCGTCGCCAAAGGTGGCAGCCATTTTGCAGGACTGCGGTAGTGCGAGCGCAAGTAGTACTTCGACGTCCTCAGGCATTCCGCCAATCAGGACGCGCAGAATAGGCGCTGTGCCCCCGACTTGAAAGGTGGGTCGGCGACTACTCTGCGGATTCAACCGGTCGTCGCAACACCTGCTTCATACTGCGGAGCGAGGAACTGGTCGAGGACTTCTGCAGGGGTCTTCCATCCGAGCGTCTTTCGTGGTCGCGCGTTCGTGGCGTGAGCAACTGCTTCGAGCTCCCCTGTCGAGTGCCGGCTGAGATCGGTGCCTTTCGGGAAGTACTGGCGGAGGAGACCGTTGGTGTTTTCATTTGAGCCACGCTGTCACGGGCTTTGCGGATCGCAGAAGTAGATTTCCAGCCCGCTGTCGACCCGGAGCGTTGCGTGCTGGGTCATCTCGGCACCTTGGTCCCACGTTAGCGACTGACGGAGTTTCTCTGGCAGCTCCCGCATGGATTCGACGATGGCCTTGCGGACGACTTCGGCTCCATGCAATCGACCAGCGCCGACTCTGTCGAAGCACGGCGCGCCGCTTCTTCCATATCACTTCAGGGCTGGCGATCCGCGCATGGCCGGCGTCGCGGTGCTGGTCCTGGCCTTCATCAAGGTCCGGCTGGTTGCGTTCGAGTTTATGGAACTGCGCGAAGCGCCGCTCCTGATGAAGCTGGCCACCGATTTCGGGATCATAACCATGCTCGCGATACTGGTGGCGCTCAATCTCGGACTGGTCGCTGCGTTCCTCTGACCGGTCTGCTGTTCATTACGGGCCACTACCGAATCGCCACTCGCGGCATCTTGGGGCCAGATGCGCCGGTCATCTGGCCCCAAGATGCGAGATCCGCGTCCGGTGCGTTTAGACGTAGCGACCGTGGCGCTGCAGGATCTCGATCTTGTAGCCATCGGGGTCTTGAATGAAGAAGAAGCGCGCCATCAGCGATCCGTCGCGGAAAAATTCCTTGATCGGTGCGGGAGCTATCCCGGAAGCCTCCATGCGGGCATGCTCAGCATCCAGGTCCTCTACGGCGACAGCGACATGACCGTAGCCGTCGCCAAGGTCATAGGGTTCGGCGCGGTCGAGGTTGATCGTCAGCTCGATTTCCACGTCGTTCTGCGCGTTGCGCAGATAAACCAAGGTGAAACTGTCGAAGGCGAAGCGGTCGGCGACATCAAGACCGAGCGCAGTCTTGTAAAAGGCAACGGACCGATCTTCTTCAAGAACCCGGATCATCGTATGTATCAGTTTGGCCATATCATGTTCTTCCGTTTGCCGTCATCAAGGGCTGAGCACCTGGATGGTGCCGGGGCGCCCGCATGAGCGCCTATTTGCTGGCCGGAGCAGTGGTCAATCGCCAATGCTCAATGGACCCAAAGCAATATGCGCGATCGGTCAAATCGACATTGGCGCGACACAGTAATCAGGCCGGAACGAACTGAAGCCGATGCTTGGCCATGCCGAAAGAACCAGTATGTACGATTCAGAAGGTCCATGCACTAATTGGATTCTGGGATAGGACGCACAGTATGCCACTCAAACCGCAGTTGCCCGGTGTTGTTGACGACTTGCGAGCCATCGTCGGCTCGCGTTCGGTTATTACAAAGAAGAGCCGCGCTAGACGCTTCACGACCGGCTATCGTTATGGCGAGGGATCGGTGCTCGCGGTCGTCAGGCCAGCTAATCTGGTCGAGTTGTGGAGGGTGTTGAAGGCTTGCGTGAATGCCGGGGTTATCGTCATCATCCAGTCGGCCAATACCGGGCTGACTGGCGGGTCTACCCCCGATGGCAGCTATGATCGCGAAGTGGTTCTCATCAACACGCTGAGGATAAAGGGAATTCATCCGATCGACGGTGGCCAGCAGGTCCTGTGCATGCCTGGATCCACCCTGTTCGAACTGGAATCAGTACTCAAGCCGTTCGACCGGGAGCCGCATTCCGTCATCGGGTCTTCCTGCATCGGCGCATCCGTGTTGGGTGGCGTCTGCAATAATTCCGGGGGAGCACTGGTCCAGCGCGGGCCTGCCTATACCGAACTCGCTCTGTTCGCCCAAGTCGATGCGCAAGGCCGCCTGCAACTGGTCAATCATCTGGGCATCAGGCTGGGCGATGGGCCCGAGGAGATATTGCGTCGCGTCGAGAAGGGGGACTTTTCCAGCAACGATGTCTCAACCGATGAGGTCCGTCATGCTTCGGACCATCGATATTGCGAGCATGTGCGCCAAGTCGAGGAACCAACCCCGGCCCGTTTCAACGCCGATCCGAGCCGGCTCTACGAAGCATCAGGCAGTGCCGGCAAGGTGGCCGTTCTTGCAGTGCGACTCGACACGTTTCCCGCCGAGACAGACACGCAGACCTTTTATATCGGTACTAACAATACGGCTGAGTTGGCCAGGATCCGGCGCGATATCCTCAAGGATTTCGAATGTCTGCCGGTCGCTGGCGAATATATGCATCGCGAGGCCTTCGACCTTGCTGCGCGCTATGGTAAGGATACCGTGATCGCCATCGAGCGACTGGGAACCGCGCGTTTGCCCAGGTTGTTCGGCGCCAAGGCGCGCCTCGATGCATGGATGCGCAAGGCCCCGGGGGGGCTGCGCCATGCCAGTGACAGCTTCATGCAGGCGGCGGGTCGGTGTTTTGGCGATCATCTGCCCACCCGGCTGCGTGCTTTCAGGGACAAGTTCGAACATCATCTGATCCTGAAGATGGGCGGCAATGGCGTGGCAGAGGCGCAGGCCTATCTCGAGCGCGCCTTTCCCAGCGCCGATGGAGACTTCTTCGCCTGTTCGCAGAAGGAAGCCGCCAAGGCCTTCCTGCACCGCTTTGCAGTGGCGGGGGCGGCGATCCGATACCGTGCGATCCATCACCGCACGGTCGAGGACATCATCGCTTTGGACATTGCCTTGCGGCGCAACGATCGTGACTGGTTCGAGATGCTGCCGGACAGCATTACGGACAAGCTTGTCCATAAGCTCTATTACGGCCACTTTTTCTGCCACGTCTTTCATCAGGACTATATCGTCAGGAAGGGTGCGGACCCATTGGCGCTGGAACGCGAAATGCTGGAGATCCTGGACCGGCGCGGTGCGGAATATCCTGCGGAGCATAATGTTGGCCACCTCTACGCGGCGAAGCCGGATCTGGCTAATCACTACCGTGCGCTCGATCCATCGAACATGTTCAATCCGGGGATAGGCGGGACGGCGCGGGGCGCGAATTGGAAGAATTGAAGCGACTCGGAACTTAACAAGCCAAGGATAGCCTGGGCGTGCAGGTTACACACTCGATCCGCGCAGCGAGCTGAAAACCGCTGTTGGGCTTGTGCCCCGGCGCATTGGAAAGCGCTCTGGACCAATTGCAATTTCCCCGATTGGTGCAAGCACAGCGGGTGAATCCGGTTACATATCAAATCGGCGCGGAAGTAGGTCTTCTCGCGGAAAATCGCCGCCCGTTGGCGAGGCTTCTGTTGGCGACTTCGATTCACGCCGTGCCGCTATTGCCGGGTAAATCCTCCGGTATTTTGGTTTCGAGGGGGGCAGGTCATGTCGCTGATTGATTTCAAAGGTCAGGTTGCGATCGTAACAGGCGCCGGGCGGAACCTTGGGCGCGGGTATGCGATCGACCTCGCTCGTCGCGGTGCGTCGGTCATCGTCAACGACATCGACTCAGCTTGCGCGGATGCTGTTGTGTCGGATATCGTGGCTGCGGGTGGCAAGGCGGTTGCATCGTATCATTCGGTGGCCACGCCGGAGGGTGGATTGGCGATCGTCGCGGCGGCGCTGACGCATTTTGGTACGCTCGACATTCTTGTCAATAATGCCGGCAACGTCCACGCTGGCCTCTTCGCGACAATGCCGCTCTCGCATTTCGAAGACGTTCTGGCGGTCCACCTAAAAGGGGCGTTCTGCGTCACGCAGCCGGCCTGGGCAATCATGCAGGCCAAGGGCTATGGCAGGATCGTTATGACCGGTTCGGCGGGCGGCGTGTATCCCGAGCAGGGCTATAGCGAATATGCCACGGCGAAGGCCGGGCTAGTCGGTATGACGCGGGCGCTGGCCGCCGAGGGCAAGGAGCACGGCATCCTTGTAAACATGATCAATCCCCAGGCCGGCGGCTCGACTATGACGCAAGATGCCAACCCGATTCCGGAAATCGCCTATGAAAAATCCGATCCTGATGCTGCGTTGGCCCCTTACAAGTCGGTCGCCGCGATCAGCCCTCTGGTTCAGTACCTGTGCTCTTCCCAGTGCAGTCAGACCGGTATGGTACTGGCGGCGGGCGCCGGCTGGTATGGGCGCGTTTTTCTGGGACTTACACATGGTTGGGCGGTTCCGGGGGCGGGCGTCCTGCCCGAGCTTGAGGATGTCGCCGCCAATATTGCTCGCATCACGCGCACGCGGGAGCACATCGTTCCGCATAGCCCGTCAGGGGAAATGCATCACATCGCAACGCGCCTTGGCTTGCTCGAGGCATAGCTGAGGGGCCCCGCGTGTTGCCGACAGATTGGAGATGAAGCGATGAACAGCGAAAGATGTCTAATGGAGGCTTCCTTGCGCAGTGAAAGTCGAACGGGCGAAGCGGCATGATCCGCGGCATTCATCACATCGGCATCCATACCGGCAATCTTGATCGCCTGCGTGCCTTCTATGAGGCCGCGTTCGGCTTTGAAGCTGTGGGCGAGGAGGTTCGGCTGGAGGATTTCGAAGTGGCCACGCTCGTCGTTGGCGTGCCGGACGCGAAAGCCCGGATATTGATGATGCGCACTGCCAACTGCTTGATCGAACTGTTCGAGTGGCAGACCCCGAAGGGTGACAAGCTGGAGCCCGCCAAGGCCTATGACCGCGGCTATACCCATTTCATGGTCGATGTGACGGACATCGATGCGGAGTACGAGCGGCTTTCGGCACTGGGCATGACATTCGTGCATCCGATGCCGCTGCATTTCGGCGCCAACGCTTCGGTCTATGGGCACGATCCCGATGGCAACCTCATCGAGATCGGCATGATCCCTGAAAGCGAAAGCCTTCATCTCAAAATGCCCGCCTGAATTCGACTGAGTGCCCGGCGAGGCGCTCATAAGCCTACAATCACGCCGAGGAGTTCAATCTCATGAGCGCCAAGACAGTCTACATGGTTTACGGAGGGGCAACCTCCGATGAGTACGAAGATGAAGTTGCCGCCTGGTACAAGACCCATCTCATCGAGATGTGCACGCTGCCGGGGCTGATCTCGGCCCAGTTGTTCAAGCCCGCCATCGCGCAGATGCCGCGCTTGACGGTGAAGCTGCCGAAGACCATGGCACTCTATGAGTTCGAGACCGACGATCTGGCCGGCAATTTCAGGACGTTGTGGGCAGCTAGCTTGGCAAAGCGGATTCCGCCGCCGCGGCCCGAAGCATTCGAGCTGCACCCTACGTTCCAGTCGTGCGTCTATGAACTCGACTGCGAGTTTCCGGAGAATCACGGCAATGAGCCGCTAGGCGAGGGGCTGCCTCCGCTGCCGCCCGCGCGCAAGCACATCATGATGGTTTTCGGCTCCCCGACATCGGAAGAGGCAAAGCCGGTGGTCGACGCCTGGTGGCCGCCCCACGTCGAGGAAATGACGACCTCGCCCGGCCTGATCGCCTGCAGCTTCTACCGGCCCAGCAAGGTCCAGTTGCCGCGCCTGATGGGCGATCTGCCGCAGAACATGGCGATCTGCGAATTCGACAGCGACGACATTAAGCGCGACATCGCCAAGCTGGTACGGATCGGCATGGAAGGCCACCGCACCGGCAAGTTCGTCCCTGGCGAATCCATTGCCTCGCCGCCAGTCGGCTCGTTCCTGCTCGATCCGGTTTACCAGACCGGCGTGTTCGAACTCGTCGCCCAATGGCCGAACCCGGCCTGAAACGCCGACGGATGAACAGCGCCGTGAATCCGACTGGAGAGATGTATCGGTCTCATCAGGACATGACACCGAAGTTCGGCGTCGGCCTGATGCTGTCCAGAAAGCCGCTGGTCCAGGTGGAGTCCTTCACCGCCGTGCTCACGGCTTTCGCCAACCGCATCGGCGCAAGTTTAGGGGCAACGGTTCGGGTCGGTATTCATGGCGATCACGATCCGTTCGAGGACGGCGTCTGGGGGCGTTGCCAGGATGCGCGGATCGATGGCGTCGTTGACTTGCGGCTCGATGCACCACAAGCGCCCGATAGCTTATTGCGTACGCTTGCCGAAGCGAAAGCGGGGCTGGACGATGTCATCGTGCGCGGCCGCAGCACGGTTGTCGTCGGCGATGCGTTCCTGCTTGTCGACAAGAGCCCATCCAGCCCGTTCGCGGTGGTGTGCGGTACGCGCCGCAACCGGGCGATCGACCAGGCGGCCCTGCGCAAGTGGTGGCTCGAGGAACACAGCGTCTGGATGTTTCCCTACTTCGAAAAGAGCTGCCAACGCTTTGAGGCGATCCTTGCCGATACCCGTCTGACAAGGCTGGTTGCCCTCGCGCTTGGATTTGGCGGCGCGCTTTATGATTTTTACGAATACCACACCTTCAATGCCTGGGAGGAGTTTGTCGGCGCGATCGATGCCGAAGCGAACTCCCTCGCCCTCAAGGACGAGGCGGGACACCTCGAGTGCGATGCGGGCATGCGGGTCGGTTGGGTTGCCGAACTCTAGCACCAGACACCGGCTCGCCAACAATACCACACGTTCAAACGAGATATTTCGGAGTTCAACACGATGGATCAGGCAAAAAGTTTCGACCCGGCAGATCCCGTTGCGGGTCTCAGCGTGGTCGCAGGCGGATTGCGCACGCATTATATCGAGCTTGGCGAGGGCGATCCGATTATCCTTCTGCATGGTTCGGGACCGGGCGTCTCGGCTTGGGAAAACTGGGCCCAAGTGCTTCCCGTCATGGCGCGCTATCGCCGCGTTATTGCCATCGACATCCCCGGCTTTGGATCGACCGAGCGCAAGGCCGATGGTCAGTACGACATGGATTTTTGGGTTGGCCACCTGTTTGCGTTCATGGATGCCTTGAATCTGGCTGCCGTGCCGCTGGTTGGCAATTCTTTCGGTGGCATGGTGGCGATGGCAGCATCGCTGCGCGATCCCGCACGGGTCTCCGGCATGGTCCTGATGGGTTCGGCCGCCGGCGACGTGCCGATGAGCGAGGCGCACAAGCTGGCCTCCGTCTACGACGGCTCGATCGAGAAGCTGCAAGAGATCTTGCGGATATTTCCCTTTGATCCGGCCCAATTGACTCCAGAAATGCTCAAGCGTCGTCATGCGCAGAGTATCGATCCGGAAGCCAAGAAAAACCCGCACCCGGTGCCGGTTGTCGAGAACGACCAGGGTGAGAAGGTGTTCCGCACGACACCGGAAGAGGAACTTGGCGCAATTACCACGCCGACGCTGATCCTGCATGGCCGCGACGATCGTGTTTTGCCTGTGGAACTGGCCATGCGCGTCCACCGCGCGATCAAGACGTCGCAATTGCACACATTCGGGAATTGCGGGCACTGGGTGCAACTCGAGCGGCTAGACGATTTCGTGCAGCAGACCGTGCTGTTCGCGGCGGAACTGTAATGGCGGTGAAGGTGGACCAGACAAGGACGACGAGCAAGTCGGTTGCCGCAGCTTCCAATAGCGCCGTGGCATCGCCCCATTGGCGCGCAAGCCAGGCCGGACGGGATGTCCTGGCTTCGGGCGGCAACGCGTTGGATGCGGCGTTGGCCACCAATGCTATGTTGTGGAGCTGCTATCCTCACATGTGCGGAGTAGGTGGGGACATCTGGATACTCTATCATGAAGCTGCGACGGGGCGCGTTCATTGCCTGAACGGTTCCGGCGGCGCCCCGCGCGCCGCCACGCCGGAGGAATTTGCGCGGCGTGGGCTGGCGCAGATCCCGGTCAAGGGGCCGCTATCGCTTGCCGTTCCGGGGGTTGCAGCCGGTTGGCTGGACGCCACCAGCCGCTTTGGAACCATGCCGGTCGCCGAACTGTTGCGGCCGGCCGCGCAAGTGGCGCGCTCCGGTGTGGAAATCACGCCGAAGATTCGGGGGTGGATGGACAAGGTCGCCGATCTGCTGCCGGCCGATCCAACACTTGCGTCCTCCTTCACGGCTGATGGTGCACTGCTGGCGACACGCGCCGTCTTCCGCCAGCCCGCGCTGGCCGATGCCATTGACCGCCTTGCCGATGCCGGACTGGCGGATTTCTACACTGGCGACCTTGCGGCGCAGATCGGTAAGGGTGTCGCCGAAGCCGGCGGCATCCTTACCGCGGATGATCTCAAAGCCCATGCCTCGTTGTGGGTGGAGCCGGTTCGCACCCGTTTCGATGGTCTGGATGTCCTCACCACGCCGCCAAACAGCCAAGGCATCGCTGCGATCGGGATTCTCAACCTGCTTTCTCTGATCGAGGGCGGGCGAGCGGCGCCGGGCACGACAGCGCAACTGCGGGCTTTTCTGGAAGCGAAGAGTCTCGCCTATCGTGATCGCAACACTTATGTCGCCGATCCCGCCCATGTGCCTGTGCCCGTCGACATGCTCAGCAGCCTCGATCATGCGCGCATGCTGGCCGAACAGGCCGAAGCTTTCGAGCCAGCTTCGTCGAGGCCGATGGAAGGCGATACCGTCTACCTTTGCACCGCCGACCGCTGGGGCAATGCCTGTTCTGTGATCCAGAGCCTGTATCATCCGTTCGGCTCATGTTTCGTGCCAGCGGGAACCGGTGTGGTCATGGCCAATCGGGGGTCCTATTTCTCGCTCGACAAGAGCCACGCGAACGTCGTCGCGCCGGGCAAGCGTCCGGTGCATACGCTGATGGCCTCGATGGCACTGAAGAAGGGCAAGCCCTGGCTTGTCTTCGGTTCGATGGGCGGCGAAGGGCAGCCGCAGACCACCGTGCAGGTGCTGTTGCGCGTACTCGCCGGCGACAGTCCTGCCGCCGCCGTTGCGGCACCGCGCGTGCTTAGCGGCCAGATCTATCCCGGCGATGCCGATAATCAGTTGCATATCGAGGAAGACTACGGCGGCAAGGTGATCCGCCAAATCGCCGAGTTCGGCCATACCGTCAAGGCTGTGCCCAAGCACGACGAGATGATGGGGCATGCCCACGCCATTCTCATCGACGGTCAAACCATCGAGGCCGGCGCCGATCCGCGCAGCGACGGTGCCGCTCTCACACTCGCCGCATAGCTGCGACTGCCAGGTCCAACCAATTCAAGAAGGAGTTTCGGCATGACTACGACACCTTTGCAAGCTGCACACACTGCGGTGGCGTGCTGGAAGCTAAACGAGGATAACACCGAGGCCCACGCCGCTGAGCTCTCGGGTGCTATCGAGGCTCAGATCGATATACCCGGAGTCGTCGCGGTCGAGCATGGCCCGCGCATCGCGGCCGTCGACTGGGAAGGCCCGGACAAGGATTTCGACTATGCGATGATCGTGCGTTTCGCCGATCTCCAGTCGGTTCGTGCTTATCCTTCCCACCCGCTCCACCAGCAACTGATCGGAACGATCTTCTACGTCGGTGACGGCGAAGTGCGCTGGTACTGGCTGGATTGTTGATCGCGATCGCAAATCGCCGTCGGCCAGGCCGGGTAAAATAGATAAAGGTCTGAAGTAATGAAAAAAATTCAGGGGCAGGCGCGCCTGGCGGTGTTTTGGGTTCTTAAGAACCCTGACGACGAAAGCGCCATGAAGTCACTCGTGACCGCGCTTGACGAGCAGTTCACTATTCCCGGCGTGCTAACGCTGGATCATGGCCCGCGCGCGTTGGCAGTCGATTGGGAAGGGCCGAAAAAGGCGTTCAACTACGGTATGGTCATGACGTTCGACAGTTTCGAGTCCGGCCGCGCCTGGGTGCCGCATCCGATCCACCAAAAGCTCGTTCAGACCATCATGCATCTGGGATCGACGGCATCGGATTTCCACGCGTTCTGGATCGGGGACTAGCCCGGATGGCCAGCCGATACGCAAATTTCCTGCGAGGTCAACGATGACGATCGATCCAGAAATAATACGATTTCACGGCGATGCGCTCTACGAAGCCTTTGTCAGTGGCTCGACGATTCCGCCGCTGCGCGCGCGCGTTCCAGGTATGACAATTGTGGATGCCTATCACATCGCCGGACGCATGATTGAGCGGCGGGTTGAGGCGGGCGAAACCGTTGTCGGCAAGAAAATCGGGGTTACCTCGAAAGCGGTGCAGGATGCGATCGGCGTGTTCGAACCCGATTTCGGGCTCCTGACTTCGGGAATGGCTTTAAGCGATGATGCGGTTATCGCGTTGGACACGCTTATCCAGCCGCAGGCCGAAGCCGAAATCGCATTTGTCCTGAAATCCGATCTCAAAGGGCCCGGCATAACGCCGGAGGACGTTCTGAATGCGACCGATTACGTTTGCCCCTGCTTCGAGATCGTCGATAGCCGAATCGAACGCTGGGATATCAAGATCCTCGATACGGTGGCGGACAACGCTTCGTGCGGGGTCTTCGTGCTGGGGGACAGCAAGGTCGATCCACGGGACATCGAACTCGACTTGGTCGGGATGATCGCAATGAAGAACGGCGAACTCGCGTCGACCGGGGTTGGTGCCGCGGTGCAGGGGTCGCCCCTCAATGCAGTCGCCTGGCTTGCCGATACGCTGGGCAAGCTGGGCATGCCTCTGCTTGCCGGCGAAGTCATTCTGTCCGGCTCACTGGGGCCACTAATGGCAATCGGGCCGGGCGACAGCCTGCACATGCGGGTGGGAGGCATCGGCACCTGCTCGGTCAGGTTCGAATAGCCACAAAATCGGTCGCGCCGGCACAATATCGTGCCGCGTCGGACCATAGTTGATGGAACTTTGCAATGAGCAAGATAAAGTGTGCGATCATCGGCCCCGGCAACATCGGGACTGACTTGTTGTACAAGTTGCTGCGGTCCGAATTGCTTGAGCCGGTATGGATGGTCGGTGTCGATCCGACATCGGCCGGACTGGCGCGAGCGCGCGAAATGGGTCTTAAGACCACCGAGTTAGGTGTCGACGGGCTGGTGCCTCACGTCCTTGAAGACGGCATCCAGATCGCATTCGACGCAACCTCGGCATATGTCCATGCGGAAAACAGTCGCAAGCTCAATGCCCTTGGCGTTCTGATGATCGACCTGACGCCGGCGGCGATCGGTCCCTATTGCGTGCCGCCCGCGAACCTTGGCCAGCTGGTCGGCAAGAAAGTGATGAACGTCAACATGGTCACCTGCGGCGGGCAGGCGACGATTCCGATGGTCTATGCTGTTAGCCGGGTGCAAGCGGTCGAATACGCGGAAATAATCGCGACAGTAGCGTCGAAGTCGGTCGGCCCCGGCACCCGCAAGAATATCGATGAATTCACCCGTACAACCTCAGGCGCGGTGGCGGCCGTGGGCGGGGCCAAGATTGGCAAGGCCATCAACGTCATCAATCCTGCGGAACCGCCGCTGATGATGCGCGACACCATTTATTGTGAGACAGAAAGCGAGCCCGACAGAGACGCGATCACGCGGTCGATCCATGACATGGTAACGCAAGTGCAGAAATATGTCCCGGGCTATCGTCTCAAGAACGGCCCGTTGTTCGATGGACGCAAGGTTTCTGTCTTTCTCGAAGTGGAGGGGCTGGGCGATTTCCTGCCGAAATATGCTGGCAACCTCGACATCATGACCTCGGCTGCGGTTCGGACCGCCGAGATGTTCGCACAGGAAATCCTGAGTGGCGAACTGACACTAGAACCGACAAGAGAGGAAACAGTCTGATGACCGACAAAGTCCAAGTCAGCGGCCGCCCGATTAAACTGCATGACATGTGTCTGCGCGATGGCATGCATTCGATGCGGCACCAGATCACAATTTCGCAGATGATCGATATTGCGACTGGCCTCGACGCCGCCGGCGTGCCGTTACTGCAGGTCACCCACGGCGATGGTCTGGGCGGTTCCTCGCTCAATTACGGTCGCGGTCTGCACAGCGACAGCGAATATATTACCGCAGTCGCGTCTCGTATGAAGAATGCCGTCGTCTCGGTGCTTCACGTGCCCGGCATCGGCACGCTCGACGAATTGCGCATGGCCGCCGATTGCGGCGCCGGCTGTGTCCACGTGGCCTCGCACTGTACGGAAGCCGACGTGACCGAACAACATATCGGACTTGGCCGCAAGCTGGGCCTTGATACTGTCGGGTTCCTGATGATGGCGCATATGACCACGGTTGAAACTATGGTCGAGCAAGCGCTGCTGATGGAGGGCTATGGTGCGACCACCGTTTACTGCACGGACAGTGCGGGCTACATGCTGCCGGAGGAAGTGACCGAGCGGATCGCTGCCCTTCGCGCCGGGCTACAGCCGGAAACCGAGATCGGTTTCCACGGTCACCACAACCTCGGCATGGGGGTTGCCAATTCGCTCGCGGCGGTGGCGGCGGGGGCCAACCGGATCGATGGTTCCGCGGCAGGGCTTGGTGCCGGGGCCGGCAATACCCCGCTGGAACTGTTCGCTGCCGTCGGGGAACGCATGGGTATCATCACCGGTGTCGATGTGTTCGGTCTGATGGATGTGGCGCAGGACCGGGTGCTGCCGATCATGCCCCAGCCGCCGCGGGCCGATCGCGATGCGATTACTCTGGGTTATGCCGGCGTCTATTCGACGTTCCTTTACCTCGCGAAGGACTGCGCTGCCAAGTACGGCGTGCCTGCCCGTGACATCCTGATGGAACTCGCCGCGAAAAAGATGATCGGTGGTCAGGAGGACATGATCGAGGATACCGCGTTGACCATGGCGCGCGAACGGGGACTGGCGGCTTAGCGCAAACGGCTTGGATGATGTCGGGCATCGTCCCAGCCAGAATATCGAAAGGTTGCAAGGGCAACTGCGCGGCGTCCGACGGTGGCGAAAGCAACAAGGAGATCGGTGTGGCGGAAATAACTTCCGCGGACATGGTCGTGGTCGGATCCGGGCTTGCCGGAATGATGGCTGCGCTGCGCGGGCACGAGCTTGGCCTCAAGGTTGTCCTGATCGAGAAGGCGTCGCATTATGGCGGCACTTCGGTGTTTTCCGGCGGCGGAATCTGGATTCCCAACCATCGCTGGCTGAAATGTACCGACACTCCGGCCAAGGCGCTGACTTACCTGCGCGCGATCACGCGCGGGCAGGGCGATGAAAGGAAATTCCAGGTCTTCATCGAGATGGCGCCTATCATGTCGGAATTCGCGATGTCGCTTGGCGCGCAGTTGTTCATGCTAGAAGGTGGACCAGACTATTTTTCCGAGTTTGAGGGGGCGATGACGGGGCGGCAACTGTCCCCTCGCGACTATGTAGCCAAGCCACTGGGTGACGAATTCCACCGCATGCGCTTGGCCTACCCCGGATTCTATGTGGCAGGCCGTTACCATCTGAGCATTGATGCGTTGGGCCCGCTGATGAATCGAAGCAAGGGCTGGATTCGTGCGGCATTCAAGCTGGTGGTGGGCTACTGGCTGGATTGGCCCTGGCGCTTAAAGACCAAGCGTGACAGCCGTCTGTCGATGGGCGCCGCATTCATCGGCTACATGCGCAAGGCGATGCAGGAACGCAACATTCCTCTCCTGCTCAATACTAGGCTCGTGTCACTGGAAGAGTCCGACACCGGTATCGCGGGCGTGCGTGTAAGCCATAACGGCAACGAGCGTATGATTGCCGCTCCAGTGGTAATGCTGGCGGCTGGCGGCTTCGATCAGAACCAGGCCATGCGCGATGCGTTTCTCCCCGTCCGCACCGAAACCGCGAACTCGCTGACCCCGCCTGGCGGCAATACGGGAGATGCCATCCGCGCTGGCCAGGCGATCGGTGCGGCCATCGAAAACATGGGGCATTCCTGGTGGTGCCCATCATTGCGCCTTCCGGCGCACAACAACATGAGCGAGCCGGCCGGGCAACTAATCTTCGAGAGAGCCCGCCCCGGGGCGATGTGCGTGAACCGGCTGGGACGGCGTTTCGTTAACGAAGCCTGTTCCTACGACCGTTTCGGTCACGCCATGATCGCGGATCACGAGAAGACCGGCGCGAACCTGCCGTGCTGGATGATTTTCGATGCGCGGTACCGGCACAAGTATAACCTGAGCAGCCTGCTGCCTGGTTGGCTGTACCCGGATACTTGGCTGCCGAAGGAATATATCGACAATATTCTTTACCGGGCGGACACGATTGAAGATCTCGCGCGCAAGATCGAAATTGACGCTGAGGCTTTGAACCAAAGCGTGCAGACGATGAACGACTACGCCCGAACCGGCAAAGATCTCGATTTCGGGCGCGGCGACTTCATCTACGACCAAGCATTCGGCGATAAGCGCCATGGTCCGAATTGCAATCTCGGTCCGATCGACAAGGCGCCCTTTTATGCGATCAGGGTGGAATTGGGCGATCTGGGTACTAAGGGTGGCCTCAAAGTCGACGAGTGCGCGCGTGTGCTGGATAGAGCGGGCGCGCCGATCAAGGGGCTCTACGCGACGGGCAACACCACAGGTTCCTTGTTTGTTGATACGTACCCCGGACCGGGGAGCACACTGGCTGCATCAATGACCTTCGCATATGTCGGTGTCAACCACGCAGCGGCCTCTCTGCTGGACCGGTGAAGCGGCCCCTAGGCCGACGTAAACGCGAGAACTTTCCAAAAAAGGCGATGCAACAATGCATCGAGGGGCATTGGACCAGTCCGGCTGTCCGGATCAGCCATTGACCATAGGGGCGGAGAGACTGGCCGGTTCGTGAATTAGGCGCTTTAAGAGCGTGATCGCATTTCTGATCTTGTCGGGCGTCAGGCAGGCGTAACCGAGCATCAGCAGACGGTCGTGATCTGGGCGCCGCACGATCTCGCGGGTTGGACCGCCGGCCAGGCTGTATATGCCGACACCAAGCTTGCGCGCTTTCATCTGGAGATCCAGCGCGGGTTCCCATTCCGCCAGCGTTGTCCAGACCAGGTGCATTCCCCCTTCGTAGCCGCTCGTCTTAGTTCCGGGGAAGGCTTCGGCCAGCCCGGTAATTACGGCATTGCGGCGATCGAGGTAGTTTTTGCGCATGCGTCCCAGATGCTGCTCGAACGCGCCCGAACTGATGAACTGGGCCATGATCGATTGTTCGAGCCAGGGGTGACCGTTGTTCAGGATCGATTTGACGGCGGTCGCGGAGCTGGCAAGATGCTCGGGAAAGACCGCATAGCCAAGACGAAGGCCCGGACCGATCGATTTGGAGAAAGTGCCCAGATAGACGGCGCATTCCGGACCCATCGCCTGCAGAGCCATGATAGGGACGGAGTTGTGCCTGAAATCACTGTCGTAATCGTCTTCGACCAGCAGCGTGCCGGTCTTGCGCGCCCAAGCGATGAGCGCCGCGCGGCGTTCGTTCGCCATCGTCACGCCCAGCGGAAATTGATGCGAGGGCGTGACGTAGGCGATGCGCGCGCCGTTTTCCGGCAACTGGTCAGTGTCGATGCCATCGGGCGCTACCGGGACTGGGACCAACTGGCCTCCTAAGCTGCTGAAGGCTTGCGCCGCGCCGTCGTAACAGGGATCTTCGACAACGACCGGTCGGTTGTTGATGCACATCAGCCGCGCGACGAGATTGAGACCTTCCTGCGCCCCGGCGGTGATGATTACTTGTTCGGGCTGACACGCGATCCCCCGTGCAATCCGCAAGTGGTGCGAAATCGCTTCCCGCAACAGCAGGTGGCCCGCGGGCTGGGTGTAGTCGCTGACGGTTTTCGTGAAGGTGTCGAGATATTCGGACGCCAGCTTGCGCCAATGATTGCGCGGAAACAGGCCGGCGTCGGGTCTGCCGATTCGAAAGTCATATGGCAGGCGCTCGTTCATTGCCTGGAACAGGCCCATCCCCACTACCGGTTGATCGATCTGTGCGAGAACGGGTGCCGGACTATTCGGATTGCAGGAAGGGCTGGGGACGCGGATGCGCTGGCTGGGCAACTGTTTGTAAATGAACGTGCCATGGCCGGGACGCGTTTCGATCCAGCCTTCGTCAATCAGTCGCTCATAGGATAAGACCACGGTGCGTCGGGACAGCCCGAGCAATTCGGCCATTTCGCGGCTGGACGGTATCTGGTCGCCGGGGCGCAGGACGTTCTGTTCGATCAGGCCGCGGATTTGGTCAACAATCTGCTGCTGCAGCGACTTGTCCTTCGAAACGCTGATTGTGATGGGAAGTTGCATGACAATGTACCTTGATTAATCGCGAATGACGGCAGACCATCCATCTGCTCGAACTTGTACCGAAACACGATTTGACTCGAGGCCATTGCGGCTCTGCAACATTTACATTCGCCCCCGCTGACTTGTGATCAATCCTGCCGATCGGTGGGTGAACGCAATCTAATACCGTTTTCGCCCCCTTGACAAGCGGAACAGTGGTCCACATAAACGGATCAGTGATCCACTTATGTGGACCACTGTGTGGGGAAGGCGCTGGCATATCACTCGTTAGCTGCCCTCCGTGGTTACCGCTCCGTCTATAAAGGTTGCAAAGTGTCAGAATTGGTCAGCTTAGGCAGCGAATTCACCGGGCGCAGAGCCATGGTCACGGGGGGGACGCAGGGGATCGGGGCGAAAATCGCGCAACGCCTGATTGACGGCGGCGCGCAGGTCGTCGTCGCGGGGCGCGCAGGCAAGGACGAAACTCCCGCCGCTGCCCGTCTCGTCGTCGGCGACGTCGGCACGGCCGAAGGCGTTCGTACGGTTGCCGATGAAGCGCTGGCGCTTCTGGGAGGGTTGGATATCCTGGTGAACAATGCCGGTGGCGCGCCGATCTTTCTGGGCGGTATCGCGGCCATACCGGATGAGGCCTGGCAGAACAGTCTGGCGCTCAATCTGATGGCGGCGGTCCGCCTGACCAGTGCGATGCTCCCGTCGCTCCAGCGGTCGGGCAGCGCGGCAATTGTCAACATGTCGTCCGTCTCGGCGACGATGACGTTCCCTTTCGCGGTCCAGTATGGTGCCGCCAAGGCGGCGTTGGACTATTATTCGCGCACACTCGCAGTTGAACTGGGGCCGGTCGGTATCCGCGTTAACGTAGTCTCTCCGGGGCCGATCTCAACTCTGAACGCCGACGCCCAGCGGCGGGAATTTCCCATGAGCGACGAGGATTGGCGCCGGGCCGTGCCGCTGGGGGCGGTCGGCTGCACCGATGACGTGGCGGAAGTTGTCGCATTCCTGGTTTCTGACCGGGCAAGGTACGTGACCGGCGCCAATTTTCCGGTCGACGGCGGCATGACCGCACGCTGAGAAATGCGGGCGCCGTGGATCAATGTGAAATTCGATTATTGGTCCAATTGGCGTTGGCAAAGTGCGGTACAGCTGTTTCGAATTGATCGAGGAACAGCCTTTCGAAACAGCGAGGCTCATAGTGGACCATGGGGTCGGGCAGACTGGACCTGCGCGGTGGGTGCGTAGCCGGTTACGACTGCTGCATCGGCATTTGCGGATGCCCGGCGCTGCTCCTGGGCTCGAATGAGCGGACGTTATTCTGGTTCCAATTGAAAGGTGATTTGTGGGTAAACTCGAAGGTAAAGTCGCAGTCGTCACTGGCGCAACGAGCGGCATGGCGCTGGCCAGTGCGAAGCTGTTCGTGGAAGAAGGCGCCTATGTGTTTATCACGGGGCGTCGTCAGGATCAGCTCGACGCTGCGGTCAAGGAAATCGGTCGCAACGTGACCGGAGTGAAGGCGGATTCCACCAACCTTGAGGATCTCGACCTCCTCTTCGAAATCGTCAAACGCGAAAAGGGCTCGATCGACGTGCTCTATGCCAGCGCCGGGATGGGCGAGCCGTGTCCAGTGGGTGAAATCACGCTGGAGCACTACGACAAGCAGTTCAACCTCAATACCCGCGGCACTCTGTTCACCGTGAACAAGGCTATCCCGCTGTTCAATGACGGGGGCTCGATCCTGATGACCGGCTCGATCGCTTCGGTGAAGGGCTGGGCCGGCTGGTCGGTCTATGCGGGAAGCAAGGCCGCGCTGCACGCCTTCGCGCGCAACTGGGTCAGCGATCTGGCGGAACGCAATATCCGCGTCAACGTACTAAGCCCGGGCCAAGTGTACACGCCCACGCAGGAAGAGGTGATGGCCGATCCCGAAATGAAGGCCGCGTTCGAATCCCTGATACCGCGCCGTAGGATGGGCGTGCCCGAAGAGATTGCCACGGTGGCCTTGTTCCTGGCGAGCAATGATTCCAGCTACGTCAACGGGATGGAATTGAAGGTCGACGGCGGCACGTCGTCGATCTGACGGATGCGCCTGGGCAGGTGGCAGCGTATGCCGCCTGTCCGCCGCCAGGCGTGACAACGGGTTGCAGGATAGTCGCAAGCAGGGGAATAGGTCGATGTACGGTGTTACGGAACTGGGATATCTCGCGCTGGGCGCGAAGGACATGGCGCATTGGCGTGTGTTCGCCGGCGATTTCCTGGGACTGGAAGTGGTCGACGGAAGCAATTCAGCTGAAGCGTTTCTGCGCATGGACTTCTGGCACCACCGGTTCATCCTGGAAGAAGGCCCGGTCGATGACGTCACCGCCATTGGCTTGCGTGTGAGCGATGACGATGCTTTCGAGAAATTAGCCAGCCGGCTGGGCGAAGAAGGCATCGTCCATCGCATCTGTTCCAACGACGAGGCGGAAAGGCGACGGGTGCTGCGCCTGATGAAGTTGCAGGATCCCGACGGTCATCCACTTGAGATCTTTCATGGCCCGTTGGTCGAATTCAACAAGCCGTTCCATCCAGGTCGGCGCATGTATGGCCAGTTCGTCACCGGTGATGCCGGTCTGGGGCACATCCAGATGGCGGGCGTCGACATTGCTCGGTTCCTGAAATTCTACCGCGTCCTGGGTATGCCCGGCGATATCGAATACAAGGCGGAACTGGCGCCGGGAAAGATCAGTGAACTGGCTTTCGTTCATACATCTGGCCGCGAGCGCCAGCATGTCATTGCTTATGGCTTTAACGGCACAAAACGGATGAATCACATCATGATCGAAAGCAATTCGATCGATGATGTGATCTACACTTATGAAATGGCCAAGCAGACTGGCATCGAGATCGTGCTAGATCTCGGCCGGCATTCGAACGATTTTCAGTATTCGTTCTACTGCATGTCGCCGTCGGGATACATGATGGAATATGGCTGGGGATCACGTCCGGCCCCCGTTCAATCCGAATATTACGCCGCCGACTTCTATGGCCACGCGCTGCTGACGCCGCCGCCCTGGACGCGTTGACAGGCAGCCAAGGCGTTCGCGGGCCGCGTTGCCACGCCGACCAGGCCTGAGTGCCAGCAATCGAGGAATAAAGCATGACGATCAAGGTTATTCAGTGGGCTACCGGCGCTGTTGGTGCCTCCACGCTCAAGGCCATCATCGAACATCCCGCGATGGAACTGGTCGGGGTTTGGGTCCATGCCCCGGAAAAAGTCGGAAAGGACGCCGGCGAGCTTGCTGGCTTGGCGCTGACCACCGGGATCCTTGCGACCAACGACGTCGCCGCACTGATAGCGCTGGATGCCCACGTCGTCGTCCACGCGCCGGCCGGGCAGGGCCCGATCGAGGAACGCGACCAAATCGTCTTCGATCTGCTGCGCTCCGGCAAGAATGTCGTTTCGTCAACCGGTCCCTGGTATGTTCCGGAACTGCGCAGCCCGGACTATCTCAGGCAGATCGAGGATGCCTGCCGGGAAGGCGGGTCGACACTCATGGCGGCGGGCGCCAATCCCGACGTCGTTGTGCCCTGGCTGGGCACGGCGATGACACGTATGTCGATGGATGTCGATCACATCTACATGGCCGAGATCGACGATTTCTCGCCCAACCCCAATCTCAACATGATGGTGGAACTGCTGGGCCTGGGCAAGCCGCCAGAAGAGTTCGAGCCTTGGATGGAGGAGGGCGGCTATTTCCAGCAGAGCGTGCTCGAATGGCTACACCTGCTGGCCCGCAATACCAATGTTCAGCTCGGAGAAATGGTGGGTAGCTACGATTTGTTCCTGGCGACGCGCGATTTCAAAATTGCCGTCGGCGAGATCAAGACCGGAACCGTGTGCGGCGCTACTTTCCGCTGGTCGGTTCCCAAGCTCGGCGAAACCAAGCCGTTCATCGACTTCGAATTCATCTATACCGTTCAGCGCGACCATCCCGATTTTCCGGGCCTGCCGGAGGAAGTGCGGTTGGTGGTCGAAATCGAAGGCGCGCCTTCCACGCGTACCACGATCGACATTGCACCGGCCTTTTCGGAAAATGGTCGCGCGATCGATGAATGGCCGGCTTCGGGAGTGTTCCTGGCCGCGGCGGCCAGCGTGTTCAACTGCATTCAGGTGGTCATCGACGCGCCTGTCGGCCTGTTCACGATGCCCACTCCCGGCGCCTGGAAGGCGCGCTGACCACGTTTCCAAACAGGGGTACAGGGGGGCGGCTGATGTGCAGGTCGGGCGTACGGCAGGCGACCGGCTATTGCTCCGGGCGGACCGGTCCATAGGCGGAAGGTGATGGCGCAAGGCTCTCCATCTGCGCAAGGTGGGACAGACTGGGGGCACCAGGTCGCTTTCCAGATCCTGCTGTTGGCGTTTATCAACATGATGGGCGCGTTCTCGCGGTCCATGATGGGACCGGTTCAGGAAGCCATGCAACGTGATCTGGTGTTCACGGATCAGCAGGTCGCCTTGCTTCAGGGATTCGCCTTGGCAGTACCGCTAGCAGTCATGTCTGTGCCGGCTGGAATCCTGATTGATCGCTTGTCACGAGTTCGGCTACTGCTTGCTGGCATCATAGGCATGGTCGTTTCAACCGCGATCACGGCGTTCTCTACTACCTTTGCCGCCCTGCTTGTTGGCCGCTGCCTGCTTGGCGTCGCTTATCCGATCATAGGCATCGGCGTTTATGCCATCTCGAGCGATTTGGCCCCCGAGACAACGCGCGGGCGTTCGGCGACATGGTTGGGTGTGGGCGAACAGTGCGGAGCACCGCTGGCTTTTGTTCTCGGTGGTTTCCTGCTGGTCCATACGCAAGGCCTCAGGGGCCCCTTCGTGTCCCCGCATCCGTGGGGGCTGAGCCTACTAGTAATGGGCGCTGTGCTGATCCCGGTCGCCTTCTCGCTCAAACTGCTGCGCGACCCCCGCGGGCAGGGTGTTGCGCATGAGCCGACGGCGTTCGAGCAGGACTGGACGGTTGAGGTTGCCCACGCGGCAAGCATCGCGGGTGGTGGTACTGCGACGGAAGCCGAACGCGATGCTGGCGCGATGGCTGCCGAACAGTCACAAGGGACGATCTGGGCCCGCTTGTGGGCCTTGCGGGCGACGGCCATTCCGCTCCAGTTCATCCGCGCCACCCTGTTCATAGCCGACGGTGCCGTCTTCGTCTGGGGTGCGCCGCTGTTCTTGCGCAAATTCGACCTGCGTGCAGACGAAGTGGGCCTTATCATCGGTGCAATCTTAATGGGCGGCGGCATTGTCGCGGCCAAGGTTGGCGGCACTCTGGTCGATGTATTCTACCGCAGAGGCGGCGCGCGTAACGTGATCGTGGCGATGACCGGCGTTGCTTGCCTGTGCGTGCCGTTCAGCCTTTACGCCTTGCCCGGCAATTGGCTGGTTACGGCCGTTATGTTGACCATTTTTCTTATTGCCGGGATTTCGATAGCAACCGGCGCGCTGTCGCTGATAACGATCGTCATTCCGTCTGACATGCGTGGCTTGAACCTAGGCATCAGCACGGTGGTGGGGTCGCTTTTCTTTGTCGGCCTGTCGCCGCTGGCGGTAAGCTTCACGTCGGACTTTCTGGGTGGTCCCAACCAGATCGATCGAGCGCTGGCGATCGTCTGTTGTGCCGCCAGCATGCTCAACGCTCTCGTCTTGGCGCTTTCGATCCGGAATTTCCCTAAAAATGCTGCGGCGCCATAGCACCTAGGGTCACCGCTTAGCGCAGCATGGCGCGTGCGATGAAGTCGATGAGGTGATCTGCGCGATCATTGAAGGAGGGCTGATCGCTCATCCATCCTGCCGCTGCGATTAGAGCGAAAAGGTCGGCTTCATCGAGTTCGTTTGATGCGACGCCGACGGCCTGAGCGCGCGCCAGCAGACTGTTGCCGGCGGCCCGAACTCGCGAGCACGATGTAAACAACGCTGATTGCGGATCCGCGTATGCGGCAGCCATAAGGTCAGTAACGCCGCGATAGCGCTGAAAGTAGCGGACCGAATCCTTGAACCAGTCGATCAGTGATTCTGCGGACGGGGGTTCTTTCTCCAGTTCGGTGGCGCGATCGGTAAGCACATCGAGCTCGGTACGCAGCAAGGTTTCAACCAGCGCATCGCGCGAAGGGAAATGGCGGTACAAAGTAGCAAGTCCGACGTCGGCCTTGCGGGCAATGTCACGCAACGATGCCGTCGCGCCCTGTTCCGTCAGGACCTCGCGGGCAACCGAGAGGACATGGGTATAATTTTTCCTTGCGTCGGCACGCATAGACCGGCTCCGATCTTCTCGATCATTAATGGTAGCAGATAGCATCGCCACACCGTTGCGCAAGGCTGCGTGGCGGATGCGCGTGTGCCATCGGGTGCCTACTGGATCAACCACCAAATAATCGACTGGTCCAAAGCGTCTGGACGAATTGCGATAACCTCCATTGATCGCGTCTGCATTCTAGGCCGGGGTAGGGCGGGTTGTCTTCACGGTCTCGATCATCTCAGTCGTGGGTGCCGCGGTGATACAGGGCCTGCGTCGCGAATTGGACAATCAAAAATAGGCGGATCAAGCAATGGCATTGAGTTTACACCACATCAACATCAGCACGCCCAACCTGCAGCGGATGCAGGAATTCTACGAAAAGGCGTTCGGGTTTGAGCCGGTTTTCGTGCACAATCTGGAAGACTACCAGGAAGAAGCCGAGCGCGTGATCGGCGTGAAGGATGCAGTTTGTACGACGGTCACGATGAAGGGCGGCAACGTCTATATCGAACTGTTCCAGTGGTCGAACCCCGTCGGCAAGCGGCTGGAGCCGTTGCGGCCTTATGACTATGGCTATACCCACCTGTGCTTCAACGTTGATGACATCGACGCTGAATTCGAGCGCCTTTCAGGCCTCGGACTGCCCTTCGTGCACGGTTCGCCCACCAAGACCGTGTTTGACGGCAAGACCTATGGCTCAGTCTATGGCCGCGACCCGGACGGTAATCTGATCGAGATCATGCAGTCGCCTTCGGATAGTGACATGTCATTGAACCGGTGTGAGGCGCTCGCGCTGGGCTGATCGTTTGCGAACGGCACGTATGGCGGGGTCCCCATTGAACGTCCTTCCGGATTTGTCATGTAATGGCCGCCAGCACTTCGCGTGTGCTGGCGGCAAAGCCTGTGGGTGCCGGAATAATAATATCAGTGACATTTTCATTAATGAATCTGTAATAATCAGAATTCGCGAAACCGGATATGTGGACCAATTAAAATATTCGAAACTGGTCCAATGCATGTAGCCGAAATGTATTAGCTTCGTAATCGTCAGGTGGCGTGAATTTTTTATTTCTTCGGAGCAATTAAGATGGCTGTATATCAGAGCATGCAAAGAGTGAGGTTCTCCAGCGAGGACGGTTACAAAAAATTCCAAATGGTTTTTGCTGATGTGCGGACAAAGCTGAAGAAACTTCCAGGTTTCCTCCACCTGACCTGGTGGGTGCATCCTGATGATCCGAGCTGGTACAATGAAGTGAGCTTCTGGACCAGTTTCGAAGCGCTGAAGGACTGGCACATGGACACGTACCATAAGCATGCCAAGGAATGGGCGGTTCGGACCGGTGCGATCATGGAAGATATCATCACCAACTTCGAATACAAGAATGCCCGATTGATCCGCGTTTGCCCTGCCTGCGCGCACATTTCGGACAAGGCTTACGATGTTGCGGTCGAGCAGGCTGCTCTGGCCGAACCCTGCCCGCAATGCGGCTATAATTTCCCGGTCATGCCTGAAACTTTGAACAGCACTGCTGTATTCAAAGACGAACCTTCCACGATATTCTGAAGAAAATATTCGTCGAAGATCCAGTGCTTTTGTTTCTGACGAAACGAAAAATTTTATTTTTGTTGGATCGTCGTTTTTCTTAATCGAAAAAGATCACTAAACAGGGATATTTATATGAGGCAAGATATATCCGGAAAGAGCCAGTTGCTCCAGCGTGCGAGTGGCGCTTCGATCGCAGTTGCAACTTTGGCGATCATTGCCTTGCCGGCCAGTGTACATGCCGAGGAGGTGGCAAGTGCTGAAGTTACTGCTAGCACGGACGGAGGGGGCAACCGACTAAACGATATCGTTGTGACGGCGCAGCGCCGCGAGGAAAACGTACAGGACACGCCGGTCTCGGTTAATGCCTTCGATGCCGAGGCGTTGCAGGCGAGAGGTGTGACCAGCGCGCTGCAATTGACGCAAGTCGATCCATCCCTGAACATTTCGTTCAACGCGGACACCGCGTACCCGTTTATCCGTGGTATCGGCAACATCGCCGCAGGCGTGATCGGAAACGAGGCCAGCGTTGGCACGTACATCGACAATGTCTATTATGGGCGTCTGTTTTCCGCCTTGCTCGATCTCGGCGATGTGGAGCATGTCGAGGTGCTGAAGGGACCGCAAGGCACTCTGTTCGGTCGCAATACGTCGGGCGGCGCGATTCAAATCTTCACCAAGGATCCGGGTCAGCAGAAGGAATTCGAAGCAGCCGTCGGATACGGCAACTACAACACTATCAGTGGACGGCTTTACGCCGCAATGCCGATAACGGACACTCTGTCATGGAGCGTAGCTGCCGGTGGCCATGATCAGCGTTCGGGCTGGGGGCATAGCCTGGTCGACGGTTCGGATGTCTATCTGGGGAGTGCTGTATCGGTACGCACCAAATTCATCTTCGAGCCTTCGGCATCGACCAAGTTCAAGCTCATCGGTTACTATGCCTATTCCAATGATGACTTCGGCAACGTGCACGATGTTCTGGGTGGTACTTACACGGCGTCGGTCCCATATTCGGGAACCGGGACTCCGGTAACGGTACCGTCGCTTGCAGATCTTGGTGGGTTCTATGACGCCCGCCAGATTTCCACAGAGACACCGGAAGGCAACACAATGCGTACCTGGGGCGCGTCACTGGAATTTGATCAGGACGCGGGTTTCGGGCAGTTCGTCTCAATCACGGCGTTTCGTGATTCGCTTGGTCACGCTAAAAACCAGGTTGCCACGGCGATCCCCGGTTACATCAGTCTCCCGATCACCACGACGGACCGCCAGTTCTCTCAGGAATGGCAGATCAAGTCCCAGCCGCACAGCCCGATCAAGTGGATCGCGGGCCTCTATTATTTTCACTATCACTCGGGCTACAATCCCTACGAACTGGCGGGAACCTATGTCGATGGGCTGACCGGAGTACCCGGCTCGTATATCTCGGTCACCGGCTTGCAGACGATAAACAGCTACGCGGGCTTCGCGCAGACGAGCGCTCCAATCACCAAAAGCACCAACTTTACGCTCGGCGCGCGCTACAGCATCGACGACCTGAGTGGATATGGCGAGCAGACGCTGACCATTCCTGGCTCTGGGACGTATGACGCCCAGCCTTCTGGCGTTGACAATCCATATACGAATTCCAAGACGTTTCATTCCTTCACCTGGCGTGCCGCGCTGGATCAGCATTTGGGCCGCGACATCATGGGTTACGGGTCTGTCAGTCGCGGATTCAAGGCGGGTACGTATAACACCGCTGGGTTGGTGGCGCCTCCCGCCAAGCCGGAAATCGTCACCGCCTATGAATTGGGTCTCAAGTCCGAACTGTTCGATCGCCGGCTGCGTCTTAATGCGGCGCTTTTCTTGAACAACATCAAGGACCCTCAGGTCCAGACCGCCATTCAGGTCGGCGACGTGATTGCGATCGGACTGACAAATGCTGAGAAGGCGCAGACCAAGGGCGTCGAATTCTCCGGCGAACTCCTGGCGGCAAAAGGACTGACGCTACGCGCGAGCGCAGTCTATCTCGATGCCGTGTTCAAGTCGTTCACGACTGCTCCGGTCTACACCGGCGCGTTCGAACCGGGTACGACACTTACCGGACCGACTTACGTCGACAGGTCCGGCGCGCGCATGGTGCTGGCCCCCAAGTGGCGTATCACCGGCGGCCTGAACTATAAGACCTACACCGACATCGGTGAGTTCGTGGTCGATGTGAATGCCGCCTACACCAGCCGCTTCTTCTGGACGATCCAGAACGTGGCCAGCCAGAAGCCGACGACGCTCGTGGACGGCACACTGAGTTTCACGCCCGCTTCGCTGGACAACGTCACTTTCAAGCTCTGGGGCAAGAACCTGACCAACGTTCAGTACAACGGTTGGGTTCAGGAAAGCGCGTTCCCGAACGGCACAGGCGGCTACCAGCGCCAGGCCGCCGCGCCTCGCACGTTCGGAGGCGAAGTCGCAGTCAAGTTCTGACGGAGGACGGACCGGATGGTGGGAAACTGTCATCCGGTCTTTTTGCCGAACATAGCTTCTTCGATGGCAGGAATAGGAGCAGAAATGGGCATACTGGACGGGCGGGTGGCGTTGGTGACGGGCGCGTTGCGTGGTATTGGTGCCGCGACCGCCAAGGCGCTGGCCCATGAAGGTGCGCTGGTCATCGTGACGGACAAGGACGATCCTCACGACTTCGCAGCGACGCTGGGTGGGCTGGCATTCCAGTTTGACGTTACGGACGAGGTAGCATGGGCCAAGGCGATGGCATTCGCCAGGGGCGCAGCCGGCGGGTTGGATATTCTTGTCAACAATGCCGGATTTTTTCAGATGAAGCCGCTGATCGAAACCACGCGGGACGAATGGCGACGTATGCAGATCGTTAACGTTGAAAGCATGTTCCTGGGGGCCAAGCACGCAGTTCCTCTGCTTGCCGAACGTGCGACCGACCTCCCTGGCGGCGCGTCCATTATCAATCTGTCGTCGATCGGCGGGATCATCGGGTCGGCGGGCGCGGTTCCCTACTGTACCTCCAAAGGGGCGGCGCGCATCTTTTCGAAAGCACTTGCCATGGAAGTGGCGCCGCTGGGCATCCGGGTGAATTCTGTGCATCCGGGCTTCACGAACACTCCGCTGGCCGAAGAGGCCGTCGTCGCCTTCGCGAAATTGACCGGCATCAGTGTCGAAGAAGGGCGCAAGCAGTTGGCCCACCAGCACCCGCTGGGCCGCAATGCCGATCCGTCCGAAATCGCCAATGCCGTGGTGTTTCTCGCGTCATCAAAATCCTCCTTCATGACCGGTTCGGAAGTCGTGGTGGATGGCGGCATGACGGCTCAATAGAGCGAATTAGGCGGGAAGGCTCCGCTATCGCTGGCCTTACGTCAAATGCAATGTCCTTCGTCGAAACATGTGGCGAAGATCGCAGGGTGAATTAACGGACTGCAGTTCTCGTTTGGGATTTGATGCCGCGTAGCAAGTTATCGGTGTTGGATGATTCTCTCTGAAATTGCGATAGGCCACTCCGGTTGGCTCCACTGAGTCGAAATTGCGATAGTACCAGAAAATCTGCCAAAAAATTAAAATGCTTGTTGGGTATATCCCACGCAACGAATGGACCAAGTAAGTCACAGTGAAGTACCAAGGCATCTCAAAGCGCCATTCTTTGCAGTATCTTCTTCTATTTTTGGTCTGATGAGACCTGTGCGCGGGTGGGCGCAGGGCGATGGAGGAGTGGTGCACGCGCACTCCTTCAGCCTCATCCAGCGCGTCCCGCAGTTCATTCAGCGCGATATCGGGATCCTGTGCAACCAGCTCTTTGAAGAACCCGCAGTAGGGCTCCAACTTGCCACTGCCTTTGGGCCGCCCCTGGCGTGCGGGTTCCACATGCCCGTTGGTGCGCGCCGAATGCAACCAACGTGACCCGGTCGCCGGCGATACCTTCAGCCGCGCCGCCGCAGCCCGTTCGCTCAACCCTTCATCCAAATACTACAGGAACGGCTTTCGAAGCGCAGTGGGTAATGGCGCTGCCATGAATAATCCTCCTCGAGAGTACCAAATGAATCAGAGCTAAGCGGTCCAGGGAAGAGGCGCGATTCGGCTTTTCAGAGGGACGCTATAGTACGGACAAGTCTGAATTGCCTCCTATTTGGCGTCGCCGAGCTGCCCCTTTGATCGGTTCATTCGCGTTCGCTGCGGCGCGACGGCAGCACGGATTTCCAGCCCGGGCTAAGGAAGTACCGCAACTCAGTCGTCGCAAGCTCGAGTGCCTGCGCTACTGTGCGCTCGCCAAGACTGACCGCGAGATTGCGACTATACTAGATATCCGCAAATCCACCGTTCGCACCGATATGGCCATGTTGCGCAAATACTTCGATGTCGTCGCCAGGTCCAAACTTACGGCCGCGGCTCTCCAATTCGGGTTTGTCAGATACGACGATGCAATGCCATCATTTTACTGAATAGCGCGTCCGCGGCGCTGCTGCTCCCCTCGTGCCTGTCCGAAACGGGAGTTTGCAATGATCGTTATCCACAAGGGCATTACGCTTTCCGATCCGCTGATCGCCGCCATGTTCGCAGACCGCAAGCAGCTCTTTGTCGACCTGCTCGACTGGGATGTGCCAACAGTCGGGGGGCGATATTAAATCGACCAGTTCGACAGCAAGCGAGCAACTTATCTCATCGCAGGCGATCACGAGGACCATCAGGGATCCCTGAGGTTGTTGCCGACGAATACAGCGCATATCCTCGGAGATCTCTTTCCGTCGCTGTGCGGTGAAGATGTTCCGCGCGACCCCAATATCGCGGAGATCACGCGCCTGTGCCTGCCCGCTCGCCTGGGCGCAGTCGAGCGCCTGCGCGTGCGCAATGGCCTGATTTCAGCGATGGTCCACCATGCCCTGGATACTGGGATTGCGACACTGACCGGCGTCGTCTCCGCGAGCTTTCTTTAGCAGGTCCTGGTCATGGGATGGCGGTGCGAAGCGCTTGGAGCGCCGCGCTAGATCGATGGAGCGCGACTGGGGGCCTTTCGTACCGAAGTCGAACCAGACACAGCCGATCGCTTAGCCGCGACGGGGATCTATTCGCCCGTCTGGTCAAGGAGGGCAGGGACATTGCCGAAATCTCCACGACTTTCGGCCTTTCCGAATTGGGCGTGACGCGCATTCTCGCGCCGGGCAACCTGATTCCGCGCATCCGCGCGCTCTACCGCGACGGCGAAATCGATGCCGTCACCGTCCGCCATCTGACCATGGCGAGCAAAAGGCAGCAGCGCGCCTGGCTGGCACTTTACGACGATGCCGATGCCTGGGTGCCGAGCGGGCACCAATTGCAGGCATGGCTGTTGGCGATAAGTCGATCCCGGTCAAACATGCCTTGTTCGGCACCGAAGGGATGGGCGGGATCGTCTCCGACCTGTTCGGCGAGAACCGCGATTTTGTCGACGCCGATGCCTTCTGGAGCGCGCAGATTGCCGCCATCGAGGAACACCGCGAGGGCTATCTCGAGGCGGGCTGGCCCGACGCGGTGATCGTGCCGCCGTCCGAATACTTCGCGTCGTGGGAACACGCAAAGGCCCCGAAGCGCAAGGGCGGGCGCGTTCACATCGACGTGCGCGGCAATGGCGAGGTGAACTTTCACGAGGGCTATGTGCCCCCCAAGGAAGCGCGCCGTTTGGAGAAGGGCAGGCCCTCCATACCGGCCACAAGCCGCCCCGGCCCGAGGTCACCGGCACTTGCCAAACCTATATCGACCTGCACCGCCATGCCGCCGTGCGCGCCGCACTCACCGGGCATCCGAGCGTCGCGCTGCGCCTCATGGTTGCGCACGCAGTCGTCGGCTCGCATCTGTGGACCGCCAGGCCCGAGCCGCAGACTGCACGCAACGAGGCGACCAGGGAAAGCGTCGAAGCCTGCGCCGCCGAGGCCCAGTTCGACGCCAAGCGCCGTGTCGTGCTCGACGCGCTCGGATTCTCGCTCGAGGAGGCGATCGTCACCGGCGTCAACGGCGATGGCTACGGGCTGGTTACGGTCTTCCTGCGCCCGCTCGATATTACCGAAGATGCGGCAATGGAGGCCCGAGCCGGACTCCCTGAATCGTTATATTTTAGGAGGATGCAGTGTCTAACCATCCCGAAATGCCAATTGAACTTCTGAGGCATCCCATGCCGGATGTCTAACCGCTGGGCGCCTAAATTCTACTCAATCGTTGAGCATTCCGATAGCGGTATTGTCCCGGGCTGCGAACCGTTCGGAACGGCAGCCGATAGTCGGAGAATATTGGGAAAGCGGATATTCGAATGCGTCGGTGTCGGCATCCTGGGCCGACCCGAGCCGAATACTCGACTGCGATTTTTCGAGCTTTGCGTGCGAGCCGTCAGGTTCTGGCGGCTCGCGACCAGAGCCCGGCGTTCGCTGGCCTAGCCATCGACGGTAGCTTCTCTACGGAACCCGGCCACACCACGCTTCGAAGCGGACTGGCACCCAAATAGTTCCGTCACATTTCAGGTAGGCTGACGGGGAGCAATCGATGAAGCTAGCGCGACCAAAGGATTGAAAGCTGGGCGATACGTTCGAGCGGCTGCGAGTGGAGCAGACCCTGTTTAGCCATTTTCAAGGTATGGACCCGAAGGCGCCGCCCGATGTGGACATCAGAGCGCGGCCTCTGTCCACGCATCAAATATTTGAAAATTGACTTGACGTGGGGTCAAAAAATCGGGAATTCACTTGCAGAATTTTTCGAGGCGCAAGGCATGGCGATTTTTCAGGACCAACTGGACGAGGCGTTCCCGCCCAACACGGATGCCGCACTCGTCAGAATCGTATCGCAGGCAATTGTCCTGGCGAGTGACGTAATGGATCACGAGTCCTTTCTCGCATCCCTGATCGGCGGCGATATCCGTGGCCATATCCGCCGCGCCGCCGTCCTCTTCAGCGTCCATGAAAACTGTCAGGCTGGCAATCTCCCTTTTGTCTCAGAAATGACTAGAATGCCGCTTGGCGGCGGTCACTGGGTTGAATTGCGCTCGGGAGCTTACCGCGCTCACATTTGCCGCACCGACAACCCTATCGCTTTTCCGGAGGAAACGCCGACGCGTCAGGACCAGCGTTTGAGCAACCAACTGGACTTGTTCATGCGAGATCCGATCGTGGTTCCAATTCGCCCTGATCCGACTCCCCAAATGTATGCCTGGCTCACATTTGGGGCGACTGGCCGCGAGCTGACGCATCTTTGCTGGGGTATGCCGGAAGCTGGTCGTAACTCTTGGCTTGCGCGGACGAACATCATCAACCGGTTGGGATCGGCGATCGAAACAGTAGCGTCGGAAACTTCGACTCCCGCGGTTGTTCTGCGCTTTCGCGATCATATCGAGGAAGCGCTACGGAAGGACGATGCAGAGTCGGATTCCGATCACAGCGCCTGATTATTGGTGACGAAATGAGCATTGATCGAGACGCTCCCGCCTCGGCGGGAGCCAAGCCGATTCCTGAGCGGATCAGGGAAGCCCGAGAAGCCCGTGGTCTTTCCGGGGAAAATCTTGCGGAGATCATAGGCGTCAGCCGACAGGCGGTTGCCCAGTTCGAAACTGGCCAGGCATCACCGGGTGGCGAGACGATGAGTAAAATCATCGCGGAAACCGGGCAGCCGATTTCCTTTTTCACCAGCATGCCGGTTCGAGCGGGTGAACCACGTTCGCCATTTTTCCGAAGCCTGAAACGCATGGAGCAACAGCACCGCCGCCGTATCGTCCGGCGCATGCAGTGGGCCGGGGACATCGGCATGCTGCTGGAGCGTTTCATTGACTTGCCAGCGGTTAACTTCCCCGAGTTCGAGTTTGACGCGGATAGCGGAGATGAAGACGACATCGAGCGTGCCGCCGAGAAATTGCGCGATCATTGGGGGCTGGGCCGGGGACCAATCCGTGGCCTCGGAGCGGTCATGGAAGCGAATGGGATTCTTCTGGTCCGTGAACCTGTCCGCTGTCAGGATATGGATGCTGTTAGCTGTTGGATCGGTGGTCGCGCGATTGTCCTCTTATCCAAAGAGATAACTAGCGGGCCTCGTGATCTATTTAACCTCGCTCATGAACTAGGCCACCTTGTTCTTCATCCGGATGTCGAGGTGAATAGCACGAACCTTGATATGATCGAAAAGCAGGCGAACCGGTTCGCGAGCGCGTTCTTGCTTCCACGCGAGACCTTCAGCCAAGAAGTGCTCGGCAGTTCCCTCGCCTTCTTCAAATCTCTCAAAGCACGGTGGGGTGTGGCCATTGCCGCTATGGCTTACCGTAGCCGGGATCTCGCAATATTATCCGAGAACCAGTTCTCGTACCTGTTCCGTCAAATGAATGCCCAGCGCATTCGGAAAGTTGAGCCGCTGGATGATGCTTTCCCGGTAAACCAGCCGGGCGTTCTCGCGGAAGGCCTGCGCATGCTGGTAGAGCACGGCGTGCATACACGTGCCCAGATCGAAGCCTCTCTCGGCCTCAATTTGCGAGATGTCGAAGCGATCGCCGGCCTCTCCGAAGGCTACCTCGATCAGAGGGTCGTGCCGATCCGCTTTCGACAACCGATCTCGGACGAGGGTTAGATCATTGAATGATGGACTGACTGACCGCCTAAGAAGATCGACACGGCCATTGCCAGATGGCGCACGGAAGTAGCTTCTACTGCGCGCCTATGGTTGCGGCGGCTTTGCAGTGAATCTCGGGGGAATGCCAACATCATCACAAACCGCGTCGATGAACATGACAGGCAGTTGGATCGCGGACTGTTGCGCAAGGGGGCCGAGTACCGATGGGGATTGGATTTCAGATCATAGACGGTGATGGCCGCTTCTTAGTTGATGGTCTTTTCCGCCAGGCCGAAGAGCGGCTGGACGATGTGCTTGATGGGTACAGCGCCGGGATGCTCTCTGATTCGGCCTACATCGCCGAACTCAATGCGCTCGTGACGGATTGCCCCGAATATATCGACGGCTACGCTCATTTGGGCCATGCCTTGCTTGCATCGGGGAAACCCAAGGCCGCTTTGTCCTCTTATGAACGCGGGATCGCGCTGGGTGAAGCCGCTATTCCCGTAGATTATTCCGGCACTCTCTCTTGGTACGAACTGGACAACCGGCCTTTCCTTCGCGCGCTGCACGGTGCGGCGTTGGCGCAGCTTCGCCTTAGGAAGCGCAAAGCGGGCCTTACCCTGATGGAGCGCATGCTTTCGCTCAATCCCGATGATAATCAGGGCGTCCGTTACCTGCTGGGATCGGAATATCTGCGGAACCGCGAACCGGAAAAGGCTGGTTTCCTGCTGGAAAGCTGGGCCGAACACTATCCGCCCTGTGCGTATGATCTGGGCCTCCTGCGTCTCAAGCAAAACAAATATGTCGCTGCCGCCACCCAGTTACGCCGGGCATTTGCCGCGAACTTCTATATCGCGGACATTCTCTGCGGACATCCCGATCCAGAGCCGCTGTCAATATGGCACAGCTCCAATTACGCCATGCCAGATATCGCTAGCGATTATGTGCGTGATTATGGAAAACTCTGGCATGGCACAGGCGATGCACTGCCATTTCTGCACTGGCTCTACCACCATCCGAAAGTGATGGCTGAACGGGCAGCGCTCCTGGATTGCCGAGAGCAGTTGCAGTGGGAGCACGGTGTGGAGCAGCGACAGAATATTCTGGGCCGCGAGCAGGAATTACTGACGCAGATCGACGACCGGATTTCAGATGAAATTGTTGGCATGCGATCCACGCGCGATGGTCTGCCCGTTTATCCCTGGTGGCGGTTATGAGCGAGACGCGCCGATGAGTACGACGCAAAAGGGAAATGCCTTTCGCGATGCCGTTGCCCAACTCCTCCGCGCGGCGGGTTTTTCTCACACGGAGACCGAAGTCCAGCTCGGTTACAAGAATGCCGACGTATCCGCAGTCTGGCTGCGCGACGAAGTGGCGGGCGAACAGCGCTACGCCTTCGAGACGAAAGCCTATTCCAGCAGTCTGAAGCTCGGGGAATGCAGCCAGTTTGCCTATGATTATGGGCCGCTGATCTCGAATGACACGATCGATCAGGCATGGCTCGTCTCGCAAGGCCCGATCACGCCGGAAGGCCGGAAGGCCGCACAGAGCCAACGCGGGCTTCAGGCCATGACGTTCGCCGAACTACAGCGGCGTCTGATGCGGCTCGACCCTTATCTAAAGGCACTTGTCGAAGCGCACCAGCGCAGCCGGCTTGCCGAATATTATGTCCCGCCGGAGACCGCCACTGGTGAGGATCTGGCCGCCTTTGTCGAGGCATGGCAAGCCGAGCAGGACGCACCGCCGCTGTTTGTTCTTGGCCCTTATGGCAAAGGCAAATCGACATTCGCCAACCATCTGGCTGCCACTATGGCCGCACGAGCACTCGACGACCCCACGGCGCGCGTCCCCATATTGGTGCGTCTCGGCGAGATTGCAGATGAGCAGTCCCTGGAAGGCCTGCTGGGCAAGGTATTAGCCAGCCAGCATCGCGTCCCTGGCTATCATTTCGACACCTTCGCTGCCCTCAATCGCAACGGCCGCTTTCTCGTCATTTACGATGGCTTCGACGAGATGAAGCATGGTCTGACCCCATCGAAGTTTCAGACCGTCCTCGCCGAACTCATGAAGCTGGATCAGGGCGATGCCCGCATCCTCGTGCTCGGCCGCGACACCGCCTTTCATGATGATGTGGAATTCAAGGCCGTCATAGATGGCGTCGAGACCACTCCAGCGGGCCGATCGGTTCCGACGCCGGGGCGGCGGGCCTATCGGCATGTCGAGATTCGTGGCTTCACACCTGATGAAGCACGATCTTATGTCGAGCGCTACTTCCCGATCAGAGCGGCAGAGGAACAGGACGGTCCCGCCACCGATCCCAAATGGGTCGAGCAGCGCGTGGCTGAACTGGTCTCAGGCCGATTTGATCAGCTTCTCGAACGGCCTGTCCATGCACAGATGCTGTGCGAGATCGCCGCGCACTCTGACCAGCTCCGTACCGATATGTCGGTTTATGAGCTGTTCGACAGCTTCGTGCATTATCTTCTGCTGCGCGAACTGGAGAAACGCGGGCGTGACAAGGATTTTCCAATCAAGGTCAGGCGCCGGTTCAATGCGAGCCTTGCCTGGTGGCTGTGGGAACGAGGGGGAGCATCGACGACTACCCTTAACGATATCCCCCAATCCCTATGCGACGAAGCTGCTCGCGACATCAGCCATTCGCTCCAGAAGGAGGAAATGCGCCGAGAACTGATTCAAGGCTGCCTTATCGAGAAAGGCGCGCAGACAATCTATTTTCACCGCTCGATTCAGGAGTTTCTGGCAGCCGAGTATCTGATCGAAACCGACCTTCTCCAGCGCGGCGGCTATGGTGCCAACTGGCTCCAGACGCTGACATCCGCAGTGACGCCTGAAGTTATCGAGTTCGTTGTGGCCGGTGCGAATGTGAATTTGGAACGACGGGAACGCGCGCTGAAATGGTTCGATGCGTTATCCAGTGCTCGCGCATATCGCGTACCTCTCGCCGGCTTCGATCTTTTCATTCAACTGGCAAAAGCAGTTGATGGGACGTTGCCGGCGGTTCCCGATTCTCCCTGGCTGGTCTGGTTGGCATTCTTCATGCGGACAGGCGCCAAGGATTTCGCTCACCGGGGACGGAACACGTTCCCAGTCCTCGCGGACATGCTCCTTGCCGCGCGCGACGCCGATCGCGAAGTTCAGGCGGCTATTCTCTACGCGCTGTCACGAATATTGTTTCATGCGCGCGGCGGACAGGACGGAAGCGTAGCCCTAGCAGCTTCCGCCCATCTCCCTGTAGAGCGAATCAAAGCTCTTGTTGCTGAAGCAGCCGCCAAAAAGTCCGAGCGTCAAATCGTCCGCTACAATGAGGATTATCTCCTATGGAGTCTATTGAGGTCTTGGCGGGTGGAGCGCAACGACGCCGATGTCCTAACGCTGATGATCGACGTTACACGGATGCACGATGATGCCATGGGAGTCATGCCTGATGGTTTCGACAGTGATGTCGATAATCCTCAGCAAACGGTTTCCCTGACCGTCCAATCGCTTTACGTCGCGCTCGGCAACCGTAAGCCGCCAGTAAGCGAACGCGACATCGACGCGATACGCCCCTTCTTCAACGATGCGAAACTGCGCGCGGCATTCTCACCGGTGGAGATCATCCATCGGCAGACGGCGCCTGTTCTGGAGACTGCGCCACCGGTGCGGGTTGCAAAACCTAAGCTGGGCCTTCGCACTGCACAGCGCGAATAACGATCTTCCGCTACCCCATCAAAACGATTCCTCAACTGGCACGCTAGCGACCGCTATGCGTGATTGATTTTCCAGAAGCAGTCAGCCTTCAATCGGTCGTCATCGGGAAATCGAAGATGGAACCATGCCGCGCTCGAGCGTCTGCTCCTGGCATCATCGTCGACAGCCCGGCAAACACATCTCCGGTGCATCCAGACAACCACCGCTGCGCTGCTGTGGTGCCTCCATCAAAGCGCACACTTCAACCCGCCAGACCACACCAACGCGTAAATCCCCATAGCCCAGCCTGTCGGGCCCGCGGGTTCCTGCATGGGAGGCTTTCGTGCGCAAGCGCCCGAAACCCTTCACCTTGTCGGTCGCTCAGCAACCAATTTTCGATTCCCAAGTTCAGACTGGCTGTTAATCGAATTCCGTCCGTCAACTTTGGCCGTGCAGAGATGGTCAGGTTATTACCAAAATACGCCGTTCTGGTCACTCACGCTCAAGTTAATGGGAGAGGAGGGTCGTAATTTTTCTCCAGCCAATTGGACACCGTCCGGTCTCGATCGTCGGGCACATCTTCCGGACTTGGGTCGACTAGGCCAGCGCGCCGCTAGTAGCGGTAGCCGGCCCGACCGCCTGGGATCATGTTTAGCCGCCTGGTGTCGTCCCAATGACCGCGCACCAGCGCTTCCTCCGCTTCGTAAAGCGCCTCGACGTTGGTCGTAACGGCCATCACCTTGTGGTGGATGTAGGTCACCCGCTTGGCATCCAGTTCCTCCCGCAGCTTGCGGTGGAACAGCAGGTTGCTGCCCTTGCGCATCGCGCGCCGATGCTCGGCCCAGCGGGTCTTCCAGCTACGCGTCGTGATGCCGACGTAGAAGTAGCCATCGACGGGATAGGAGCAGCCCTCGCCGAAGATATGCTGGTAGAGGACGAACGACTTCTTTGGCCAGCCATTCGGCGCAATGAGGATGTGCGCAGGTGCCGAGAACAGGATGCTCGGTTCAGTCACACTTGAGGAGGGCATATCGATGTCAAACCTGCGCGCTGCACCCATGAGCGCCGGGTCGGTCACGAGGTCGAGACGGATCACGGGCGATAGCATGAGCCCACCGGCTTGTTGAGGCTTACCGGACCTATATTCATTCGTGCCGATCGACACGCTTCGGTGCCCCTCGCGCATGCGCTTCTGCGGCGCAATGAACTTCAAGCCGTTGCGCATCGCGACCAAGTGGAAATCCGGGATGGCGTCGCCTGCGTTGATCCTGATCACGCCACCTGGCGCCCGCGTGCTGCTTAACCAGAACTTGCCGTAGTCCGTCTTGCACCAGGCACGCAGCCGCCGTTCGACCTCCCCGCGCAGCTTGTGCATCGGTGTTGGGGTGAGATGCTCCCACCACGCCCTATCGATCGAGACCGGGCTGTCCATCGGCTATCCAGCCACTGGCTGCTCGGGAGCTGGGGTAGGCGGGGTAGGTGTAACGGGAGGAGCCTTGACTGCGCCCACAGGTGTCGCAGCCACTCCGCCACCTTCCGAATCGTCCTCGCTGATGCGCATCATCATCCGGTAGTGCGCGCCGTGCCCTGTGCGCTCGAACACCTCTCTGAACACGCGCAGGTAGCCTTGCACGGCATTGTCATCGACGGCGACGTAAATATCGTCGTGCGAGCTGTGTGATCCGTCGTTGATCCACGAGAACAGCGAAGCGCAGATCTGGGCGTCGCGCCCTTCAAAAAGTGCGACGATCTCGTCCTGCTTCAGCCCCCCCAGGACGGTTAGATAGTTCTCGACGATCCGGCGCATCGTGTTCTGGATCGTGAGGTTTGGTCGATTCGGATTGCGCACCTCATCCCACAGTAATTCGTATGAGGTCTTGATCGGGTTGTAATCGTAGTGGGTGAGCGAGGACTCATTCTCGCGCTTCCGCACGATCCAGAAGGACTCGAATGGCCGCGCCCGGCCGCGGCGATCTCGGTCGAAACTGACCTCCTTGTGAAAGTAGATGTTGTGCGTGAGCACGAACACTTGGCGGACGTTGCCTACATTCTCCCGCACATCGGATATGACCTTCCGGATCAGCGCACTGACCACAAACAGGACGTCGGCGTCGAGGCTCGAGACGGGATCGTCGAATACCACAACCTTATCGACCGCGGTGCCTGTGCTCGAGGTGCTGCCAGCTAGCTGGTGATAGAAGTAGAGGAAGGTGATGAAAGAACGCTCGCCCTCGCTCAAGGAGTGTGCCGCCTCGCTCCCGTCCAGTCGCACGATGCGATACATGTCGCCGCGCTCGCCAGCTACCTCGAGGCGGAAATTGGAGAAGCCATACTGGCCGAGGATCCGATTAATGGAATCGACCGTCGGGCGGACGCTGGTGATCGTCTCCTCGATCGCGGAGAGTTGGCGTCTCAGGTCCGCTCGCCGCGTGGTCTTGTGGGTGATGCTGCCACGCATACCGTCGATCGCGCGCTGAAGATTGTCGGCCGTGGTCTTGTAGGTGTCGAGATCCGTGCGTCGTTCCTCGACGACGAACCTCCATATCTGCGCGGTTAGCGCCGACTTTGCGCTCGCGAGGTTGCGGATGGTGGCGTTATACTGCTCGGTCGCCTCGTTCGCGGCCGCGATCAGGGCGGTGATCGCAGCCGTCAGCTCGGCCGTAGCGTCGAGCTCGACTACACCACTCGGCTCCTTCCGTTTCGCCGTGATGCGTTCGATGTTGAGTTCGAAAGCGGTCTTTAGCGCCGCGGCGCGTTCGCCGAGGACCGCCGCGTCCATAAACCGATGTGGCGCCGCAACGAGGGCGTCAATGCTGGCGACGACGGCATTGACGGCTTGTTCATACGAGGCCGCGAGAAGGTCGATCGAGGCGAGATCAGCCTCATACTGTTCGTTGAAGAACGCGTTGAGTTCATCAAGCAGTCCGACGGGCGCTGGTTGCTGGCAGAATGGGCATGGGCCGTCGGCTTCGTTCAGATATCCAACGCCCTGCTTGACCCAATCGCTGTTGCCAAGGCGACCGATGAGAGCGGCCACGACCACGTCGTCGCAGCCCACGATGCTGCGAGCGAGGATCGGAGAAGCCTCCAGACCCGCAAAGCGATCGAAGGAAATCGGAGCGATCGCGATCTCCGGCGTCGCGGCATCTTGGAAGACGGTCGCCGCCTCCGCCGTCAGGGCGTCCAGCGTCTTCAACTCCGAAGTGTTGCCCTCTGCCTCGGACAGCAGCTTCGTGCAGAAGTCGCCCTTCTTGCCACGGAAGCCGGTGAAGGCGCCCATGAACGCGTCCTTGTGGTCGACCTGCGACTTCCAGCACGCCTCGGTCAGCGCCGCGCGCGCCGCCGCGAGTTCGGCCTCGCGGCCGCCGGTGCCGTCCTCTCCAACGAGATTCCGGCGCAGGTTGAGCATGTCGTTATCTATTCCAGCGATCTCGTCCGTAAGGCGCTCGATCTCCGCCACCGCCCGGGTCGAATCCTCGCCGAGCGTAAAGATGCCCTGCATCTGGTCCCCGAAACTGGCATCGGCGAAATCTCGGTTGAAAACCAGCGTCGCAAGCTCGCGTCCGTCGCGCCAACTGACGGTATATCCCGCGCAGATCGACGGGTCGTGAACCGCGCGAGAGATTGTCGTCTTGCCGCAGCCATTGTGGCCGAACAAGTAGTTCACCTTCTTAAGGTCCGTCAGCCGCTCACCAGTGGCCGGGTAGGTCGCCACGTCGACAATCTTAATCTCGGTTATCAAGAGATTTCCCCCTTAATATGACCTTGTCCGAAAATATTGCATCGATATAGGCGCGAAATTTACTTAAAATGTTCATCGCCATTACGTCGTAGCCGAATACAAGAACGAACAATTATGACAATAAATCGGCATAAGTTTGTTTGTATTTGCAGTGTTTATGCGTTGGAAATTAGAGTAAATACGTTACCTGAAAATTCTTTAGATGAAAAACTTCGATGCCTGATGGTGGCGCTGGAGCCCAATAGGGCGGTAAGGGGCCATTGTGTCATATTGTCCCACTGATGGCGCATGAAGGCGCGTGAGAACCGTATCATGCAATACAGCTTCGGGATGGATGCTGCGGCTTTCCTCCTTCCAGCCAAATCGAGCCCAGCGAGGCCACCAGCGCGGCCAAAGTTCACGGCTGGCTTTCACTTCATCATGCTGCAGACCGAGGGCATCGGGGAAGGTGCGCACGAACCTGTCATCGATCAACGGCGGGTTTGGTATCGATCGCAATTCGTCAAGCATCCATTGTAGCGAAATGTCGGAGAGGCGAGATTCGTTCTCAGGGTAGCTCCCGCCGATGTCGGAATGGTTCCCCGCAAACCACACTTGCTTGAGCCAGGCGAGATCGCCGCGATCCTGTTCATCTGTATCCTTGCGCAACCCCCAACCGACGCGCGGGAAGCGCTTGCGGTTCTCATCAATCGACAGGGCGTGCCGCGCATAGCCAACACTGCTGTCGAGAAACCGGTCATAGTTCTTAAGATTCCATGCAGCAAAGTGCCAACTGAGCCGCCCTCCCTGCGGCGGATTACGAATGTACTTGAACTGCTTCTTCGAAGCCCAAAGAAGGCTGATAAGGAAGAACCCCGCAGGAACGTGCGCGAGCAATTTCCACGGCTCCGCCCAATCGAACCCCCACGCGCTCGCGACCAGCGCGAGGCTAACGACGAAGAGGAGCCCAAGGATACGCCTGACGATGACGGTGCCGAGTGCCGCTACGGTATCGAACACGCCCACAAAGGCAGGAGCGACATTCCCTTGGGCTTCGCCAGAATAGCCGGTGCCCCGGCTTCCATACTTTTCGCGGAACCTGCGTGCGAGCTCCTCTCGCTCTGTCTCGTACTCGGCACGGGAATGTCCCGATCCATGCTCGTAGACCTTATACACGGCCTCTTCGGCAATTTTTCGCAGAGCTATGCCGCCGGCGGGTAGTGGATTACCGTTCTCCCCGCTCCTCGGTACGCCGCACAGATTCATGACGTTGGCAATGCAGCGGGCTGTATACGCGCCGCGGCTAAAGCCGAAGATGAACACGCGGTCGCCGTCTTCATAATTCTTGATGATCGCTTCGTAGCAATCGACAATGTTTTCGCTGATGCCGGTACCGAATGCCGAGGCGAGGATGTTGCGCAATCGACCGCCGAGTTCGCCCGAGCCCAGGCCGGGATCATAGTAAGCGACTTGTTCAGCGGGGCTGATGCCGGTCTGGGTTCCCGGCCGCATGGCACGGTACATCTTGTAGATATTGGACAGGCGCTGATCCGGGCGGATACCACCATATTGGCCGGTACCGTCCGAAAAAATCAGGATGTTCTTGCTCATTTCCCCTCCCGGCTCTGACTGGCTAGTCGATCACAACATGGAATGGACGACTTTGTCCTAGCAGCGCGCCGTCCGCTGAGATCAGAAATGCTTCGGCGACATGCACGCCGTGGTACGCCAATGGCTCCCAACGGGTATTGCCCTTCTCTGAGGAATAGAAATCACCCCTACCGCATTTGGCAATCATGGCTGTAATTCCGGTGTTTGTGATGCGCCATTTGATGTGGCAATCCGAGGGGAACGATTGGCCGCCAAAAGCAAATGCACGAAAGAGCAATCCGCCTCTGGGGGCGAGGACCTCACCAGATTGTACCGCTTTGCCCGCCGAACTTCGCTTACGCTGATGGTGTGCCGTAATCAAAAGATCGATCCACGGCCGGGCGCTTATGGGCCATGCGGCAGGTTCTTGATGATCAGGATGACTGACAGATGCCGGGACGATGGCAGCGCCATAGAGCCGCACATCGCGAACCAGGTCATGGTTGTACGCAGCATCCGATGCCAGCACTCGTGCCAAAGCGGTCGCTTCACTGAGACTCTTTTTAACTTCGACAGTGACGCCCTTGGCAAATTCGGGTCCGAAAACCCGGCGCCAAGCGATTATGCTCTCGTTCTTGTCCGGCTCATCATAGGCCTCATCGATCCAGGTCCGATAGCGCTGGATCTTGTTGCGGAAATTTTCGTACTTCGCTTCTGGCCAGTTCGCCGCGAAATCTTCGCCGAGCAATTTGGGATTGGGTATCTGCGGTTTGTCCGGCCTTGCCTGAAGCCAGTCATCGAGGCGCCCCATAAGGGTCTTGAGGGCCGTCGGGACATCGGCGAAGCTGCTGCTGCCCTTGTCCCAATCATGGATGTGATTGCCCAGTAGTGTCGTGAGAATCACTGAAGGGCAGCTGAAAGTCAGTTTGATGTCTCGCAGGTATTTTACGAGGCGCGTCACCTTCCGGAACGAGTTGGTTCCCGAGATTGCATTCCTGTCCTTTAGCCACTGCGTGTATTCTTCCGGCCGACTCTCTTCGAATTCATCGTGCTTTTTGTTGCAGACTTCGAGAGTATTGGCCCAGATGCGTTCAACGACACAGGGCGCGACATCAACCTTATGCTCCTTCGCATAAGTGACGGTGATGCAATAATCCCAGACTTTCGTTTTTTCGCCGTAAGTGCTGCTTTCCTTGAGAGTTTTCCCGAGCGTTTTGACGTAATCTTCGGCCGTCCAGCCATCGACGGGGTCCACCATGACCAGGAGGTCCGCATCGAACTCACCTTGGTCGACCGGCTTGATGATCGTGTCATGAGCCCAGGAACCCTGCTCCGCAAACCGTTTGATCGTCGGTTCCCACGTGCTCTGGCGAATAAAGCGTTCGATTGCTCCGGTGGAATTTTCGAGATCAGTGATCCTGGTTTGATTGAGGTTGACCGTATCCTTCAGGAAGTTGCGAAAATGCTCGACGTGCTTCATGCGATCGGTCCCGTTGCCGCATCGAGTTCCACGTCTGTGTAGTCGGCGTGACCGGCGTGAATGCTCTTGTATGCCTGCTTATGCGCGTAGCGCGGTATTGGCCGTGACCGCTTTTGAACCACCGCGACTTCCGCCTCTAACGTGGAGAGAGCGTCACCCAGCCTTGTGCAATCTGCACTGGTGTCTTGGGCTTCAATCTGGATGAAATGACGGATCCGCCGGCGTAGAACGCCATAGTCCACCCCGGCAGCGTGATGTTTCTCCCAGACCTGATCAGGTTTCAGGATCGTCGACAGTGTCGTGATCAATGAAGCCATGAATGCCAGCACCGCTGGCAGCCATTCCTGTACGGCTGGGTCGAAAACCTTGGAAAGGAAACTCGCCCCAGCGAGTGCGGCCAGCGCTGCTGCGCTTATGCCAAGCCAGAACTGCCAATAGCGCCACCGGCTCGCCGCAGCGAAATGGGCCTTCTCGGAATAAAGGACATCAGTCGCCAACTTTCGCCCCTCGGATACGATGCGTCCGCGCTGATCGTTTTCTTGCATTGCGCTACCCACATACCTCTGCGTTCGACATTTGTTCGTTTATCGGATGGAAGGCGGTTCTCAAAGGAAGAGCGTAATTAAAAATGTGAAAAACAGGCATTTCAGGAAACTAGCGCCACGGAACATCACGTTCGGACCCAACCGGAGGTGAGGCGGCGGCCTCCAACTCGCTCTGATTTTCATCGCAGGGAGTAGGCCATCACCGCTGCGTTCGTCATCTCAAAGAGAGATGTCGCTATTTGCAGAGAAGGTTGAGCAAATTAGATCGGTCGAACGCGTCGCCGCGGCGTTCGAGTTCTTCGACAGTGGCGAGCGCCATGGCGCGATAGGTGGGGAGCAATTCGGGGCAATCGCCTTCCAGTGCCGCGAGGTGGCGACGGATAGTCTCCGTATCTCCACGCAATACGGGTCCCGATAGCGCGTCAAATCCATTTGCGATGCTGTTTTCCAGGGCTGCGCATGCCAGTGGCGCAAGCAGACCTGCAGGATCTTCTACACCTGCGGCGCGCAGAGCATGGGACGCACCGGCGAACAAGGTAACGAGATGGTTCGCGGCGTGGCACAGCGCGGCATGATAAAGAGCGCGATGAGCTTCCGGGACCTCGACGGAAATTCCGCCCAGCGCTTCCACGATGGATTGCGCAATTTGGGAGCTTTCCGGGCTTGATCCGGTGACCGCAAAGCGCGAGCCGGCCATGCGTTCCAACTCAAGTTTCGGGTCGCCCGTGAATGTCATGGCAGGATGGATCGCCGCCGTCTGCGCGCCCATTTGGCGCAGAGGTTCAAGCACCGCTGTCCCGCTTCCGCCGCTGACATGGAAGACGAGCGGGGCTTGGCTCAGCGCCCCGGCCTCGGTGATCGCGCGAACGATTTCCGGGATCGCATCATCGGCAACCGCGATGGCAACGACGTCGCAAGCATCCACGATATCGGAGAGTGAACTGACAGCCTGGGCGTGGGAAAGATGTCCAACCGCCTCGCAGCACTTCGCAGGTGTGCGTCCCCATACCATGAGAGGCGCCGATGAATGGTTTTGCAGACCGAGCGCAAGTGCTCGTGCGACCCTGCCGGTTCCGACGATCCCGATCTGACTGAAAGGAAGTGTGTTCACGGCTTCCTGTTACCGGTCTACGTTCCGTCGTTCCATAAATACCGCATTGCCGAACCCGAAAATTCTGGCACTGATGGCGGCCAGGGACGCCGCAATTTGACATTCAACGTGACGCGGGGCAGCACGGGATCACCGCCCCTTGCACCAAATTTCCCGATGGACAGTTATGGACGACTTTGACGCGCGCCGTGCTTCGCTTGATCTGGTCACGGCCTTTGTGAACAACAACAAACTCAGCGCTGCCGAACTGCCGACATTGCTGGGCGATGTATTCAAGGCGATTTCCGGCTTTGAAGTTCAGGCTGGAGAAACCGTCAAGCTGACAGGCAAGCAGGCCGAGATTGTTGCGGAACTCGAGGCCGCACCTGCGCCTGAAACAAAGCCTGCGGCAACACCGGCTGCACCGGCAAAGGCCACAAAAGCGAAAGCCTCGGCACCCAAGCCCGCGCCAAAGGCTTTAGCTGCCAATAAACCTGCGGTGTCGATAGAGGAATCGCTGGCCGATCCGAATGTCATCGTCTCGCTGATCACAGGCGAGAAATTCAAGATGCTGAGGCGTCACCTGACCAAGCATGGTCTGACCGAGTCCGAATACAGAGTTCGTTTCAATCTGCCCGATGATTATCCAATGGTCGCGCCGGCCTATGCCGAGCTTCGTCGCGATTTGGCGACCAGAATGCATGCCAGTTCCAAGGATGTCGGTGAAGGGAGCAAGCCCGCGGATGCACCGGCACCTGCAGTTAAAGAAGAAGTTGCCAAGCCGGTCAAAGCGAAGGCAGCTCCAAGCAAGAACACCTCGAAGAAGAAGGCGGATTCGCCCAAGAAGGCTGTCGGCGCGGAAACCGCTGCTGCCCCGAAAGCGCCCGCCCGGCGAACTCGCGTTAAGGGCGCCGCAGCCAATGCCGCACAGGTAAGTGCTGCCGATGCCGTCCCGGCACTTCCGGAAACTCCGAACGCCAGCCCGGCACCGGCACCTGAGGTAAAGACCACACCGCAGACAGAGACGGCAAAGGCAGTCGAAACGCCGAAGAAGGCCGCAGCCAAAAAGCCAGCTCCCAAACGGCGCATGGCAAGGCAACCGGCAGCGGAGCCCACTTCGGCCGATGCCACAGCAACTCCGGCTCCGGTCGAAGCATCCGAGGCCACCGAAGCCGGTCCAGTCGCTGCAACTGCTGCGGCCAAGGCGACAAAGGGCCGATCCAGAAAATCGAGTGGTAGGGCTGCGGTGTCCGAGGACGGTCCCAAGGCAAAGCCTGCCCGCAAGGAGCGCAAGACGCTGACACCGGCCTATCGCTGAATTGCCGGCAAGCGACAGATCGGCGCGGCAAGTCCGAGTAATCCCCGAAGCCCTGCAGGTCGGTCACGATCGGCCTGCTGGGCGCTTGTATTTCACGGGCGCTCGAGTTGGGTGTAAAAACGACGGCTGCTGCAAGGTCGGCCAACCTGCGGCAGGAACTCACCGGCTGGCGAACCGGACAGTGAAGCGCAGGAGGAGGTGAGGAGAAGGGCATGTTCCTGTCGAGGAGCAGCCATGCCCACATCGTCCATCTTTCACCCCTATCGAGATCTGGAAAGCGAGGCGGCCAATCTCGTTAAACGCCTTGGCGGGATCTGGTCGCCGAGCGGCGGAATGTGTCGGTGCCCGGCGCACAATGACCACACGCCCAGCCTGTCTGTTCGTGTCGGCAAGAAGGCCCTGTTGTTCAAATGCTTTGCAGGCTGCGAGACCATCGACGTCATGCGGGCAATCCGGGGTCTCGACATGAGCATCCCTGCCGATGGCGAGAGGCTCGCCGGATCACCCAGCTCGCCCCTCAGCCCGGCCTGGCTTCGACGCCGTGCACAGGACTTGTGGGACGAGGCCTTACCGATCACGGGAACACCCGCCCAGACCTACCTCCGCCGCCGCGCGATCCCGCAGACGCCGCCTGTCTTGCGGTATCACCCCCGAACGCCGCTTGGGCGAGGTAAGCTAGCTGTGTTTCGTCCCGCCATGCTCGCCGCAATCCACGAAGATGACCGCCTCGTCGCGCTCCAGCGGACATTCCTCGACACGCAGGAACCGCGCCGCGCCCGTGACCTTGCCCATCCGCGCCGCTCTCTTGCCCAACCGGGCCGAGGCGCTGTCATCCTCGCGCCGGCGACTGAAGTGCTGGGCCTTGCCGAAGGTGTGGAATCGGCCCTTTCGGCCATGATCCTGCTGGGTCTCCCTGTCTGGGCAACGCTTGGCAGTGAACGGTTTCCTCACGTCGCCGTGCCGGAAACCGTCACCCGCCTGATCCTGCTGCCCGACGCCGACCGGGCTGGGCGCATCGGTGCCGCCAAGGCCAGCGAGGCCCATGTCGTGCCAGGCCGCGCCATCGAGACGATCTGGCCGCCTGCGCCCTTCAACGACTGGAATGACGCGCTACGCGCATGGAGGAAGGGAGTGGTGAAAGGGACGCGGCAAGCGGCCTGAATGGTCGGGCCTCGTCCGCCAGGAGAATATCCATGTCCCAGCCCATCATCTTCGTCCCGGCCTCAAAACTGACGAAGTCGCCCAGCAACGTGCGCAAGACAAGCGATCCCGAGGCCGATGCCCAGCTCGAGGCCAACATCGTGGAACGCGGGGTGATCCAGAACCTTATTGGCCTTCCGGTCACGCGCAAGAAGGGCCACTATCGGATCACTGCCGGTGGCCGCCGTCTCGATGCCGTTCACCGCGCGATCGAAAAGGGCGACTTGCCCACCGATACCGAGCTTCCGGTCTTGGTCGTGGCCGACGCCAACGATGCCATCGAGATCAGCCTCTCGGAGAACTTCTTCAAACTCTCGATGTCGCCTGCCGATGCCTGCCGCGCGTTCCAGGATATCATCGAGACCGAGAAGAAGACGCCCGCAGACATCGCCAAGCGTTTCGGTCTCACTGAACGCTTCGTGCTTGGCCGCCTGCGGCTAGCCAACCTCGCCGAACCGGTCTTCGAAGCCCTGCGCGAAGGCGAGATCACGCTCGATGTTGCCATGGCCTACGCCAGCACGTCGGATACCGCACGCCAGGCCTCGGTATTCGAGCAACTGGGGCAGGGCTACTACCGCAGCAACCTCAGCGAAATCCGCCGCCAGCTTGCCTCGGGCGGCTATCGCGGGAGCGACCCCAAGTCGCTGTTGGTGGGCCGCGAAGCCTACGTTGCCTCTGGCGGCCGGATCGATGCCGATCTCTTTTCCGACGAGGAAAGCGAGATGTGGATCGACGGCGATATCCTCGATCACCTCGCAGAAGAAAAGCTTACCGCCGCCGCTGAAGCGATCCGGACACGTGAAGGCTACGCCCAGATCCGTGCGGTTCCAGCTTCGCACATACCCTACACCGAGACCTATGCCCTGCGCCATGTCGAGGGCGAACTGCCGCCGCTCACCGAGGAGCAGGAAGCGCGCTGCGAGGCGATCCAGTCCGAGATCGAGGCCATCGAAGAGACGGCCGCCGACGAGGACGGTGAGGGTTACACCGCCGATGATGAAGCCCGCGTCCAGGCGCTCGAGGCGGAATACGAAGCGATCCAGAATCGGGTCCCCATCCTCACTGACGCGCAGAAGGCGTCGTCGCTCGCCTATGTGGTGATTGGCCGCGACGGCCAGCCCAGGGTTCACGAGCAGCTCTACGTCGCACCGGTCGATGAGCCGATCGGCGATGCCAATGATTTGGAGGGCCATGACCGCGAGGACGAGGATGGTGAGGACGCTCAGGCGGATGCCGCATCCAGGCCCGCGCACAGCCAGCGTCTCATCGACGAACTGGCCATGATGAAGACGGAGATGCTGGCGGTTCATGTCGCGAGCGATCCGCGTTTCGCGCTCGATCTCGGGACCTTCATCATGGCCGATGCGGCAACCCGGCTCTACAGCGGAATGGAACTCGCCAGCGATTTGCGCGCCCGCGTACCAAGCCCCCGCGTCGCCAACTTCGAGAGCGGCACGCAGGCGGGCGAGGAATGGGCACGGATCGAGGGGGCCCTCGATCGCAGTTGGTGCGATCACGACGATGTTCGTATGCGCTACGATGCTTTCTGCGCTCTGCCCGAGGAAGCCATCGCGGCCTGGTTGGGCTGGGCGGTAGCGCGCACGATCGACGCCGTACCAGGCGGTGCAACGGGCAGTGCCTTTATCGACCATCTGGGCACGAAGCTGGATATCGATGTCGCGGCCTGGTGGCGGCCTACGGCCCGCACCTACTTCGATCGCATCACCAAGCCGGCGATCCTTGATCTGTTTGACGAAGTTGGCGGCGGCGAACTTCGTCAGCGCTACGGGGCCTCGAAGAAGCACGACCTTGCAGCGTCGGCCGAGAAGCTGTTTGCCGGCGACATCCTGGTCGAGACCGAGATCAAGGAGCGAGCCTTGGCCTGGCTGCCCGATGCCATGCGCTTTGCGCCACTCGATGCTGCGGCCGGCGCCGATCTGGCATCGGACGACAACGACACCGCTGTGGCGCGTACCGAGCCGGAGATGGAAACCGGTCGCGACATGGAAACGGACCCGAACACGGCAGACGAGGATGACAGCGATCCGATCGCCGCAGCCGCCTGAACTCGACTGAACCCTCCTCACGGGGCCGTGACGATCATGTCGTGGCCCCGTTTCCTGCGTCCCGCTCACACGGACCGAGGGGGAAAGGAGGGACGGGCAAGGTGGCGGAAGAGCCGCCTGATTTACCCAAGGATCACCTCGATGAACCTGCCGCTTCTCAATCTCGCCGGGGCCCATGGCGCTGCCGGCACCACCAAGGCCGACAAGCTGCTCAGCGTTGCCAGGGTGTTGGCCGATAGACTGTCACGGTCTCAGCCCGTCTCCCGGAAAAATCTCACGCAGCTGATGGCCGAGACGTTCGGCGCAACGGATGCCAATGGCGTCTGGTCGATGCGCGATGCCTATGATGCACTCGAGACCGGGCAGATCCTGCTGCTGCGTCACAAGGACTGGGAGCCACGGCATGGTGATGATCCCCGTGCCGTGTTCGCTGCGCTTTTCGCTGTCCAGAAGAGCTTGCCGACACAGACCTACCGGTCCGAGACCCAGATCGATCTGCAGCAGTTCAGCACACCGCTAGCCCTGGCCTGGCTTGCCACCCAAGCCGCGCGGATTGTCCCGTCGGACCTCGTGCTCGAACCATCGGCGGGGACAGGCATGCTCGCGGCCCATGCGGCACAGGCCGGTGCGCGGCTGCTGCTCAACGAACGCGATCCCGGCCGCGCTGCATTGCTGGGCAGGGTGCTAGACCGCGAGGTTACCACGCACGATGCTGAATTCATTCACGACAAACTGCCCGCTGGCATTTCACCCGAGGTCATTCTGATCAACCCGCCTTTCAGCCGCAGCGAGGGGCGCGGCAACGATCGGCACGCCGGCGCGCGCCATCTGCGCTCGGCACTTCTGCGTCTCGTTCATGGGGGACGCTGCGTGGCGATCATGCCGCCCGGTTTCGCCTGTGATGGCAGCGCCTCGGCGGGCTACACCGCAGTGGCCGAAGCCGCGCCGCCGCGCGTGGAACTGACGATCCTGGGCAGTCCTTTCGCCAAACACGGCACCAGCATCGCGGTGCGTTTGCTGGTTTACGACAAGGGCTGGGCGGGGCCGGTGGAGCGCCACACCGTCCATTCGCTGGAAGAGGGCTTGTCAGTCGTTCTGGCATTGCCGCCCCGGTTCGATCTCCCGCCGACACCGCCACCTGCGGCGGCCCTGCCGCAACCGCCAGTGCGTGCCGCGGCGCGGCCTTCCGCCTCGCCCTTGTTCTCGGGGCTCGCATCGCCGCGTCGTACCGTGCCCCGGCGAGATCCACGCGTCGATGATGCGGCTAAACCGCTCGAATATTCTGTCCGCGAGACGCCGCTGCCAACGGGCGATCCCGTTGGCATCTACGTGCCCTGGCGGCTTTCCCGCATCGCAATCCCGGGAGCTGCTGCACATCCCGACCAGCTTGTGGAATCGCTTGCCATGGCTTCGGTCCTTCCGCCGGCCCCCTGCTATCGGCCCATGCTGCAGGCGCGCGCCCTTGCCGCGCTTTCCGATGCCCAACTGGAAACGGTGATCCAGGCCGGCGAGGCGTTCGAGCGCGATCTGCCTGGCACCTTCATTCCCAACGAGGCCGGCGATCACCTGGCCGAAGCCGCGGATGGGCATGTCTATCGCACCGGGTATTTCATTGGCGATGGCACCGGTGTCGGAAAGGGACGCGAAGTCGCCGCTGCGATCCTCGACCAGTGGAACCGGGGACGCCGCAAGGCGGTGTGGATCTCGCTCGCCTCCGGCCTCATCGAGGATGCCCGCCGCGACTGGGCGGCGCTGGGCGGCCTTCCCATCGATATCCAGCCGCTTGATGCCTTCCCGCTCGGCCAGCCGATTGCGATGGCGAGCGGCATCCTGTTCCTGACTTACGCGACGCTGCGCTCCTCGCGGCACGACGAGGCCTCGCGGCTCCAGCAAATCCGTGCCTGGCTGGGCGAGGGCTTCGAAGGCATGCTGGTGTTCGACGAGGCGCACGCCCTGGCCAATGCAGCGGGAACCGAGACCGAGTTCGGCGCGGCCAAAGGCTCCGAGCAAGGTCTTGCCGGCGTCCGATTGCAGCATGCCCTGCCGCGGGCACGGGTACTCTATGTCTCCGCGACCGGCGCTACCGATCCGGCGAACCTGTGCTACGCCGCGCGCCTCGGATTATGGGGGCCGGGCACGGCCTTTCGCGACCGGGCCGGGTTCATGGCAGCGATGGAAGATGGCGGCATTGCCGCCATGGAAATTGTCGCACGCGATTTGAAGGCCATGGGGCTCTATACCGCCCGGGCTCTCAGCTTTTCCGGCGTTGAATACGAGGCCCTCGAACATAAGCTGACGCCGGACCAAATCGCGATCTATGATGCCTATGCTGATAGTTGGAGCATCATTCACAGGCACCTGGATGAGGCCCTGAAAGCCACCGGCGTCGTCGATCGCATGTCGGGCGATACCCTGAACGCGCAGGTCAAGGGTTCGGCACTCTCCCGCTTCGAAAGTGCCAAACAGCGATTCTTCAGCCAGGTGCTCCTGTCGATGAAGATGCCGAGCCTGATCCGGGCGATCGAAGCCGAAGTGGCGGTCGGCCATGCCGCCGTCGTGCAACTGGTGACGACGGGGGAAGCTGTCCTTGAGCGGCGTCTGTCAGGCCTCTCCGCGCAGGAACGCGCGCATCTGGCCGTGGATGTATCGCCCAGGGACGGGCTTGTGGATTACCTCAGGAATGCCTTTCCCACCCGGCAGATGCGGGTATTCACGGCCAGCGATGGCACCGTGCGGTCCGAGCTCATGGTCGACGAACAGGGCGCGCCGGTGCCTTGCCGCGAAGCTATAGCTGCGCGCGACGATCTGATCGAGCAGCTGTGCGGCATGCCGCCCATTCCCGCTGCGCTCGATGCCTTGATCGCCCACTTTGGCAGAGATGTGGTCGCTGAAGTGACTGGCCGGACAAAACGCATCGTCCTCGATCCGCACGGCAACCAGAAACTGGAATCGCGCAGCACCGGCGCGCGCAAAGCCGACAGCGAAGCCTTCATGGCCGGACGCAAGCCGATCCTGGCATTTTCCGATGCCGGTGGGACGGGGCGCTCTTACCATACGGACCTCGGCTGCGGCAGCGCCGGGAAACGCCGTATTCATTTCCTGCTCGAACCGGGCTGGAAAGCAGCAAGCGCCATTCAAGGGCTCGGGCGTACCCATCGCACCAACCAGGCCAGTGCGCCAGTCTTCCGTCCCGTTACCACCGACTGCAAGGGCGAGCGACGGTTCATCAGTACCATCGCTCGGCGGCTCGACAGCCTGGGTGCTCTCACGCGCGGCCAGCGCCAGACCGGCGGGCAGAACCTCTTCAATCCGGCCGACAACCTCGAAAGTACGTATGCGCGCGAAGCCCTGACCCAGTGGTATCACCTGCTGCACGCCGGCAAGCTTGCCAGTACGACGCTTCCCGACTTCACGAACATGACCGGTCTCAAACTGGTCGAGGAAGACAGCGGCGCCCTGCTCGAACGTCTGCCTCCGATCCAGCGCTGGCTCAATCGCATTCTGGCGCTCAGGATCGCAGCGCAGAATGCCATTTTCGAGGAATATGGCGGCCTCATCCAGGCCCGTATCGATGCCGCGCGCGAGGCGGGCACGCTCGATCTGGGCGTCGAGACCATTGTCGCCGAACGGATTGAGCCGCTTGGCGAGCAGGTCCTGCGCACGGATCCCGTCACCGGTGCGCAAACACGTTTGCTGCGCCTCGAACTTCACACCAAACCGCGCACCATGTCATGGGCGCGGCTCACGCGCATGTGGGAAGGCACCGAGGGCGTTGCCTGGCTGCGCAACGGCCGCTCGGGCAAGGTCGCGTTGCGCGTTCCCTCCTGGTCCATCACCGATGACGAGGGGCGCCCGGTGCCCATGTGCCAACTGGTCCGGCCCACAGGAAGCGAACGCCTGTCCGCGCATGCCTTAGAGGACACCCACTGGCAGCCGATCGAGCAGGATGCGTTCCGCACATTGTGGGAGGCCGAAGTGACGGCAGCCTCGGTCCAACTCGACGTTGAGACCATCAGCTTGGCAACCGGGCTCCTGCTGCCGGTCTGGCACAAGCTTCCATCGGACGATGTTCGGGTCCGGAGGATTACTGACAGGTCCGGCGAGGCTTTGCTCGGCCGGATCGTCATGCCTGCCGCCGTCGAGAAGCTTCAGGCCGAGTTTGGCCTTGCCGCATCAGTGCGCCTGACGCCGGCCGAACTGATAGCTGCCGCGCGAAGCGAAGGCGGTGTTCCCGTCCCCGGGCTCGACGGTGTTCGCCTGGCCTCGGTCTTCGTCAACAACAGCCGCCGCCTGGAATTGCGCGGGGCGGCCCCCGGCGACCGCGACTGGCTCAAGGCGCACGGCTGCTTCACCGAGGTCATCCAGTACACCACGCGCATTTTCGTGCCCAGCGATCGGGCTGAAGAGGTGCTGGCGGCGATCTCGCGAGGCTGACCAAGCTTCGGCATCCACACCATCTCGCGCGAGGTTCGTGAAGGGAGTGGGGGAGGGGAGGTGCGCCCGGTTGGCCGGGCGCACATTTCTGAACCTGAAACATGGAGAACCCAGATGGCTGACCGGACAAGTGCGTCGATCCTTATCGGCGGCGTGATTCCTCATTCGTGTATTTCCGGCCTGTTCGACGCGCTTGACGGCGACGGCGGGCGTGCCGATTGGGAAGGCGAACCACTCGATCCTACATCGCTGCGTCCCGGCGAGACCCTCGCGGCCTTCGCCTATGCGCAGCCCGGCGGCATGTTCGAGTGGACCGAGCAGTTCTGCGAAGACCATGGCATCGCCTTTGTGCGCAATTCCGGCAGCTGCATCGGCGTGTTCGGCCCCGAGCGCGTGGTCTTTACCGGAACGGGCACGCCCGCACAGTTCGACATGACCGAGAACGAGGAGATCGTCCTTGCCCGCAGCATGATTGGCGCGCTCGGGACCATGGAGGCGATCGAAGCGTGGTTCGACAACGCGGCGTTTCAGCCGCCGCCGATCACCATCGTGGGAGGCACCGCCAACGCCGACGTGATGGGGGAGACGGACAATGGCTGAATCCTACATTCAGGGCAGTTTCGCATTTAGTTGCACCCATGCCGAACTGGCGCTGATCGAGGAGGCATTCGAGGCGAGCTACGCTTTCATGGCCGAAGACACGCCTGATGGCCCTTCGCTCGAGTTTTTGACCGCATTTCCGCCGGTCCAACCGGACGATCGGTGGAGCGGGTTTCTTGCCATCTTTGCGGATCCGGATTTTCCGGACTTCGGCGTGGACTTCGAAGCAGAGAACCCGCGAGACCGTCCGGAGGTGTCCACCGTCTTCCTGTACTCAACGACCGACTTCCAGCCGGATGCACTCGCGCAGCTGATCCGGCATTGCTGCCAGGATACCTTGCGCCAGGCGCCCATCGGGTTCGAATGGGCATGCAGTTGTTCTCGGCCCAAGGTGGGTAAATTTGGCGGCGGGGCCTGCGCGATCTTTGCCGACGGTATGGCCTTCAAGACGACGGACGCCATGCTGAGTGACATGCTGTCGCAAAAATCCCATGCGGCCTCCGCCGCTGATAGCCGCAATGGCTGGAGCGAGGATCCAGAATACCCTCTCGCCGATTGGCAGGCCGAAGTGGCCAATGACGACACCCGGCTCGGGTACTGGGCCTGGGTAGCCGCGGGCCGCGCCTGACACTCATCCCTCCCCAATGAAAAGGATATGATGATGGCATCCACCACACCGGTGGAGGCGCCCGCGCGCCTCTACAGCGAGACGCCCTATGACGAGCAGGGTAATTTCCACTATCAGGGCGACCTCTATCGTGCGTCCGAGGACCTGGGCACATTGTGCCGCCGCATCGAGGCGCACCTTGCGAGCCATTTCCCTGAAATCCGCTTCGCCCTTCGCAGCGAGCGATTTACCGGCGGCCGCAAGATCACGGCCGAAGTTCTCGACGCTCCGGGCGATCTGTCCACGCGCGACGCGCAGGAGACGTTCATTACGACGGTGCGCGATCAGATCGAGCGCTTCGGCTTTTGCAGCACCAATCCGCTTCAGGATTACTGGAGCTGCTCGTTCTATGCGGAAGTGGCCATCGGGCAGGCCTACTGGGCGGCGCTCGCTGCCCGGCGCGGGAAGGCCAATCCGGTCGCCAATCTCGTCTCGCTCGCGAGCTTCAGGAAGCGTCTCAAACCCGGCGATACCCTCACACTCTTGCACGCGCCCTTCAACCATCGCGCACTGGGCGCGGCGCGCAAGGTGATCCAGGTCCGCTCGCGGGATTTCGTGTTCGAAGGGCGCAGCTACTGTGATTTTCCGCGCGCCGGCAATTTTGCCTGCGATGGACGCCTGGTGCGGATCGCGATCGGGAATGAACACGATCCGGATGCTCACCTGCTTTACGAATGGCAACCGCTGATCGCCGGCCCCAACGGGGCGGGGTCAACTGCCATGTGACGGAAGGGGAAGGGGGGATGAAGAGGGTGAGCCTGAGGGCGGCGACGCTTCGGGCTTTTGACCATCACCATCTTCGAGGAACACCACCATGGCCACCATCGCCCGCATCATCGATAACCCTTCTGACGCGCCCGTCAGCGGCGGATACCGCGTCGACATCTCGCGCGGCCAGAACATCTCGCGCGTATCGTCCGAATGGTTCTCGCGCCCCGACGACGAACGCTATCTCTCGCTCACCGACCTTCACGCCAGCGTGCGCCGCCGGGCCGATCAGGCGACAACACGCATCGTTGAAAGCAGGCAGGTGCGTGTCGAGGCGCGCAGCGAGGATCCTGAAATGCTCACGCTGATCGCGCCCGGCGACGACACGCCGATCGCGCCGACCAACTGGTCCTTCGGGCAGCTCGCGAGCCTGGTAGGCGCGCCCGCTTCCTATCTGCGCACGCTGCCGGCGGCGCTTGCCGGCATCAATATGCAGCACGGCCTGCTCTCCCATCGCGGCGAGCAGGTGAAGCTGCTCCAAACCGACGATGGCCGTACCGAACTGCGCGCGGTCACGGGCCCCGATTACGGGCCGTTATCTGAACAGTCAACCTGTCTCACCGACGGCTCACTAATCTTTCCATCGCACCGCTGAGCCCCGTGCGCGCCCCGATGCGGGCGATGCCGACGTGCGCTCGCGGCCATTTCCCAGGAGATGAACATGGCATATCGCAAGCAGGCTGGCGAGCGCGCTGACGTCTACACGCGCGTCACCGCCGAGATTATCGCAGCTATCGAGAACGGGGCCGGTGACTGGCGCGCACCTTGGCATCATCATGGCACCAGCGTTGCGCGCCCGACCAACGTCAGTTCGGCCAAGCGCTATCGCGGCATAAACACCGTGGCGCTCTGGGTGGCGGCGATGGCGGGCGGCTACAGCGATGGGCTGTGGGGCACCTATCGCCAATGGATCGAGGCCGGCGCGCAAGTCCGCAAGGGCGAGCACGCCACCACCGTGGTGTTCTGGAAGCAGGTGTCTTCCGCTGCCGACGATGACAGCGATGAGGACGAGAATGGCCATCGCAAGATGTTCGCGCGCGCATTTTCCGTCTTCAACGTGGCGCAGGTTGATGGCTATGAGGTGCCGCCCATCACGATGCTCCCGGACACGGCGCGCCATGCCGCAGCGGAAGCGTTCATTTCCAGCCTGGGTATCGCGACTGTCTTTGGCGGTTCGGAGGCCTATTATCGCCCCTCGACGGATACGGTGTGCATGCCCCCGTTCGAGTGTTTCCGCGACGCTGCCTCTTTTTACGGTGTCTGGCTTCACGAGAACGGCCACGCCTCAGGAGCCAAGCATCGGCTCGATCGCGACCTCTCCGGCCGCTTCGGTTCCGCCGCTTATGCGGCCGAGGAGTGCTGCGTTGAGATTCTGAGCGGCCTCGTGCTCGCGGACCTCGGCATCGCGCATCACCCACGTCCCGATCATGCAGCGTACATTGCCTCCTGGCTCGAGGTGTTGAAGAATGACTCACGCGCGATCTTCACGGCTGCCAGCAAGGCGCAGCAGGCTGCGGACTGGATGCACGCTCAGCAGCCAACGCCCCCGCCGGAGCAGATTGTATCATCGCCGCAGGATGGGGACGACGTTGCCGGCGTCGGCATTTCGCCTGCGTTCCTCGCCGCGTAGCAGCGCACGTACCTGCACGTGTTGGGCGAGGATATTCTCGCCTATGGTCTGCGACTGCTCGCCGCTGTCGATTGCTGCCGGTGCGGCACCTTGGCGCCCGGCTGCGGCCTCGCGCAGCTCTGCCCGGACCGCAACCGCCCTGTTCGCGGTAGCGCGGCTCACACCCGCCTGCCGCGCCAGGTTCGCGACCGACAGCCGGTCGCCGCTCGCCACGAGGCGCGCCAGGGCGCCCCGTAATCTGCGTTCGGTCTCGGTGCTGACCGGCTTCATGCCGCTGGATCCGCCCATAGCGCGATCACCTTCTTCATGCGGTCCCGATCCGCACGTATCGCCGTGCGTTGGGCGGCTGACAGGCGCTTGCTCTTCAACACCGCCTCGGCATCATCGATGGCGGATTGCCATGCCGGAACATGGCGGCTCGTGATACACGAGTTCGGACAGCGATCCGGCGCGCAGTTTGAGAGCCGCGGCGCCGCACCTTCGTTGGCGCTCCGCAGGCATAGCGCGGTCGCGCGATCGAAGAAGCAGTCGTTGAGCACGCCCACATGCAGCGTTCGCGCCAGATGAGCGAGCATCGCTTTCACCCGTTTTTCGTCTGCAACAATGCCGGGCAGCTCGGCGGCAGTTGCTACCCGCATCATTTCCGCAGTGATCCGAGCGCCTGCAGGTCCCGCCAGTCTCTCGCCATTGCGGTAGCCCTCATAATGGACGACGATATCATCGAGTTGACCAAGGGCGCGTTCCTGCTCGACCTCCTGCCGGAACCCGGATGCTGACGCTCCGGCGTAGCCGTCGAACATGGCGACCGAGGCGTGCTTGTACTGGATTTTCCCGGCAACCACGCCGAACGGCCGATTGGCGATATACCAGGCAAGCGTGCGACGGAACTGGCGGGTGTTGAAGACCCAGTTTCGGCCATCAACGAGCGGCACGGCAGGCATGTCGACAGAGCCATATTGCGCGTCGAGGTGCTCACGATAGCGGTTGATCTGCTGCACGATGTGGGGAAGCGTGCGCTCAACGGCTGTGCCCCGTTCGAGCACGATCCATAAACCGTCATGCTGATGCGGTGCGCGATGGCGGCGCGCAAGGCGCTCGGCCACCTCAACGGCGCGTGCGACGGGTGCAATCGTCACCCATTCTTCGATCTCACCGTGTGTCCCGCGTCCCTTGTAGATCATGCTCTGCACCGCGATCCGCTCGATCCGCCCATCGGCACTTTTGCCTCGCTTGATGCAATTCGGGCGCATGGCCTGGATTTCGCCATCGCGCATGCCGGTCAGATAGGAACACAGAATGTAGGCTGCCGTTTGCAGGTGCCGCTCTTCTCGGACAAGATCGAACGCATCGAACCGTTCACGCCAAGGACGTCCGCTATCGGGATCGAGGGTGATTAGCGTGTCCATACCGCCATGCTCGATGCCGAGTTCCTCGATTGCCGAGAGCACGAGCGCCCTCATGTTGGGCTGACTGAGCGTGGTCGGATGGATCCCTGCCTGCATGGCGATCAGCCGCATGTTCACGACGTGACCGTCGTAACGGTCGGATTCCGCGATGGCCTGGCTCATCCCCCCATTCCGCTGTGGGCGGTTCCAGACAGGAACACCACGGCCCGCCAACCGACGGGCAGCGGTCCACTCCGCCATCCGGTCCGCCAGACGGCTATGCTTTGTACTGGCGGGGCGCTCGGCATAGGCCGTTTCAAGTGCATCCAGTTCAGCGCGCGCTGCGAAGATGTCGGCCGCGAAGATGTCGATATATTTGAGCGACCAACGGATAAGTGCGCCGATTACCGGCTCAGGTATGCGCGGCGTGAGATTCTCGGAGGGCCGACCCTTGCAGCCCGCGACGGTGTAGATCGCGCGTCCGTGCCAAGGCACGAAGCGCAGCCCACCGTGGGACAGGAAGGGTGCCAGGCGGCGAAGCTGCACGATCGGCCGCAGGCATGCCGCCACCCGGCTCGGCTGCACGTTTCGCGCCCTCAGTTCGGCGAGATATCCATCGAGCAATGCCTGGTCGATGATCCGAACGTCGAACCGTCCGACTCGCTCCCGGACGAACGCCATGAACCTGCAGAGCGTCGCCAGCGCGGTGCGGGTCGATAGCGGGCGTAAACGCCCCGCGCGATCCGGGAGTAGTTCGTTCAGCCATGCATAGATATATTCCTTGGCTGTCAGACGTTCGATGGGGCAGGCAATCCCGCTGAAGTCGATCGTGCGGAAGGCATTACGCGCTGTGACGTGAATGATTGCGGGGTCGATATCCCAGATATCGTCGTGGAATCGGGACAGTTTGGCACGGTCGGTGCCATCCTTGAGCGCCATCGAAGCCAGCACAACGTCATCATGGGCGCGTATCGCGGAAAGTCCCGGCGCAAGGGCTGGCTGGCTCTCGCTCATAGTCGTGCTTCCACGGGAAGATAGAACAGTTCCGTGCCCGATAATTCGGCTTCGGTGCGGGCTGCCTCGACCAGCGCCATGGGGAAGGCTGGCAGGATCTGGCCCGCAATCCGCCACCAGGCCCGGCCGAACTTGCTCGCCCACTCTTCGGCGTCGAGCACCTCGCGCTGCGCAACCATGAAAGTTTGGAAGGCAACAAGCGCCGGCAGCTTGCGCGCCGTGATCACCGCGTTTTCGCATTCAAGGCACCCCCAGAAGGGCGTCGGGCAGGCTTCGCCCGCTGAACCGAACGGGCTTTTGAAGAAGCCGCTACAGCGGGCAAGCCACAGGTCCTCACCGGATGAAGATCTACAGTACGCAGGTTTCCCACCTTGCTCGCCCGCAGTATGCTGATCTCCATCGGCGTCGGGCAACAGGATAGTTGGCCGTAGCGCCATTTCCAGCGCGTCTCCGATGGCCTCGGCGACGGTTCGCTCGTGGATCGGTCGAAGTGCCGGGATTTCGGCATAATGCCGCGCCGCGACCGGTATCGAGTGCCCAACAGCGAAGTGCTCGAGCTGCCCACCGGTCTTGCGATACCATTCGGCCTTGTTGGTCTTGCGAAGGCGCGACAGCGACAGGTGTAGCGGCGCGCCGTCATCATCGAGCAATTGGTGGTGACGGACAAAGACCTCTATGCCTTTGCGGCTATCGTCGCCAGCCACGCGGAGCCCTGTGATGGTCCAGATCGCCCACAACCGATCTGTTCCGAGATGCCCTCGCGCCCGCTCGGTCAGCGCGAGGGCGAGCTTGATCAGGCCGCCTGGCGTGCCACTACCACCATCGCGTACACGCAAGCGTTTCCATTCCGATCCGCGCGCGCGACGCTTGTAATACTCGATCTCGACATAGCCCTTGGTGGGATTACGCAGGCAGTCCGCCTTGAGACGCAGCAGGCATTCCATTTCCATGCCGGTCTCAAGAGACAGGAGCACGAGGAACGCGATGAAGTCGAGCCGGGTCAGGTAGAAGCCGGCATGCAGGGCTTCCATCGTATTATCGATCCCACGGTGCCCGGCGAGTTGGACGAAGCGTCTTACGTCCTTGCGGCGTGTGCCGACCTGACCCAAGCGAACGATCGCGTCGACCACGGCGGCATAATGCTCGTGGACGCGAGTCCCGATCTCCATGCGCTTCGGAATCGGCGGTCGCGCGTCGCCCAGTGCTATCCGGCGTCGCGCGTCTTCGATCTGTACGCGGGCGGCATTTCTCAGCCGGTTTGCAATGCCGCTGCTATAGGCATCTCGTGGCTGGCTGACCCCGCCTTCGCCGTGGCCGATGAAGGTCAGGCGTGCGACCGTCTCCTGCGAGAGGATGCCGCCGCGCATTTCCGGTGCAAGGCGCAGAAGCCCAATCAGCGTTGCGAGAAGGTGACGCTGGTGGAAGCGCCCTCCGCCATTGCGCTCCAACCAGAGTTCGTAATCGTTGATCAGCGTCGTATCGATGTCGCCGAGCCCGCTCACCGACAGATCATTCATATCCAGGAACGTCCAGAACAGACCCAGTTGCCTGACCTTTCGTTGAACCGAACGGGCGATGGGGCTTGGTCCCATCCGGCGGATATATTCATCGAGCAACACCGCCATTTCGGCTGTAAGGGCTGTGCGCTTCCAGTTGCGCATGTCTACCAGCACCTCGCTGCCGTCATCGCAGCGAACAGCGAACCGCCGCGGATCGAGCGCCGTTGCACCTGTTGGGGACTCCGGCGCAGCTTCCGGGAAGCGGGCATGGTGCCCGCGTGTCACGCTGCTTTTTCCGGCGCGAGATCAAGCCCCCACTGCTCCACCGCCACATCGATAATCGCCTGACTTTCGTCGAGATGATCCAGATAGATGTAGGTGCTCTCGATCCGGCTGTGTCCCATCAGCCGCTGCAGCTTGAGCAGCGGATCGCCGATCAGGCGCCGATAGACCGAGCCGGTCTGCCCCGCGTCACCGCTGGCGGCGTATTTGACCTGTTCGCGCAGAAGCAGGGCAAGCATATGGACGGCAAAGGCGTGGCGCAGCATGTGTGGGGTCACGTCGATTTCAACCCCCAGTGCATGGCAGCGGGCGCTCGCGCGCATGAATACCGCCTCCCATGCCGGCATCGTCATCGGCCGCCCGGTTTCGGTGAGCCACAGGCTTAACGGTGCGAACGTATCTGCATCGATGAGCCTGGCGCGTTCGGTCGGAGACAAGCGATCGACGCTGACGACAGCTTCACGATCACCGTTGCTGACACGAAGGGATCTACGCCCAGTCGGCGTCGCGAGGATTGGCCGCGCATTCGAAGGTGGGGCGCGGCCTCCTCGCTTGCTGACGGCATTTTCCCGTTCGATGCGCGCATAGTCGTGCAGTTGGGCCAGCAGCCTGACGGGCAGGCGGATATCTCGTCCGCGACCTCCCTTCGCCGTAGCCGCCGCAAGCCGATACGGCACCGATCGGATCGACGGGTCGGAGAGCTTATGGTGTGGAAGCTCGCCGAGCAGCAGGCTCGATGCTTCCTGCAGCCTTAGCCCCGTCGTGATCAGGAACTCGGCGAACAGAGCGTTGCGCTCACCGTGGCGTCCACGCCAGTATGGATCCTCACGTCCATCCGGCAGCCGGCCTCGCAGGCCGACATCCCGGAACAGCATATAGCGCTCCAGATCGACGAAGCGCATGTTACCCTTGCGTGCCCCAGGCTCGCGCGCGCAATTGGCGGCTACGGCCTGACGTGGTCCGTCCGGCGCCGAACGGACCCAGCTCTGGCGATAGGTGAACGGCAGATCGGCGACCAGATTCTCGTCGCGCGCCCAGCGATAGAGTTTGTCGAGCGCGGCTACGGCGCGATTCCACGATGCGGCCGAGATTCGATAGGGCGGCTTCGACAGCCGCCGGGCATGGTGGAAGGCGGTGACGTCATCACGATCGGCCTGCCAGAGGGATTTGCCGTTTCTGCGTTCGCCCAGGAACCGCATCCAGACGACGATATCGCGCGCGTAGGCCCGAAGGCTGTTGAGCGACCGCACGCCCATCGTGGGACAGGAGCGGAAGAAGCGGTTGAGCTGATGATCATAGCTCCCGTCATCGCGCAGGATAAACGGCATTCCATCGACCAGTCCACACCTGCTGGCTGCTGAGATTTCGTCAGGCGTCAGCCCGTGAACCTGCCCATCGATTACGACGGTGGAGGGGAGGGAGGAGAGATCGGTGAAGAAGAGCTTGGGGATGGGAAGTCTCCGGGCGCCGATGTTTTGCCGGGGTGGGCTCGAGCCCACCCCGGCAAAACATCGCACCTCCAACAGGAAGGCGATCGATCATGGAGCTGCCTCATCATCATTGCGTCTGTGAGACGGTCCTGAAGAGTCGGGATAATGGCCGCATCTGGGATCACGAACTGGTGAGCGCGGTCATGCGCATCGCCGGTGATGGCGTCGGCGATACGCGCTGGAAGGTCCCCGGCGTACTCGACTGGGGCTCGATGGTCTACAATCCCCATGTCGATGTGAGCAGCGAGACGACGACGCTCTATGCCTCCGACCGCGATGTCTTCCTGTTCCTGGTCGATGACACCCACCCGATCGAGGCCGGAAAGCTGCCTAATGGCGAGCCCGATTTGTTCTTCCGGGGGTTCTATGCGTGGAACTCCGAAGTCGGCGCCAAAACCCTTGGAATAGCGACGTTTTACCTGCGTGCAGTGTGCCAGAATCGCAACCTTTGGGGCGTTGAAAACTTCGAGGAAATCAACATCCGCCATTCGAAGTTCGCCGCAAACCGTTTCGCGCATGAGGCTGCGCCTGCCTTGGCGCACTTCGCGGATTCCTCGCCCCGGAGCTTCGTCGACGGCATCAAACAGGCCCGCGAGCGCATTGTTGCACGTAAGGACGAGGATCGCGAGGAGTTCCTGAGAAAGCGCGGCTTCTCCAAGGCCGAGACCGGCAAGATCATTGCCACTGTGCTCGCCGAGGAAGGTCGTCCGCCCGAGAGCCTTTATGACTTCGTGCAGGGCATCACCGCCCACGCACGCAGCAAGACCAACCAGGATGCCCGGCTCGAGATCGAGGGCAAGGCGCGCAAGATCCTCGAAAAGGTCAATTGAACCGCCACGTGCCGGCCGTGCGATCCTCGCATAGGTCGGCACGTTTCCATTTTTACTACCGTTGGAGGTGCCTGTGGAATTCGGGCGCTACCTCGTGCTCAGCACATCCCATGTATGTTTGAGCACAGCCAAGCGGCTCGATGCCTGGGCCGCGCTCGATCGCTCGCTTCGGCCCCTGGCTGTCGCATCGACCCATGAAGGCTGGTTCGTTGCCAGCCGTGAGATCCCCGACCCCTACCGCCGGAAGGTTCCCCTGGAGCTTCTCGCGGCCATGCGGTTCGCCCGGGATCTAGAGTGCAGCTACCTGCTGTTCGACTGCGATGCCGACGCCATCGATGCCCTGCCGGTATTCCCGTGGTGAACGGCATGAGCCCTGCGGAAGTTCCGCATGGCGTGCCTGTCGTTGCTGCCTGGGGCATGGGAATCGACAGCACGGCGATGATCATCGAGTGGGTCGCGCGGGGCATGCCGATTTCCGCGGTCCTCACTGCCGATACCGGCACCGAACGCGAAGAGACTTACGCCTTTCAGCCCCTGTTCCAGCAATGGATGGATGAGCGAGGCATCAAGCACCATGTGGTGCGCTATACCCCTCGCCGTTTCAAGCACTGGCCGCCGTACTTCACCCTGCTTGAGAACTGTCTCACCAACGCCACGCTACCCTCGATCAGCTTCGGGCGCCACAGCTGCAGCCAGAAGTGGAAAATCCAGCCGCAGGACCGATGGGTCTCCGACTGGAAGCCGGCGCAGGACTGCTGGCGTCGCGGCGGGAAGGTCCTCAAGCTTATCGGCTATGATGCCTCTCCCGCCGATAGCCGCCGCTACGCGCATCGCGAAGGGCACATCAGCGAACGCTTCGACTACCGCTATCCCCTTCGCGAATGGGGATGGGATCGTGCCCGCTGCGCCAGCCGCATCCGCGAGGAAGGCCTGCCCGTCCCGATCAAGTCGGCCTGTTGGCTTTGCGCTGCCCAGAAAGTCGATGAACTGCGCTCACTGCCCCGCTGGTGTTTGCGCCTGATCGTGCTGGTTGAGGCACGAGCGGGGCCACGTCTGCGCAGTGTCGAAGGTCTGTGGCGCAGTTCCACCGCATCACGTCCAGGTTCGATGACGGCCTACATTCGGGATCAGCGCCTGCTCGATCCTGATGAGGTCGATGAGATCATTGCCGGGGCTCCGGTCGATCTCGTTGAATTCCAGAAGGCCGCCGCCGCCGTTCCCTTGGAAGACCGTCAACCGATGCGCGACTGGATTGAGCGCTTCAACGCAGGAATCGTCCATGTGACGGCCTGACTATCATCTTGTTCCGGAAGCATTGATGTTCACCCTGAACCGTGGATTGGAGACACCGCATGCGTGATGACGGTCCCGCTCAAGCGCTATCCCCGCGAAGAGCAGTGCTCACGAGCTTCGATCATTGCTACGCAGTCGGACTCCAGCGGCGCCGGCATTCCGGAGTGAGCCAGTTTATTCTTCGGACGGGGGATCCGTTGCAGCCATTCCGAACGTCCAGTCGGGCTCCCAGGCTTGACGAGCGCATTGTCGCACTCATTGCATAAGCTCAAACTGAAGCAGGTTTCCGCACGCTTCCCCGCCTGTGGAAGACTTGCCTTCATGTATCATAAAGTGATATTTCTCCCCGCCAGAGGAGTTTGATCATGCCTTCCAGCTTTACCCTGGGTGCCCATTTCGAGGGCTTCATCAAGAGCCAGGTGAACAGCGGTCGCTACGCGTCCGCCAGCGAGGTCGTTCGCGATAGCCTCCGCTTGCTCGAGGAACAGGACGCAATGCGTCAGGCTCGGCTCGATGCGCTGCGCGCCGAGATCGAGCACGGCGCTACCAGCGGTCCGGGCATTCCTGCTGAGCAGGCATTCGCGAACGCACGCAAGCGGATCGCTGATATCGCCGCCGCCGCCAGGGATAGTTGATGCATCTGCAGTTTTCGCCCGCGGCGGAAGCAGACCTTGTCGATATTGCCGCCTTCATCGCTCGCGACAATGTTCCGCGGGCTTTCACCTTTGTTGACGAACTTGAAGCGGCATGTGCCAGACTTGTCGATTTCCCCGAGTCCGGGAGTGCTCGTTTCGACCTTCGTCCCGGGCTGCGCTCCAGACCGCACGGTAGCTATGTGATCTTCTACAGCACCCTGGACAGGGTCATTCGTATCGAGCGTATTCTGCATGGGGCCCGCGATGTCGGCGCGATCCTCTTTTCCAGTTAGGCAGTAACTCCAATGCCGCGACTCAATTGCCGTATCGGCGCCCCGTCCTCAGGAGCTGCCGTCTGATGGCCTCGCACCATCCTACCTATCGCCGCCTTACCGGCTTGCTGCGTCTCAACGGCCGCAGCTCCGTTCTCGAAACGGGTGATGGGGAATTGATCTTCCTCGTTTCCGAGGACGATCTTGCCCCATTCCATGACCAGCAGGTTGTCGCCGAGGGCCAGATGGCCGGACCAGACCGCCTCACGTTGACCTGGATTGCTCCAGCTTCAGCCTGACCTCGACATGCATCGTGTGATTGGAAACTGAGGTGCGGTGATCCGGAACGCGACCGGATAGCCCCTTCATCCCCAAGGGCTGATCAGTTCCGCCTTCGCCGCGAACCGGTAGTGCGCTCAAGTTCGGATGCGGAAATTTCGAGATCTACAGCAAGCTGGGTGAGGGCGCGCGCCGCGCCCAGCCGCATCATGCCATCGCCATGCGTGCCGGAGCACCCGCGCGCTGCGCGCTTGCGCGCAAGGTCCGCCACAGTGCGAAGCGTTTCCGAGTCCATCGCCGAAGAATACCCCTGAAGTGCATAGCAGGCCAGTCCGGCGAGGTTTGCGGACGGCCGGATGATGGCGCGGCGCGGGAGGCGAGGGCGGTGCGCCCGGCCACGCAGGGGTAAGGCCGCGAGGGCGGGACATAGAGGAGAGGAGGTCCGGAGAAAGTGTCGCGAAGAAATTGGTTCGAGAGCGACATCATCAAGGAGTGAAGATCATGAACATTGGAGAAATCCGCAACGTCAATGGCCGCCTTACCGGAGCCATCGCCACCCGCACCATCGACCTGCCGCGTATCGGCCTGCGCAAGGTTGAGAGCATGAGCGACCGCGCGCCTGCCTACGAGATCCTGGCGCTCAACGTCGCGCGGCGCTGGGTGCAGATCGGCGCGCTGTGGGAGGCGTTCTCGAAGAAGACCGGGGAAGCTTTCCTTGCCGGATCGGTCGATGATCCGGGCCTTCCCGAGCCGCTGCCCGTCGCGCTCTTCCCGACCGAAGACGGCGGCTACGCCATTGCCTGGCGGCGCGAGACCATGCGGTCCGAGTTCGCCGGTGGCTTTGGCGGGATGCAGCGCTCCTACGACGAGCGTGGGCAGGAAGGCTTCGGCGGCAGCACCGCGGGCGCCGATGGCGCGCTGATGAGCGCGGGTGCCGACGAAGGCGACGAACCGCTGTTCTGATCCTGCACGAACAGCACCTTGCGAAGGCCGGGGGCGCAATCAGCGCCTCCGGCCTTTTTCTTGTTCAAGTTCCGATGCGTGAAAGGCACTCTGCCATGACCAGCACCAATCTCACGCGCAGCGTCGATCGCTTCGCGGACCTCAAGACACTCTACGCCGAGATGACCGCCACCCCGGAATTCCAGGCGGCATTCGGTGATCCGCTTGCCGTCTCCATCACCCAGCCGGGCGAGGAACCCGGTGAACATGACATGCCCGAACCCTTCGCGGCGCAGGCCGAATGCGGCGGCGTGATCGCCGCGATCTTCGACCTGTTCACCGGCACCCGGCTCGAACCGCTCGGCGCCGAAATCGCCTGGGGCTTCGTCAACAGCTTCCACTTCGTTGCCGGAAAGCTGGAACGCCGTGAGGACGCGATCGCGCTCGAACTGGGCGATCTGGCGCGTCATCCCGACATGAGCGAGGTCTACAACAACGAGCTCGAAGAAAAGCAGCTCCTGTGCCAGTCGCTCGCCGAGCAGCGCGCCGCGATCGAATGCATGCGCGACTATGCCGCCGAGATGTACCGCGTGCAGTCGGGCTGGCCCTGGTCCCCGGCGCGCGGCAGCAAGGCCTCTTCGGCCTCGTCCGCGAGCCAGATCGCGGCGCTCGACTTCTTGCGCGCCCGCGAGCTCGCTGCGCGCGAGAAGCACAGTCCCAGGGGACCTGTCGTGGTGTTCTCGGGTCCCGCCCAATGGCACGACTGGGAAACCTTGTGGGCGCGGCTCGACGAGATCAAGGCGCGTGTGCCACACATGACACTGGTGACGACCGGGCAGCGCAAGGGCGCCGATGCGATCGCGGCGGCCTGGGCCGCGCGGCCGGAAAACAGTGTGCCGGTCGTCGCCTACGGGCTCTACGGTTCGGGGCGCAAGACGGCCTTTACCCGCAACCGCAAGCTGGCAGAGCTGAAGCCGGTCGAGGCGCTGCTGTGCGAAGGATCGGGCCTGCAGGCGAACCTCTATCAAGTTTTGCGCGAGGCCAATGTTCCGATCCATGCCTTCCGCAAGGCGGACCAGATCGCGGATACCGTTGTCCCACGCATGCGGGCGTGAGGTCAGCGTGATCATCCGGGGCAGGGCCTTTGGCCCGCCCCATCGTTTCCCGATGACAGGAGGTTCGCATGGCAATCCCTGAACCTTATCGCCGCAATTTCGAGACGCTCCTTCGCGCTGCGGCCGATGGGAATCTCGCGCTGCTGGAATGCAGGGATGCCCTGACCGGCGTTCCCCGCTACGTCGTCACGGCCGTGGGCCGCGACGGGGACGATTTCGTTATGACGCCCTTCGGGCATCTCCATGACGGCAACCCTTTTGACGCCTACCTTCCGCCTGATCCGGGCGATGGCCCACTACCACGAGCATGACGAGGCCGGCGCGGACAGGAGTGGTCCGTGCGACGGAACAGGACAATTCGGGCTGGCCGCACTCCTCGCGCGCCAGCCCATTTTTGTGCTGCCGGGGAATTCACACCTTCCGCTGATCCCTCCGTCAAAGATGCAACCCTTGGCTGTCAAAAGCCCCGTCATGGGCATCGAGCCCATGCCAGGGCTCGGGCGTATGGGGCAGGCGCCCGTGTATTATTCTCTCTTCCAACAAGTCCAAGTCTGGCACGGGGTCAGCCCCGGCCTCAAGGATCGACGGCCCCTCCAATTTGCTGCGCAAATCGGTTCCTCCGTCGCCCGCTTCGCGGCCGGGCTGCGCCCGGTCCTTGACCCCGGCGCTCGCAGCCCGTGCAGGAGGGGAAGCCTCTTTTCCTGGATTCAAGGAGGCTACGATGAACACCAAGCGCACCATTCGCGACTTTTCAGAAATCGCCGATCTCATTGCTGCGGAAACCCTGACACCGGCCGATGGCTTCTCCACCGCTTTCGCAACCGGGCTCGATGCGAGCCGCATGGGTGTCGCCGAAGACGAACTGACCTGCGACATGCCGGACGCCATGCAGGCTCAGCTCGCCACCGAAATGCTGGTCGCCACGCTCTTCGACGTGCTGCGCGATACCCGCATCGAAAGCCTCGCGCCGCGCCTGGCCTGGGGGATCGTCAACTCCTTCCACAAGGTCGCCGAGCAGCTCGATGGCGAAGCCGACCGGGCGGCAATGAAGGTCCGTGATCTCGTCCGCGATGCCGACGGGAGCGAGGTGCTGATGGGGGAACTCGAGGAAGCCCAGCTGCTCTGCCAGTCGCTTGACGAAGCGCGCGAAACGGTAGCCTGCATGCGCGACCACGCGGCAGCGACGTACCTTGCGGAAAGCGGCCGGCCCTGGTCCTCCCCGAGGGGCTCGCTGGTCTCTTCCAAGCGCACCGCCTCGGTCATTGCCGCGCAGGACTTCCTCGCCGCGCGGCGGATGCGCAAGGCCGAGGCGCACGCCCCGCAAGGTCCGGTGGTGGTCTTCTCGGGAGGGCAGGTCTGGGAGGATCACGAACTTCTCACCGAAGCGCTCGATGCGGTGAAGGCGCGGGTCCCGAACATGGTGCTGGCGACCACCGCGCAGGACAAGGGGTGTGATGCGATCGCGGCGGCCTGGGCGGCGCGCAGTGGCACCATGCTCATCGCTTTCACACTCGACCGGCGCCTCGGCAAGCGGGCGGGGTTTGCCCGCAACGAGCAGCTCCTGGTCTTGCGTCCGGTCGAAGCGATCGTGTGCGAAGGCTCCGGGCTGCAGTCGCATCTTGCCCGTGAGGTGAGAGCCAAGCGGATCCCGGCGCACTTCTTCGCGCTGAAGGACCAGCGCACCAATCGGGACGCGGCATAAGCGGCAAGGAAGGGGACCGGTCGGGCTTCGGCTCGGCCGGTCTCTCTTTTTTCCAGCGTGAAAATCGCCCCCACTCAGGGACCCGAAGCCTCTCGGCTTCGTGCCCGTCGCGGGGCCGATGCGGAGCCACGAGTGTGGCTCCGGCCTCCTGCGCGTGACTACGCCATGCTCGTCGCTGGGCCATCCCTTCGGGATGACTTCGTATGGGCTGGAGAACTTCGCTGGGAGGAAGCGCTCACCTCCGGAAGAGCACGAAGGGCAGTCACGGCAGCTGCCCCGCCACACCGGATCGCGGCGACAAGTAGGTCGCGAAATTCCCGTTCGGTGAGGTCCTCGACGGGCAGGTCGGTGACGATCTCGGCGTACTTGCCGCGCAAGGCGCGGCGGGTCTTTTCTACCTCTTCGGCTATCATGCGTTGGCGAGCTTCAAGGTCGGCGAGGCGTTCGCGGTCGGTCTTCTTGGGCATGTCCATCGATCCTTCGATGGTCTGCCCGCCGTCACCATTATCGGCCGCCTGGAGGCGGCCTGCAATCCCTGGACCCGCGAGGTCATCATGAAATCGAAGGTTCCTCTGTACGGCACGATAATCAGCCTGCCGGAGTCCCACCGGCGAAAGGACAAGGCCCCCTTCGGGGGAGCCGCGCCCCTTCCGGGACGTGGCGACGCAGCGAGAAATCGCTGCGCAAGAAAGCACTCACGGCCGTGGCCGTTTTGTAATGCACCGTACGCACCGGTGCTGCGCGTGTTTTCTCCTCCTGTTCAGTGGGTTGGAGAGGGTGCCGTGTCACCCGCTGGCACGCGTTGGTGTCATACCGGTAGTATCGCGATTGCACCTAGCCCTGCGAAGCCTTTGGGCTTCCTCGCTTTTCTCGCGTGTGCCGCGGCGGACAGCGGCATTTCTTGAGTTTTCTGCCGATTTGCGGTAGAAAGCCTCCGCTTCATGACATTCTGACGCCGGGCTTCGCGCAGCGGAGCAATGGCATGCACAGAATAAGCGTCCGGGTGGACGACACCCTTTACCGGCGGCTTCAGCGCCGGGCCTACGGCGCAAACCTCACCTTGTCCGAGTTTGTTCGCCAGGTGCTGGGCGAAGCAGCCGATCCCGATGGCCGCTACATCTATTCCTCGCAGGATGAAGTCCTGGCGACTTCGATCCAGATCCTGACCTTGCTCGCCACCTCGATCAGCGCCCGCGCGCCCGAGCTCCTCGAGCGCGGGATGCTCGATGCCCGCGCGATCCTCGGCGAACGGGGCCTCCTCGATCCGGAGCAGGACCGATGAAGGGGGGCATGTCAGGAGGCCGATGGCACCCAAAGGGAGCGGTCTGGTCGTCGCCAGCTGTTCCCCGGTACGGGGCCGGCGCTTGCCCCGATCGGGTTCAACCCGGCCTGTGTTTCGGCGCTGGGGCATTCCCTTCTGCGCAGGAGGGGAGGCGCTCATGAGCATCTTTCGCAACGATACCCTCGGGAGTTGGACCCGCGGCGGCCAGTCGATCGTCCATAATGTCCGCATGACCACGCAGGTCTTTTTCCAGACCGTAATGGCCGGGCTGGGATTGTGGGTGATCCTGACGGTCTGGTGGGTGCTGGAGCATGTCAGCGACTATCAGCGCTTCGTCCTCCTCAAGCTTCTTGAAGCGAGTATGAAGGTTCAGGCGGCCCCCGGAACGAACGATCCCGTCCTCTTCAAGACACCCGCCGGCTATCAGTACTGGACCTCGGCCGACTGGCTCCTGGCGTCGCCGATCGCGACGAAGACACTCCATGCGTTCGAAGCAGAATGCATCCGGGGTGCCATATTGTCGGGAGCAGGTTCGCTCGTCGTGCTTGCCTGCGCCTGGTTTGCCTTCACCCGCACGGGCAGGGGGCTCGGCTCGAACGAATACCTTCGCGGCGCAAAGTTCGGCACGGTCAGGCAGGTCCGGCGTGCGCTATCCAAGTTCGAGCGTGGAAGTTTCCGGATCGGCGGTGTTCCGGTGCCCGATGCCTTCGAACCGGAACATATCCTCCTGTGTGGAGCTCCCGGCACGGGCAAGACGAACATCATCGTCAAGATGCTCGAAGGCATTCGCAAGGAGGGCAAGCGCGCGATCGTCTACGATACGGCAGGGACCTTCGTCGAGAAGTTCTACCGCCCCGGCAAGGACATCATTCTCAATCCCCTCGATGCTCGAACGGCCCACTGGTCGCCCTGGGGGGACGTTCCGCGCGAATATCACTATGACCAGATGGCGGAATCGACGATCCCCGACAGGGCGGGCGATCCGTTCTGGGCAAGGTCCGCACGCGGGACCCTGGTCGCGGTGCTGAGGAAGCTTGCGCGCGAAGGCGAGATGCTGGTTTCGGTTCTCCTCGACCGCTTGCTGCGTTCCCGGCTCAAGGACCTGGCCGCCTTTGCAAAGGATACCGAAGCGGCGGCATTCATCAGCATGGAAGGGGACCGGACATCAGCCGGTATCCAGGCCGAGCTCGCATCGGTGATGCGCAGCTTCTCCTACCTCGACGATACCCGGACGGGCCTTTCGATCCGCGACTGGGTGAGCAACGAGGAAGGAGACAACTGGCTCTTCATCACGGTGAAGGCCGACCAGCTTCCTTCCTTGCGACCGCTCATCACCGTCTGGCTCGACATCGCGATCTCGGCGATCATGAGCATGGCACCGGATCACCGGCGCCGCCTCTACTGCGTCATCGACGAACTACCCACCCTGCAGAAGCTGCCGTCCCTCTCGGACTTCCTGGCCCGCGCGCGCAAGTACGGCGGCTGCGGGATCCTCGGCTTCCAGTCCTACCCGCAACTGGAGGCGACTTACGGGATCCAGGATGCCGCGGCGATCACGGGCTATTGCTCGACCTGGGTTGCGCTTCGGGCGAACGACACCCCCACTGCCAAGCACGTTTCGGAGAACCTGGGCCAGGTCGAACAGATCGAGGCGAATGAAGGCATGTCCTACGGCGTCAACGACATGCGCGACGGGGTGAACCTCTCGCGCATGCAGGTGACACGCCCACTCGTCATGCATACCGAGGTCACCAACCTGCCCAATCTCTCGGGGTATTTGCGCTTCGGCCGGGACTTGCCGGTGGTGCGCTTCAAGGACAAGTTCAATTCCTTGCCGACGATCGCCGAAGGCTTTGTGGAGCGTGACGATCCTCCCCTGCGCGACGGAGACGGGGCTGCGATCATTGCTGCCTTGCGGGCGGCAGAGAAACCAGAGGTGTGCTCCGAACACGGTGAAGCGGGCACTGCGAATGGCAAACCAGGACGGCGCGAGCAGCGACGCAATCCAGGCGGAAAGCCCGGCAATGCAGGTGGGCAGCCTGATCTGTTCGAGAATGTTCCTTCATCGGATGGCCAGCCTCCCCGCGAACCTGTTCCGCCCGTATCGCCGGATAACGGCGAGGCCATCCCGGACGACAATTCAGACCAACCACGCGAAGTGCAGGACTTCACACTTGGCGCGAAGCGTGGCCGTCCGCGTATCGAGATCAATGTCTATGATCGTTCCGGCGGACCTGCGCGCAAGGCCCGGCCGGCATGATCCATCCCCGCCGTCTCAAGGGCACTTCGGGCAATATCGCGCGCTATTATACGGTGGGCGATTATTACACGAAGGGTGGTGACGAGCCCAGCCAATGGGGAGGAAAGCTCGCGCCCGAACTTGGTCTTGAGGGCAGGGTCGATCCCCATGTCTTTGCCGAACTGCTTGCCGGAAGCGTCGCCGGCCAGCAGCTTGGACGGCAGCGCGGCGATGGCGATATCCAGCACCATCCCGGATGGGATTTCGCCGTCAATGCGCCCAAGTCCGTTTCGATCATGGCGCTGGTTGCGGGCGATGACCGGATCATCGCCGCTCACGAACGCGCAGTGACCACGGCTCTCTCCTATCTGGAAGAACATGCCTCGCTCCGCCGGCGCGAGGACGGCGAGATCATACACGAAGCTACCGGGCGATTGCTTTTCGCGCGCTTCACCGAGCATGCAAGCCGGGACCTTGACCCGCACCTTCATACGCATGTCGTCGTTCTCAACATGACCAACCGTGAGGCGGATGGCCCCATGGCGAGCCTCGAGACCCGGGGCATGTTCACCGAGCAGATGGTGGCAGGTCAGGTCTATCGCAATGAACTCGCCCGGGACCTGCGCGAACAGGGCTTCGAAATCGAATTCGATCCGCGCCGGGGCCTCTTCGAGATCGCCGGCGTGCCCAAGGACTTCATCCGCGAGACATCACAGCGTTCCCGAAAGATCGATGCTCATGCGCAGGAGCATGGCCTGGCAGGGCAAGCCGCGCGCCGGGCCTCCTTCTACGAAACGCGCGGTGCCAAAGTGAAGGTGGGGCTCGACGATCTGAAAGCGCAATGGGCCGAGCGCGCGAAACCTTATGTGAAGGAGCTGGCTGACCTTGGTTCCCAAGCGGCGGACCGCGAGGGGCAGGGGCTCGAGTTTGATCCCATGGCGAGCAGGCGCGCAGCCCTGTTCGGAATCCGTCAGGCGGAAACCCGCGAGGCCGTCTCCAACCTAGGCTCACTCTACCGTCATGCGCTGGCAAGCCATGTCGGGGAGGTCGGCCTCACCGATGTGCGCCCGCTCATCACCGAGCATGAAGCACGGCGCAAGCTGCTCGCGGCGCGCGAGCCGACCGGCGATCGCCCCCTGACCCGGGGGCGCACAACGCGGCGCAGTGCCCGCCTCGAGCAGGCATTGTCGCGCGAACTGGCCCTTGCGATGGACGATGCCCGGCCCATCGCTTCGTCCGATCGCTTGCTGGTCCGGCTCGAGCGGGCCGGACTCAACCCGGCGCAGGAACAAGCGCTGGTCATGCTCGCATCGTCGCGCGACCGTGTCACGGGACTCCACGGCGTCGCCGGTGCAGGCAAGTCGACCTTGATGCGAACGCTTGCCGAGGCGGCCGAACCTGGAACGCGCTTTCTTGCTCTGGCGCCGACGTCCTCGGCCGCCGCCAATCTAGGCGACGGGGCACGCGTTGATGCCAGAACCGTGGCCAGCCTGTTGGCAGGCGGCGGGCACGGGATCACCGATACCCACGTCCTGCTGGTCGACGAGGCGGGGCAACTGGGGAACCGGCAGGCTCAACGCCTGCTCCAGATAAGCCGGGAGACAGGCGCGAGGCTCATCCTGCTGGGGGACAACCGGCAGACTGGAGCGATCGAGCAGGGCAAGCCGTTCTGGCTCCTTCAGCGCCTGGGACTCCCGACCGCCGAGCTGACGGAATCGATGCGGCAGGAAACGCGGATGATGAAGGCCGCGGTGACCGAAGCCCGCGCCGGTAACTATGCCTCCTCTATGGAAAAGCTCGACAAGGTGGTCAGCGGGGTAAGCGCGGAGCGCCTGGCGCGAGGGCTCGTCGAAGAATGGACCCGGCTCAAGCCGGAGACCCGCGCAACGACCAATATTCTCGTGCTCGAAAACGAAACCAGACTCCTGGTCAACGCAAAAATTCGCGAGACCCTGAAGTCCGAGAGTACAATTGCGGCCGAGGATACCCGCCTTTCCGTGCTCACACCCGCGGGCATGACCGCCCAGGAAAAGCACTTCGCGCGCTTTTATTCCGGCGGGCAGGTTGTGACATTTGCGCGCGATCTGGCCGGTCCGGGCATTGCGCGAGATACCGAGTACCGGGTGGCCGGTCTCAGCCAGGATACCAGTGGCAGACAGGTCGTTAGGCTTGTCGACGAGAATGGCAGGATAATCCGTTGGGATCCGCGCCTGGGGCAGGCGCGTCACGTCAACGTATTCCACCGCGAGGAGCGTGACCTTGCCCAAGGCGACCGCATCCAGTGGCGGCTCGTCAATCGCGAACTGGACTTAAAGAACGCCGAGCGCGGTACAGTCGAGAAGCTGGAAGGGAGCCTGGCAACCATCCGTTGGGACCGCGGGGAGCGCGTCCAGACCATCGATCTTTCCCAGCACAAGACCTGGGATCATGGCTATGCCGAGACGGTCTATTCCGCGCAGTCTAAGACGTACGCGCGCGTCTATGTCCTGGCGCCGGTGAATTCCGCCTTGGTCAATGGGCAGAACTACTACACCGCGATCACCAGGGCCCGTCTGGGCGTCAAGCTCTGGACCGAAAGCGAGAAAAAACTCGTTGAGAAGCTCGAAGCCCGGTCCGGAGAGAAGGCATCAGCACTGGAGGGGCTGGGCCGGCTCGATCGAGATACTGCGCGCGCCCTTGCCGATCGCCATGCAGGCCGGTTGGCAGAGGCGCGTGACGATCAGCAACGCACGCATCAGGACCGGCGCGACCAACTGCTGGAACGCCAGCTGGATCAGCGCCGTTCACCGCAGGGCCTGGGTGAGCATCTTGCAGAAGGCGCGCGCGGCATTGCCGAATTGATGGATCGCATCCTGCAATCGGCACTTGAGCGCCGGGCCAGTAGCGAGCGCGGTCATGCGCAGGCGGGCAGGGGGCAAGCTTCACCGCCCGCCGACCATGATCTCCAGAAATCCAACGATCGTCCCGGCTTCGACCGCTGATACCATTGCTCAACCGTGAGGGAGTTCGCGCATGACCACCATTTTCCTTCGATCCAGGCAATTACGGCAGGCAGTTCGACTTTGGCTGCCAGTGCCGGCTTTCATGCTTGTGGCAATGCCGGCGCATGCCGCGGTGGATAGCTCTGATGAGGCCCGCATTGCCAGTTGCATCCACGACGCTGCTGCGGGCCGTCCCTGGCTTGAAAAGACTCTCTGGGGCCTGCGCGACCAGGAGGCGGGCTGGATCGGCGCCGAGGTCAGCAACACCAATGGCTCGCACGATCTTGGTCCCTTGCAGATCAACACATGGTGGGTGCCGAGGATTGCACAACTGATGGGCAGGTCAGGGCCTGAGGTCCGTAATTGGCTGCGCTACGATGCCTGCTTCAATGTGGAAGCGGCTCGCTGGATATTTCTGGCGGCGCTGAGGGACACCGGTGATTTCTGGAAGGCGGTTGGGGTCTATCATAGTCCGACCGCCTGGCGGCAGCGGCGATATTCATTGAGTGTTGCGAAGCGCATGAAACACAGGTTCGGGGACAGAGCATTTCTGGAAAGGCAGGACTAACAGCGCGCCAATCTGCCATGCCGCCAAATTACAGATATTTCACGCTAACGAGACAGTACTCTTGCGGGCAATCGACTATCGATAATCGGACGTTATCGATAGTGACATGCCCGCAAAGGCGGCGTAGCCTGCCGAAATGCCTGTCGTTTTCAGCAAACGACCGGACTCCGGCCTTGTGCGCGACGCGGGCTGTCGGATTGTCATCAAACCCCCGGATTCTGATCAATAAACCGCTGGACTCACCGACGAGTGGTGCCGGAAAGTTCGCAGAATCGAGCCGATTCCCAATGGGCAAAGGGCAGAACGGTTGATCTGCTGCGGGCTACCTTGAGGCGCCGCGCTTGCTTTCACAGCCGAACGCGGTGCCGACCCCTGCGGTGATCGTTTTAGGGGCGATTGTCGCTGGCAATGAGGGCAGAAAATTCTTATCGCACGGGAGCAACTGAACGGATGACCCCATTCTATGAAATGTGACACATGGCCCTGATTGGCTACGCCCACGTTTCGACCGACGAACAGGACACGGCAGCGCAGCAGGATGCGCTGCGCGCGCAGGGTTGCACGGTCATCTTCGAGGATAACCAGCGGTGCCAGCAAGGAGCGTCCAAACCTCGCTCGCGCGTTGGACCGGGTGGGGAAGGGGGATACCTTGCTGGTGGTCCGGATAGATCGCTTGGCGCGCTCGCTGGCGCATCTGCTCGAGATCGTCGAAACGCTCAGGTCGAAGGGTGCCTATTTCCGGTCGATCAATGACCCTATCGATACTTCGAGCGCGCAAGGCATGCTGATGACCCAAATGCTCGGCGCCTTTGCCGAGTTCGAACGCGCTCTGATCCGGGAACGTACGAGGGCGGGACTCGAGGCCGCAGTCGCGCGCGGCGCCAAGCCTGGAAACCCCAGAATGCGCGCGCGTGATCCGGCGGCAATCGCTGACATCCGGTACAGTCTCAACGAGAAGCACCTCAACGAACTGCTCGATGGACGTCATCGCTGGTTGCCGACGGTCAAAAGACTGCGTCCGCACTTGCCGTCGGCACTGGTGCTGCGTCAAATTCGCGCGATCACGCCTCCGGTGCGTTCGTTCACCGAGCGCACCCTGGTAAAGGCTTGCAGGACCTTGGTGAGGGCAGGCTATGCAGAGGCGATCATACTCGATCCAGCTCCGCAGCTGCCGCCAGACACGCGCGTGGCCCGTCTCGTTGCCGATCGGCTCAATACCCATCCGAACTCTTCTTTGCGCGAAATTGCGTCATGGTTGTCACGCGATCTGCGAGAACCAACTCCCCGAGGTGGACTGGCTTGGTCACCGGAGGGGGTACGCCGTGCTCTAGCACAGGCGAGGAGCCTGCATCTGATTGTCGAGGGTGGCCCTAACGGATTGGAAGGCGCCGCGGCTTGTTCCAACGAATGATTCCCGCGTTTCAAGGTAAGCACGGCACGCGCTGCGCCGCATTCGCTGCTGCGCATCAGCGAAATGGCGAACGAAGGCAGGCGACCACCGCCCTGATGCCGCCATGCAGCGTTCGAGGGAGTGCGGGTTCACTCTCGTCACGAAGGTGTCGATTGCTGGATGCGCGGACGGGCCGAAAAGCGCACTTCCCACTGAAACATCGGGATCGATGACGGCACATGCGGCTGCAAGCAACCTTCGTCGCTCCGCCACGCTGGAAACCGCGAGAGGAAATCGCGTGTTGTGGGCGAGAAGCTCAGGTCTGGGCCGTCCAGGTGTCATGGCTGGGCAGTCGAAGTCGTCGAGCGGGATGTTCGAGCGCGTCTGCAGCCGGTTGTGCCCTACAAGGAATCGGCAGACATCGCGCATTTGGTCGAGCAGTTGACCCGCCGAAGTGGAGTTGAACCGGAACTGGTCGGGTGACTTGTCCAGGAGCGCGGCATGGATTTTTGTTTCTAACTCAATGATATATACCCAGCTTGCGCGGTATCGCGACCCTGCCATGAGTACCTCTGGATGCCCTTGCGGTGACCGCCGAAGTAACCGGCAAGCAGTTCCGATGCCTCGGCTGCCAGGGCCTCGAAGATCACCTCGCGCAGCTTGTGGTAGAACAGGATCGCGGTGTTGCGGTTGACGCCCGAAATCTCCGCCGCCGCGCGCGCTGTCACGCCCCCGCAGAAATACTTGATCAGTTCTTCCTGGACACCACGCCCAAGGCGGCTCCTGCGCCTCTCACTAACCATATGACATACATAGCCTTTATCTGCTATCTAGGTCAGCCCCCAATCAGTTATGGCATGTTGACCCAGTCACGGAACACGCCGATGACGTCAACTTTGGCAGCCTACACACTGGCGCATTGAAGCCAGTCAAAGTACCCCGGTCGCGCTCATCACGTTGCGGCCATCGGCGGCGAAGGCACCGAGTTCCACCTCGTCGCTTGTCCGGCGCAGGACGAGGTGCAGTGCCTCGCCGCACATGCCCGGCGAATTGCCACGGAAGGCGAAGCGCTTCATCGCATTGTCACCGAACTCGCGCGCGGCGAGATCAAGCAGCAGAGTCGCGGTGAGCGGGCCGTGGACGACGAGCCCGCGATAGCCTTCCTCGGCAGTCGCATAGGCGAGGTCGTAATGGATGCGGTGGCTGTTGAAGGTCAGTGCGGAAAAGCGGAACAGCAACGGCTCGGTGGGAAGGATCGTGCGGTGCGTCTGCCATTCGGACGGATCAAAGCGCCCCTCGCCAAGCGGTGAGGGCACCGGCGGACTTCCGGCGTGGGCGGCTTCCTTGTAGACGATCGACTGCACTTCGCTGACTGCCAGCCCGTTTTCGCCATGCGTCTCATGCGCCACATCGACGAAGACCAGCGAACCCGAACCGCCCTGTTTGGCCTTGATCGAGGCAACGCGCGACGTGCGCTTCACCGCTTCGACAGCCTTGAGTGGGGCATGGAATTCCACCGCGCTCGATGCCCACATCCGGCGTGGCAGTTCGACCGGCGGCAGGAAGCTTTCCGGGCTGTCGTCACGCCGGGGATGGCCATCGGTGCCCAGCACCGCAGTCGGCGCGTCGGGCAGGCACAGGCACCAGTGGAAGGCCTGGGGCGTGGCTCCATCGGCGGGTGCGGCGCGATCGAGCGTGGCGAGCCAGCGGGCGAAGTGGCCCGGATCGATCCGGTCGGCGCGGTGTTCCTCGCGGCCGATCCATGCGCTGAAATCGCTCATCAGTTGCGTCCTCCCGCCATGCCCTTGGCAATCACCTGCGCCTGGATTTCCGCGGCGCCTTCGAAGATGTTGAGGATGCGCGCATCGCACAGCACCCGGCTGATCTCGAATTCGAGCGCATAGCCATTGCCGCCGTGAATCTGCAAGGCCGCATCGGCGTTGCTCCACGCCGCGCGCGCGCCGAGCAGCTTGGCCATGCCCGCCTCGATATCGCAGCGCTTGCCCGAATCCTTGGCCCGGGCGGCGGCATAGGTCAGCTCGCGTGCGAGCACCATGTCGGTGAGGCTCATCGCCAGCTTGTCGGCCACGCGCGGGAACTGGACGATCGCCTTGCCGAACTGCTTGCGGGCAAGCGCATAGTCGAGCCCCAGTTCGAGCGCGCGGCGGGCGACGCCCACGGCACGCGCGGCGGTCTGGATGCGCGCGCCTTCGAAGGTGCGCATGATCTGCTTGAAGCCCTGTCCTTCCTCGCCCCCGAGCAGCGCATCGGCGGGCGCGCGCATGCCATCGAACGAGAGCGCAAATTCGCGCATGCCGCGATAGCCGAGCACCTCGATCTCGCTCCCCGCCATGCCCTCGGCGGGGAAGGGATCACCCTCGGTCCCGCGTGGCTTGGGCACCAGCAGCATCGACAGCCCGGCATAGCCCCTGGCATCGGGCAGCGTCCTGGTGAGCATGGTCATCAGGTCAGACCGAGCGGCGTGGGTGATCCAGGTCTTGGCCCCATCGATCACCCATTCGCCCGAAGCATCCTGCCGGGCGCGGGTTTGCAGGCTGCCGAGGTCAGAGCCGACATCGGGCTCGGTAAACACGGCGGTGGGCAGCACCTCGCCGCTGGCGATCTTTGGCAGCCAGTGCGCCTTCTGCGCCTCGGTGCCGCCGAGCACGATCAGCTCGCCCGCGATTTCCGAGCGGGTGCCGAGCGATCCGGTGCCGATCCACCCGCGCGAGAGTTCCTCGGTGACGAGGCACATCACCAGCTTGCCGAGGCCCAACCCGCCGAATTCTTCCGGAATGCACACGCCGAAAGTGCCGAGATCGGCCATGTGCTGCACCGTCTCGTCCGGGATCAGATCATTGGCCAGGTGCCACTTGTGGGCATGGGGAATGATCTCGGCATCGGTGAACCTGCGATACTGGTCGCGGATCGCGTCGAGTTCGCTGTCGTGGAACGTCTCGGACGGCCACTGCCCTTCGGCGAGCGCAGCGGCCACATCGGCGCGGGCTTTCGCATGATCGCCGTGGATCACGTCGAGTGCGGCTTCGCGCAGGGCAAAGGCCGCTTCGCCAAGATCGAGGTCGCCGGGGCGGAATATCTCGTTCTGCCCCATCGGCAGGCCGCCGATCAACTGCGAGATCGTTTCGGCGAAGGCCAGCCGGGCCACCTTGGCATCAAGCGGATTGGCATTACCGCCCGCCTCCAGCCATTCCGCCACCGCCTCCAGCGCGGCGACCGATGTCGCTACCCAGGCAAAGCCGTGGGCAGCGCGCTGCTCGGTGTCGATATGGCTCACCTCAAGCCGCAGGCGCAGCTTGTCGAGTGCGGCGGCGCGGAAGCTCCGTGCGCCTTCGAGTGCTTTTTCGAATGGTGAGGAATTTGGCATCATGCCTTCTCGAAAATCGCGGCGAGGCCCTGGCCGCCGCCGATGCACATCGTTTCGAGGCCATAGCGGCTTCCGCGCCGCTGCATCTCGCGCGTCAGATTGGCGAGGATGCGCCCGCCCGTCGCGCCAATCGGGTGCCCGAGCGAGATGCCCGAACCGTTGACGTTGAGAATCTCGTGCCGGCTGTCGTCGTCCGACCAGCCCCAGCCTTTGAGCACGGCGAGCACTTGCGGGGCGAAGGCCTCGTTGAGTTCGATCACGCCGAGATCATTCCAGCCAAGGCCCGAGCGGCGGAAGAGCCGCTCGACCGCCGGCACCGGGCCGATGCCCATGCGGCTCGGTTCGCAGCCTGCCGCGGCCCATGAATGGAACCAGGCGATAGGTTCGAGTCCCAGTTCCTCCAGCTTGTCCTCGGCGACGACGAGGCAGGCGGCACCGGCATCGTTCTGCTGGCTGGCATTGCCCGCCGTCACCACCCCGCCTTCGAGCGGACGCAGCGCACCGAGCGATTCCATCGTGGCATCGGCACGGTAGCCCTCGTCGTGAGCGAACAGCACGGGATCGCCCTTGCGCTGCGGGACGGGCACGGGAACCAGTTCATCGGCGAACAGGCCGTTCGCCCAGGCTGCCGTGGCGCGCTGGTGGCTGCGAACGGCATAGGCATCGCAAGCCTCGCGCGTGATACCATAATCCTTGGCGCAATTTTCTGCCGTTTCGATCATGCCGGTGATGACGCCAAAGCGCGAAATCGGCTGGCTCATCACCCGCCCGCGCGTCAGCCGATCGTGCAGTTCCAACCCGCCCGACTTCACGCCCTTGCGGATCTGGGTCGTGTAATGTTCGACGTTGGACATGGACTCGACACCGCCCGCCAGCACCACGTCGCTGGCGCCGGTCTGGACCATCATCGCCGCGTCGATCACCGCCTGGAGCCCTGAGCCGCAGCGCCGGTCAAGCTGGTAGCCGGGAACCTCGATCGGATAGCCCGCCGCCAGCCACGACCAGCGCCCGATCGCCGGGGCCTCGCCATTGCCATAGCCTTGGGCAAAAACGACATCATCGACCCGTGCGGGATCGATCCCGGTTCGCTCGATCAGCGCCTTGATGATGACGGCACCGAGATCGCCTGCGCCCATCGAGGACAGCGATCCGCCGAACTTGCCGACGGCGGTGCGAAGGGGCGCGACGATGGCGGCCCTTCGCAGACTTTGGGTGCGGAGCTGGGTCATGCGGCGGTTCCTACGATTCCGGAGTCGATGAGGCGGGCGATTTCGCCCGAGGAGAGGTTGAGGCGTTGGCTGAGCACCTCTTCGCTGTGCTGGCCATTGCGCGGGGCGCTCTGCGGGGCGGTGCGCTCCACCTGCGGAACCGAGGCGAAGGCTCCTGCGGCGGGATAGACCAGATGGCTGGGGTTCGGAGCGGAACCGAAGATCGGATTGTCCGCCACCATGGCCGGATCGTTCACCGCGTCGAGCATGGTGCGATAGGCGGAATGGACCACGCCCGCGGCATCGAAGGCCGCGGCCAGTTCTGCATGGCCGCGCGCCGCAATCGCTGCCTCGAACAGCGAGAACAGGGCGTCGCGGTGGGCAAAGCGCAGGCCATCGTCCCTGGCGAAGGACACGCCGCGCGTCGCCTCTATGGCGGCGATGGCCTCGCCGATGCCGAGCACGCTGATCAGGTTCGACCATTGGCGCGGCGTGACCACCACGATCATGGTCCGCTGGCCGTCGGCTGTCACGAAATCGCGCCCGAACAGGCCATAGACGGCATTGCCGGTGCGCGGCCGGTTGGCGTCTTCATAGACCATCTCGGCCACCCCGCCGAGGTTGGCCACCGTGCCTATGGCGACGTCGGACAGCGGAATGCGCACCTCGCAGCCCTGCCCGCTGCCATCGCGGCGGCGCAGCGCGGCCATCAGCGCGAATGCGGCATAGGCGCCGGTGAGCAGGTCCCACGCGGGAAGCACGTGGTTGACCGGATCGGGTCCCGGCCCGGTCATCATCGGATAGCCGACCGCGTTGTTCACCGTGTAGTCGAGCGCGGGCGCGCCATCGGGCCAGCCCATGACGCGGATCGTCACCAGCCCCGGGCAGCCCTGCGCCAGCCTGTCATGCCCGAGGAACCCCTCGGCGGGGAAGTTGGTGATGAACTGGCCAACGCTTCGCACCAGTTCCTGCAGCAGTTCGCGCCCTTCCGGCCTGCCGAGATCGAGCGCGACCGATTTCTTCGCCCGGTTGAGGTTTTCCCAGTAGAGCGAATCGTTGGCCTGGGTGACCGGCCAGCGGCGGAAGTCCGGGCCGCCGCCGATCTGGTCGACGCGAATGACCTCGGCGCCCATCTGCGCGCAATAAAGGCCAGCGGACGGCGAGGCGACGAACGAGCTTGCCTCGATGATCGTCAGGCCGTCCAGCAGGTCATACATGGCAGGTCAGCCCCGGCTGCCGGCGTTGAATTCGCGCAGCATGTGCTTGGCGATCTGCAATTGCAGGATCTGGGTGGTGCCTTCGTAAATGCGGAACACGCGTGCGTCGCGGAAGAAGCGTTCGGCATCGTATTCGGCAAGATAGCCCGCGCCGCCATGGATCTGGACGCAGCGATCGACGACGCGGCCGCACATTTCCGAGGCGAAGACCTTGAGCGCGGCCGCCTTGCGCAGCACGTTCTCGCCGCGATCGGCGCGGGCGGTGACATCGGCCATCATGCATTCGGCGGCGTAGATCTCCGTCTCGCTTTCCGCGAGCATCTGCTGGATCAGCTGGAAATTGGCGATCGGCTCGCCGAATGCCTTGCGTTCGGTGGCATAGCGGATCGCCGAATCGAGCGCGCGCCTGGCCTGCGCCGTCGCCATGGCGCCCACCGAAATCCGCCCGTTGTCCAGGCTCTGCATGGCAAAGACGAAGCCCCGGCCAAGCTCGCCGCCCAGCAGGGCATCGCCGGGCAACCGCACGTCGTCAAGGATGATGTCGGCGATGGAACTGCCTGCCTGGCCCATCTTCTTGTCGTTCTTGCCAACCGAAACGCCGGGCGTGTCCATGGGAACGATGAACGCGGAAACATGCGCGTTCTTCGGAAGGTTGTCCTTGCTCGTGCGGGCCATGATCACCGCAACCTTCGCGTAGGGGGCATTGGTGATGTAACGCTTGGTGCCGTTGAGCACCCAGCCATCGGCCGTCTTTGCCGCGGTGGTCTGCATTCCGGCAGAATCCGAACCGGAACCCGGCTCGGTCAGGCCGAACGAGGCGATTTCCCCCGCTGCGATGCGCGGCAGCCACTGGGCCTTCTGCGCCTCGGTTCCGCCGTTCTTGAAGGCCGAACAGACCATGCCGATGTTGATCGAGACCAGCGAGCGGAAGGCCGGCATGGCATAGGACAGGGCATGAATGGTGCGCGCATACTGATCGATGTTCATCCCCGCGCCGCCGAATTCCTCGGGAACGGTCAGGCCGAACAGGCCCATGTCGCGCATCTCCTGCACGATTTCCTCGGGGACGGCATCGTTCTCGATGACATCCTTCTCGATCGGAATGAGCCGTTCGCGAACATAGCGGTGCACCTGCTCCACGAATTGATCGAAAACGTCGTCATCCATTCCGGTATTGCGCATAGTGCACCTCAATTTCAGCGGGGAGCGGTAATCATACGGGATCGTAAGGGAACACGTCGGCCGAAACCTCGTCGGCGCGCGCGAAGCTTGGCCTGAAGGCGGGAATCAGCTGATCGGCAATGTCCTGCGGCGTCCAGCCTTCCGTCCTGGTCATCGAACGGACTGGGCGCGGTTTGCTGAACAGGAGGATTTCATTCTTGCGAACCGAGAATATCTGATTCGTCACATCCCTTGCCGCGTCCGAGGCGAGATAGACCACGAGCGGCGCGATCTTGTCCGCGCTCATCGTTTTGAGCCGCTCGACGCGCTGCTTCTGATCGTCCGTTTCGGCGGGGATCGATGAGGTCATCCGGCTCCAGGCGAAGGGCGCGATGCAATTGGAGCGCACGCCCACCCGCGCCATATCGAGTGCGATGGATTGCGACAGGCCGACGATGCCCAGCTTGGCCGCGCTGTAATTGGCCTGGCCGATGTTGCCGATCAGGCCCGAGGTCGAGGTGAAATGGATGAAACTGCCCGACCGCTGTTCCCGGAAATAGGGGGTCGCCGCCTTCGACACGTTGAAGCAGCCGTTGAGATGAACGTCGATGACCGCGCGCCAGTCCTCATGGCTCATCTTGTGCCAGATCGTGTCTCGCAGAATGCCGGCATTGTTGACCACGGCATCGATTCTGCCGAACTGCTGCACGGCGTCGTCGATGATCGATGCCGCGCCTTGCGGAGCGGTGACGCTGGCAAGGTTGGCATGGGCCTGTCCGCCCGCGGCGACGATTTCCCGGGCGGTCTGGAGGGCAGGCCCTGCATCCTCGCCGTCGCCCTCGCCGCTGACTCCAGGATCGTTGACCACCACCGCCGCCCCGTGGCGCGCGCAAAGCAGCGCGATCTCGCGGCCCACGCCCCGGCCAGCCCCGGTCACGGCGATCACCTTGCCTTTGAGCATGTCCATGATTCGAAGTCCTCTATGAAAGCAGTCGCATTACAATCTTGCGCGGAAAATTCAATATTCTGCATTGTAATTCACACTTAGGAATTTTATCTAATGAATATGGTCGGCCCAGTTCGTTCAGTTTCCCATGCGATCGCAATCCTGCGCCTGTTGTCGGTTCGGAGCGAGGCGCTGACTCTGGCCCAGGTCGCACGGTCACTCGGTCTCAGTCCTTCCAGCTGCCTCAACCTCCTCAAGACCCTGGTGTGCGAGGGGGCGGTCCGGCAGGATGAGGGCAAGCGCTATTCGCTTTCCGAAGCCTGGGTTTCCTGTCGTGGTCTGGCAGAGGATCGTCAGGCGCAATTCGTATCCCGTGTGCAAGCTCTGCTTTGCCGGTTCGCGAGGCAGCAGAAGGCGACGGTCGGTCTTTGGCGCATGAGCAGCCCCAATCGCGTTGAACTGATTGCGCTGGGCGAAAATGATTCGCCCACCCGCATCCTGCTCGCCTTGGGGCAGCGCCAGCCCTTGGGGGCCGGTTCCGTTGGCAGAGCCCTTGCTGTGGGCCAGGACATCGACAGGACTGAACTGCAGAACAGGTTTACCGACTGCCGCTGGGCGCGCCCGCTGGATTTCGCGGATTTTGCCGCGCAAGTGGATCAGGCCCGGCGCGATGGCTTTGCCGCTGACCAAGGGTTTGCCTTCGCCGGCGTTGCCTCCGTTGCCTGCTTTCTTGCCGTGAAATCAGGTTCATACTGCGTGTCGGCCTCCGTCTTTGAAGGGATGCGCGACGCGGCGGAGATGCACCAACTCGGAACAGGTCTTTGCCGGATCGCTGCGACGATCGAAGCTGCCGAAACGCCCTGATTCGGGCTTCATGAGGGTCAAGCCAGCCATGCACGAAGAAGAGAGCTTTGCCGAAATCCGCGAAGCAGTGCGCAGGCTTTGCGCAAATTTTCCCTCACTTTATTGGCAGGAACTTGACCGGGATCGAAGCTATCCCGCCGCTTTTGTCCAGGCGCTGACCGAGGCGGGTTTCCTGTCCGTCCTCATTCCCGAAGAATTCGGCGGTTCGGGCCTGGGGCTTGGCGCGGCGACGGCAATTCTTGAGGAGATTCACCGCACCGGTTGCAATGGCGGTGCGTGCCATGCCCAGATGTATACTATGGGCACACTCCTGCGTCACGGGTCACCGGAACAGAAGGCGCGCTACCTGCCGGGCATCGCCAGCGGCACACTGCGTCTCCAGGCCTTTGGCGTGACCGAGCCCGGAGCCGGGACGGATACCACCCGCATCACCACCACGGCGCGGCGGGAGGGCGACGATTACGTGGTCAACGGCCAGAAAATCTGGATCAGCCGGGCCGAACATTCCGATCTGATGCTCCTGCTGTGCCGCACGACGCCGCGGGATCAGGTCCAGCGCACCTCTGACGGCATGAGCGTCTTGATCGTCGATTTGCGGGAAGCCGTCGGCCATGGCCTGACGATCCGTCCGATCCGCACCATGCTCAACCATGCGACGACCGAACTGTTCTTTGACGACCTGCGGGTCCCTGCCGGGAACCGGATCGGCGAGGAAGGCCGCGGTTTTCGCTACATCCTTGACGGCATGAACGCCGAACGCATCCTGATCGCGTCGGAATGCGTCGGCGATGCGCTCTTCTTCATTGATCGGGCCAGCGCCTATGCCAGGGAGCGCCGCGTTTTCGGCCGGCCTATCGGCCAGAACCAGGGCGTGCAGTTTCCCATCGCCCGGGCATACGTGCAGGCAACATCAGCAGCGCTGATAGTTGATCGTGCCGTCTCCAGGTTCGAAGCGGGAGATCCTTGCGGGACCGAGGCCAACATGGCCAAGCTGGTCGCTTCGGAGGCTTCATGGTTTGCGGCGGACATGTGCCTTCAGACGCACGGCGGCTTCGGTTTTGCTGAGGAATACGACATCGAGCGCAAGTTCCGCGAAACCCGCCTCTATCAGGTCGCGCCGATTTCGACCAATCTCATCCTCAGCCATGTGGCGACCCATGTGCTGGGGCTGCCCAAGTCGTTCTGAGGCGCCCGATCACATGAACCATCATTTCAAGGGGCTGGATGATATGCCGCTAGATGTATCCAGATTGATGGCCTTCCGCATTCCTGATGGAAGGCAGGAAATCGACGCGCGCAAGGTGGCGTTCTATGCCCTGTCCGTCGGCATGGGCCAGGACCCGCTTGATGCGCGCCAGCTGCCCTACGTCAATCTTGCGGCGAAGCAGAAGATCATGCCGTCGATGGCCCTGGTCTTGGCCCATCCGGGCTTCTGGCTGGCCGATCCGGCCACGGGCGTCGATCCGGCCAGCGTCCTGCATGCCGAGCAGCGCTTCGATCTGCTCGCGCCGATACCGGGTGAGGGCATCGTCACCAGCCGCAGCCGGATTACCGGCCTGATCGACAAGGGGCCCGGCCGGGGGGCCTTCATGATCACCGAAACCATGCTGTTTGACGGGATGGAGCGCCCGTTTGCGCGGCTGGAACGATCCACTTTCCTGCGCGGTGCAGGGGGCTTCGGGGGAGACAACCCTGCGCAGGACAGGATCGCGATGCCGGACCGCGCACCCGATCACGTGGCCGAACTGGCAACCCGGCCCGAACAGGCGCTGTTCTACAGCCTCAACGGCGACACCAACCAGATTCACCTGGACCCGGCGGCAGCAGTGCGCGCAGCGCTTGAGCGCCCCATCCTGCACGGGCTTTGCACGGCAGGGCTGGTCTGCCACGCCCTGCTGCGAACGCTCGCCGACTATGACGAAACCAGGCTGACCGGCTTCAGCCTGCGGTTCAGCGACATCGTATATCCAGGCGAAACCATAAGCGTTGAAATCTGGGATTGCGGCGCCTTCCAGGCGCGCGTGGCCGAACGCGGCGTCACGGTGATCAATGCCGGGCGATGCGTCATCGATCACAAGGCCTGAACGCCTGCCGGATGGCGGCGTGCAGGGCCTTTCCGGCACAGCGGCGCCGGTCAACCGCTAGCCAGACGGCCCGGAAACGGAACACTGGCTGACTTCTGCAATTGAAAACCCATTCCCAATAGTGCAACGAGGGGGCGGGTAGGGAAGCAAGGCTCCTTGATCGTTTCGTGCACATGAACGTTTCGTGCACGCGCAGGATTGCGGGCCGGAAGGAATGGCAGAGACCATAGGGGTGGAAAGCAGCGACGATCTTGAAGCGCAACGCCAAATGCGGATCGGCTTTGCCCTGGCAACTGTCGCTTACCTGATCTACGGCATCATGCCGATCTACATGAAATTGCTGCAAGCGGTGCCGCCCGGGCAGATCATGGCGCACCGCGTGGTCTGGTCGGTTGCGCTTCTGGCGCTGACCGTCAGCCTCTCGCGGCGGTGGAACGTGATCGGGCTGGCGATCACCCGGCCGGGGCAGGTCGGCCTGCTGGCCATGGCGGCAGCGATGATCGCCGCCAACTGGCTGCTTTACATCTGGGCAGTGCAGCACAATTTCGTGCTTGAAACCAGCCTCGGGTTCTTCATCACGCCCCTGCTTACCGTTCTGCTGGGGATGGCCGTGCTGCGCGAGCGGCTGCGGCGGCTTCAGGCCGTTGCCGTCGGCCTCTCCGCCGTCGGAGTGGGCGCGCTGGCGCTTGGCCAAGGCGGCAGCCTGTGGATCGCGCTGGTGCTTGCCGGCACCATCAGCTGCGCCGGACTGATTCGCAAGACCATGCCGTTTGATCCTTTGTGCGGACTGCTCCTGGAAACCTTGCTGATGGCCCCGTTTGCGATCGTCTGGCTTTGGTGGGGCGTGTCTCACGGCCAGCCCCTTTTCAGCGCTGTTCTTTGCGAGAACATTCTCTTGGTGCTGACTGGCGTGGTAACTGCGGTTCCACTTCTGCTTTTCAGCATTGCCGCGAAAAAGATGCCTTACGCATTGGCTGGGCAATTCCAGTATATCGGACCGACACTCCAGTTCATGCAGGCTGTGTTGCTGTTTCATGAACCCTTCGGCATCCTTCATATGTTCACCTTCGCCTGCATCTGGATCGGTCTTGCCTTTTTTGCCTACGATGTTCTGCGTCCTTGGTTCAGGCAGGTTTCCGCAGTTCGGGCGGTCGCTGAGTCGAGACAGTGACGGCAAGCTTGTTAGACCTGATCGATGTATGTACACGGCTGGTGTCGCTAGCTGCGCACACGCTGGTTCTGAACCGGGAAGGAAAACTACGCGCCGAATTGGCTTCGGCAGCATAAGGGCGATCAGGCGAGATCAGCATTGAACGGTGGAACCATGAACTACGGAAGAGATGCAATCGCGGCCCTAAGAGACATCGAAGCCAAGGATGGTGAGAGTCAGCGAAAGTCGATTCAATCAGTCGAGATCGGCGCAAGGGTGCTGCTTGCCTTGTTGAAGGCAGACCGAGGCGAGTCCTTCCTCAGGGAAGTTGCCGACAATTCCGGGCTGTCGCGCAGTCAGGCACACCGCTACCTGTTGGCCTTTGTCAATACCGGGATGGTTGAACAGAATCCCGAACGCGGACAATACGCTCTGGGCCAGCTTGCTGTGCGCCTTGGCCTTGCCGCGATGGCCCGAATGGATCCCTTGCGCATTGCAACCGAGCATCTTGAAAGACTACTCAGTGAACTCAAGACCACCGGGTTGCTGAGTGTGTGGGGCGATTACGGGCCCACCGTAATTCGCTGGATCGATGGCGGCATACCTTTGTTCACCTCGATGCATGTCGGCTCGAACTTGCCGTTGCAAGGTTCATCGACGGGTACCCTTTTCCTCGCCTTTTGCCCGAAAGAACAAACGGCCGAAAGGGTCGCACGAGAAAGAGAGGAGGGAATCGTCGTTGACGATGAGGAACTCGCCAAACAGGTTGAAGAGGCCCGAAAGCAAGGTCTTGCGAGAACCTATGGAAGCGTTGTTCCGGGTCTTTCCGCAGTCTCGGTGCCTGTCCTGGATTCGCAAGGCAACCTTGTGGCGACGATGAGCATTCTGGCACGTTCCCAGGACAAGCCCTTTTTCAGCAAGGCCAGGATCGAGCGAATTATCCAGCAAGGGCGGGAAGCGAGCATTGCGATCGGCTGGTCTGGCAAGACTTGATCTGCCGTTCTATCTGATGCAATTAATTGTATTATATGCTATGCACATGGAATCTGATCTGCGGCTCGATAATTGATCCGAGAGCGTTGATTTGCGTGCCCATAATAAGGGGAGCACCTCTCGATGCCGGGTGGGATGTTGGCTGAGTTGTCAAATGTTTAGCTGGTTTATAGGCAAAGGCATGACGCAGCCTTAGTGAGCGAAAAAAGGCGTCGGCACCCATCTGTAGAGTAAACGATGCCTCCTGAAGCCGCTTATCCTGGAAAAGTGATCGGTCGACGCGAATTCATTGCCATGATGGCGATGATACAGGCGTTGCAGTCGCTTGCCTTTACCGCCCTTCTGCCTGCTCTGGGGATCATTTCGATCGACCTGCAGGCCGGGGAACCTAACCAGCGCCAACTCTTGATAAGTGTTTTCCTGGTCAGCTCGGGGTTCAGTGCGTTACTGCCCGGGACCATCTCGGATCGTTACGGACGCAAGCCCGTCCTTCTTTCCTTCATGGCCATGTTTGTCGTCATCAATTTCGTCTCGGCGTTCGTGCGCGATTTCCATCTGCTCCTAGTTCTTCGCGGGCTGCTGGGCGTAGCGTCGTCCGGACTGACCGTGCTGCCGCTGGCCATCATCCGCGATCGCTTCGAAGGAGCGGGGATGGCAAAACTGCAAGCGACGGTTGCGATGCTGTTCATGGCTGTGCCAACTTTCGCCCCCAGTCTGGGTTTCGTATTGCTTGAGCTGGCGGGCTGGCGGGCCATCTTCGTCGTCATCGCGGTCCTGGCTCTGGGCGGCATGGGGTGGTATTTCTTCCGCCTTGAGGAAACCCTGCCGCCCGAACGGCGCCGCGCGGGCCGTTCGCGTGATCTGCTTGGCAATGTCGGGCTGGTGCTGACCAATAGGGAGTCGATCGGCTACGTGATCGGCATGGCGCTGATTTTCGGCGGTCACTTCGGCTTCATCAACAGTTCGCAGCAATTGATTGCGGAGCACTTCGGCGCGGGATCGGCCTACCCTCTGATCTTCGGAACAATGGCCGCCACGATGGCGCTTGCCAGCTTCACCAACTCCGCGATCGTCGAGTGCTATGGGGCCAGGCGAATTGGGCATGTGGCGATCTTCTGCCATCTGGCGGCATCCACCGGGCAACTGGTGCTGGCCAGCATGCCGGGTGAGACATTGCTCGAGTTCGTACTGCTGATGTCGGCCAACATGTGCCTGCTGATCACGGTCTTCATCAATTTTACCGCCATCGCCTTGCAACCGTTCGGACACCTTGCCGGCGCTGCGGCTTCGGTGCAGTCGTTTTTCAGACTGGTGCTGGGTGCCGGGCTGGGAGGGCTGATCGGTCTGGCTTACGACGGCACACCCCGACCGCTGGCGCAATCCCTGGTCCTGGTCGGCCTCCTGACCTTGCTGCTGGTCCTGTTCAGCGAGCGGGGAAAGCTGTTCGGGCAGGCAGGTGCCCAGTCGGCTTCGCGCTGATGATCGGGATACCTAGGCTCAGCCCGGCCCGGCGGTTTCGGGCACGCCCGGCGCGGCCTTGTCGGAAACCATCCTGATCCCGTCGATCACGATCGGGCTGGCCACGCCGGGGCGGCCCTCGCGTTCGATCGCCATGCCGCGTGCAACGACCTGCGGGTTGGCAAAGACCTGATCGAGTTCGTTGATCGGGCCGGCGGGGACCCCGGCAGTCTCCAGCCGCTCGGCCAGGTCTTCCCGATTCCATGTCATGGTCAGGTCTTCCAGCAGGGCGATCAATTCCACCCGGTTGCGGATGCGCTGCGGGTTGGTGGCGAAGCGCTCGTCCCGATCCAGCGGGGTATCGAGCACCCGGCACAAGCTGGCGAACTGGCCATCGTTGCCCGCCGCGATGATCAGTTCGCCATCGCGCGTTGGAAAGGCCTGGTAGGGCACGAGATTGGCATGGCCATTGCCGACACGGCGCGGCACGACGCCCGATGTCATCCAGTTGAGCGCCTGGTTGGCCATGACGCTGACCATGGTGTCGAGCAGAGCCATGTCGATATGGGAACCCAATCCGGTGTCACGCCGCCGGTTGAGCGCGGCGAGGATCGCGACCGTGCTGTAGAGCCCGGTGAACAGGTCGGCTGCGGCGATTCCGGCTTTCTGCGGTTCGCGCTGCGGCTCGCCGGTCATCGACATCAGGCCGCCCATGGCCTGGGCGATATAATCGTAGCCGGGACGGTGTGCAAAAGGCCCTGTCTGGCCAAAACCGGTGATTGAGCAAGTGATCAAGCGTGGATTGAGCTTAGCCAAGGAAGCATGATCGAGCCCGTACTTGGCGAGGCCACCCACCTTGTAGTTCTCGATCACGATGTCGGCTTGCCGGACAAGATCGCAGACCAGTTCCTGCCCTTGGGCCGTTGCAATATCGACCGCTACAGAGCGTTTGCCCCGGTTGGTCGAGTGGTAGTAGGCAGCGCCCAAATTTTCACCGTCATCCGACATCATGAAGGGCGGACCCCATTGGCGAGTGTCATCGCCGCTGCCGGGACGCTCGATCTTGATGACCTCGGCGCCCAGATCGGCCAGCAGCTGTCCGCACCATGGACCGGCCAGGATCCGGGCCAGCTCCAGCACGCGAACCCCGCTCAGCGGCTTGGCCATGCCGTCGGCGGGCGATTGCGTCTGCCATCCGATCGTCGGCATCGTTTCAATCCGCTGCTTGTCCGGCGATCCGGGCCGCCCAGTCCTTGGCCATGTCGCCAGCCGCCTTGGCCAGCGCGAAGGCATCGATCCCGATCGCGACGAAACGCGCGCCGCCATCAAGGAATTGCTGGACCAGGCGCTGGTCGCGCGACAGGATGCCGCAAGGTTTGCCGGTTGCCCTGATTCGGGTCAGCGCGCACGCGGTCACTTCGGACAGGGCGGCGAAATTGCTTTCGCCCAGCAGACCCAGCGACGCGGCCAGATCGACCGGGCCGACGAACAGCGCATCGATGCCATCGACGGCGGCGATCGCCTCGACGTTTTCCAGCGCCAGCGCGGTCTCGATCTGGACGATGATGCACAGATGGTGGTTGGCTTCGGCAACATAGGCCGGGTAGCGCCCCCAACGCGCAGCCCGGGCGCCACCGATGCCGCGCTCGCCCTGCGGTGGATAGCGCGCGGCCTTGACCAGCGCTGCCGCCTGTTCGGCGGTTCGACCATCGGGACCATGATCGTCTGGGCGCCGAGATCGAGAACCTGGTGGATCGTCACCGGGTCATCGCTGGCGACCCGGACGACTGCGGAACAGGGCGGATTGGCGTCCACCGCGCGGAGCTGATCGGCGATGCCCGGCAGGGTTTGGGCGCCGTGCTCGGCATCGACCAGCACCCAGTCGTAACCCAGCCCGGCGCAGATTTCGGCGATGTTCGGGCTTGCAAGTGCGAGCCAGAAGCCGAGCTGCACCGGCCCCTCGGCCAGGCCTTGCTTGAAACGGTTCGCAGGAGTCTTCATCGGTTGTGGTTTCCTCAAACGAACCGGAAACCGATTGCGCCCAGCGGTCCGAAATCGGCGTTGAAAACGTCGCCGGGACGCGCTTCGACCGGACGGGTGAACGAGCCGCCGAGCACGACCTCGCCGGGTTCCAGCGCCTGGCCCCACGGCGCCAGCCGGTTTGCCAGCCAGGCGATGCCGTTGGCGGGGTTGTTGAGCACGCCTGCCGCGATTCCGGTTTCCTCGACCACCGCGTTGCGGCTCAGCATCGCGCCGATCCAGCGCATGTCGACCTTGTCGGGCCGCATCGGCAGGCCGCCGACGATGATACCGGCGTTGGCCGCATTGTCGCTGATCGTGTCCTGCACCTTGCGGCGGGCCCCGGTGTCGGCATCCACCACGGTCGTGCGGCTGTCGATGATTTCAACCGACGGGATGACATATTCGGTCGCCCGCAGCACGTCGAACACGGTGACATTCGGGCCTTCGATCCGGCGGGCCAGGACAAAGGCCAGTTCGACCTCGACCTTGGGGGTAATGAAGCGACCGCAAGGGATGTCGCCGCCCTGTTCGAACACCATGTCGTCGAGCAAGGTGCCATAATCCGGTTCGGTGATGCCCGCGACCTGCTGCATGCCGCGCGAGGTAAGACCGATCTTGTGGCCGTAGACCGTTCGCCCGCGCGCGAGTTTGAGATCGACCCAGTGCTTGCTGATCCGATAGCCATCGGCAATCGTCATATCGGGATGGCGGGCGGTGAATTGGCGGATCGGCTTGCGGTCCTGCTCAGCAGCATCCAGTTCCTGCGCGAGCTTCGCGATTACCGCCGGATCAAGCGTCGGCTGCGACTGGTCGGGCTGGCTGCCGCGATCTGGCCTTGTCATGTTCTCTCCCGACACACCAAGCATTATGCCAAATGCATTGCACAATAACGAATGGGCGTCTACCACATCCTGCGCCCTCCCAATGAGCCCGGGCCTTGTTCGCAAGGGCGGCGCCAAAGGGGCACAAGAGCAAAACCGCGGAGATAGAGGATGACCATGGACACAAGTGTTCGGGAAGAAAATATTACGGGGCGGGGGCTGACTTCGCATACCCTTCTGGCCGGCGATCCGAGCAAGCCTGCCGTGCTGCTGCTGCACGGGGCCGGACCGGGCGCCCACGCCGGATCGAACTGGCTGCATCTGATGCCCGACCTGGCGGAAAACTTCTTCGTCATCGCGCCCGACCTCATCGGTTTCGGCCAGTCGGTCATCCCCGAACCCTGGCCCGACAATGTCATGGCCTGGATCGGCACCCGGGTGGAGCAATGTTTCGGGCTGCTGGACACGCTGGGCATCGAAAAAGCCCATGTCGTCGGCAATTCGATGGGCGGCGCGCTGACCCTGCAGATGATGAGCGAAGAGCCCGACCGGATCGACCGGGTGGTGCTGATGGGCTCGATCGGGGCGCCGGGACCGAAAACGCCCGAACTGATCCGCCTGCTGTCGTTCTATTCCGACCCGCGGCAATCGCGCTATCGGCAGTTGATGCACAGCTTTGCCTATGACGCCGACAAGTTCGAAGGCATGGAAGAAATCGTCAACAACCGCTACAAGATCGCGACCGATCCCGAGATCATGAAGACCGCGGTCAAGATGATCGATTCGATGAAGCAGGGCGTCGATACCCTCAACATGCCCCCGTCGATCCTGTGCAAGATACCGCACAAGGTGTTGATCTTCCACGGGCGACAGGACCGCATCGTTCCGCTCGACACCAGCCTCTATCTGATCGAGCACCTCAAGCATGCCGAACTCTACGTGCTCGATCGCTCCGGCCACTGGTCGCAGCTCGAGCGTTGGGACGTGATGCGACCGATGCTGGAAATCCACTTCGGTGCGCGTTCGTTCTGAGCGCAGCCGATTGCATGGGCGCCTGGCACCTGCTTTGCGGAGCAGGGCTGGGCAAGCAAAGAAGCGAAGGGGTGGTTAGGCGGCTTGTCTGGCCGCCCTTTCCGTTTGAAGGTGTTGTGCATGGATGAATCAGCAATCGCTGCCGAAGCCTTCTGGGCGTTTTCACTCAAGGTCTATGCCAGGCCGCAGGTGGCGGAACTGTGTATTGCCCTGCAGGACGAATACGGGTTCGACGTCAATGTGCTGCTGCTGGGCTTGTGGATAGCGGAGACGGAGCGGACCGCCTTCGAGGCCAAGCTGATTAGGGAATTGCGCGAAGCCGTCGCTCCACTCAACGACAACCTCGTGCATCCCCTGCGCCGGTCGAGGCGTTGGGTCAAGCCTGCTGATCCCGTTGCCGAAACACCGCGACACAAGCTCTACGGGGCTCTCAAGCAGGTGGAACTGAAGGCCGAACGTCTCGTCCAGGCAGCGCTGATGGAAACATTGGCGACAGGCTTGGTGCGGGGCGGCGAATCGCCAACCCCGCAAGCCGCAGCAACGGTCAGCCTTGAGAATTACCAGAAGGCCATTGGCGCGCCCGACGCAGCCTCGACGCCGCTTGCGCAGCTGATCGTCAGGGCGCTTCCTTAGCCGGCATTGCCGGGGTCTGCTCAGGCGGCTTCGCATCCTTGATATAGGCATAGATTTCCGCGATCTCGTCGTCGCTCAATTCGGTCGGGCGGAATGGCGGCATTTCGATCAGGCCGTGACGCACAACCGACTTGAGGTAATCGAGTTCAAGATCCTTGCGGCCGATCAGCGCCGGAACGGGACGCTCCAGCTGTTCGAGCAGCATCGTGCCGGGATGGCCGGGCCCCGGATTGTGGCACCCGGCGCACTTGAGCGCGTAATTTTCAGCGCCGTCGGGCTTTTCGGCATTCGGGGCCTTGCTGCAGGCACCGAGAACGGCAATGAGCGACAGGACAGCCAGCTTTTTCATCATCTCTCCAACTCGAATAAGCGCGGGACGGGCTCAGGCGGATGCAAACAGGGCCGTCGGGTCCAGCGCCTTCTTGACCCGCTCATGCAGGGTTGAAAGTCCCTTGGTTTCGAACGTCTTGCCGACCACTTCGCGCATTCCCGGCTCGGCGATGGCCTGGCCGAAGCCGGCTTCGGCCTGCGCCGCGATCAGTACGGCGGCGCAGTCGCGGGCGCGGGTTGCGCTTGCGGGCTGCGCGGCGGTGAAGGGCAGGATCTGGCGATGGTTGGCCGACCGCCAGATCGCCACGGTCTCGCCGAGATAGTCGAATTCGTGCTTGGCGCAGATGTCGCGCGACAGTTCGTAGAGCCGCATGGCCTCCTCACCATCTACGGGGCTCACCGGGTTGGCGGCAACCGCCTGATCGCCGCTCCATGCCGGAACGAATGCTGGCGCATCGGCCACCACGCCGGTCATGGCGCCAATACGCCACGCCCACAGGCGGGGATCGATGCCCTTGCCGTCGGCGATCACCCGAGCACCGGAGATCGACGAAAACGCCCCCTTGACCATATCCCACAGGATCGGGACATTGCCTGGCAAGCCATAGAGCGCGCCGTAGAGATTCCAGTGGCCCAGGCCCAGCGCCTCGCCCGCAGCGGTTACCGCGCTGGCCGCCATAGGCCCCTTGCCATCATAGTCGCCGCGCTTCTTGCCGAGCAGGGCGGCTTCGTGCAGCGCGCTGCCGACCGCGACGCCATTGGCCACGACCATGTTGAGCTTGAGCGGCCCGAGCACGTCGAGCAGATCGGCCAGCTGGTCTTCCTTGGGCACGGTCACCATGAAGGTCTGGTGGGCTGGCGGTTGCGGCATCATCCACATGCCGACCTTGGTCGGCACCGCGAAATCCGACTGCGTGAACAGGCCATCGACCCAGGGGCCGTAGCCGAACTTGAACAGTTGCCAGCAGGTGCTCTTGGGCATGGCGCCCATGCCCGTCCGCACAAGCTTTCCGTCCGCGAGCATGACCTCAAGCCCGCACTGCATCAGGAAGTGATCGGAGTAGGGGGTGTAGCCGGGCTGACGATAGACGAAGCTTGCGGCCACACTGGCGTCGGGGTTGCCGCCATGGTCGATCCACAGCTTGATGCCCTTTTCCTTGATATGGGCATCGAGCTGGCGGAAGGTCACCCCCGGTTCGACCAGGCAATAGGCCAGCTCCTCGTTCACCTCGAGAATTGCGTTCATGCGCTGGAGGTCGAGGATGATGACCTTGTCCAGCCCTGCCTTTTCGAGGCCGTGGGCGCCGTTGCACACGGGTTGCAGCACACCGCCGGCGGTTCGCGCCGCCTCCAGCGCCTTGGCGAGCTGGGTTTCATCCGCCGGCAAGACGATGCCAAGCGGTGCCGCGCCGCTGATTGCAAAGCGGGCCAGCCCCTGAGGGGTGCGATCGACTGCCGCGGCGCCGATCGCAGCTTCCACCGCGGTCAGCGCGGCCATCTGGCGAGCTTGGTCTGTCATGGGTCCTGTTCCGCCTGTCTATTGCTGGAGAATCTTCACGTAACGATCGAGATTGGCTGCATCGACGGCGAAGTGCGCCGAACGAATCCCGATGCCGATGGCGCTGTCCGGTTCGCTGTCGCGCCACGAAAAGCAGCAAGTCGGGCAACGGTGGATGGTCCACACCACCTTGCCGCCTTCCTTGCCTTGATAGTCAGCGAGGGCGCCGCCGGTCGCGCAGCGCGGACAGACCGTCTTGCTCATTGCAAAGCTCCCAGTTGCATGGCCCGGATCTTCTTGCTCAGCTCGTCAATGTCCGGCCCGGTCGGAGGGGTGACCAGATGCGCTTCGCCGACCGGGTCGGGGGGCAGGTAGCTGGTCGCGTCGATAATCAGGCGATGACCCTTGCCGGGAACGACGGCCGAAGGATCGATCGGGACCGCAGGCATGTTGGGCAGGACGATGATGTCGTCGGCGCGGGTGCGGGTGGAAAGCGCCCACATCACCTGGTTGAGATCGAACGGATCGACATCGGCATCGACCATGATCAGGTTCTTGAGATACATCACCCCGTGCGGAGTGCTCAGCGCGCGCAGCGCGACGGTCTTGGCAAAGCCCGCCATCCGGTTCTTGACCGAAATGATCCCGGTCAGCCCGTGCTGGTACAGCGCGTTGACCGCGGTGACTTCCGGAAAATTCTGGCGCAGCTGCGCATAGATCGGCGCCGAGGTATGCAGGCCGATCAGGGTATCGTGTTCGGTCCAGCCGCGGCCGATATAGATGTTCTCGAAGATCGGGTTCTTGCGGTGCGAGATGGCAGTCACCTTGAAGATCGGCGCCTTGCGGACCCCGCTGTAGGAACCGGGAAACTCTCCGAACGGACCTTCCAGGACCCGTTCGCCCAGTTGCATTTCGGCTTCGATCACTATCTCGCTGTCGGCGAGGATGTCGATGCCATTGCCCGACCTGGTCAGCCGGATCGGCGCGCCCATCATCGCCGAGGCATAGGAATATTCCGATTCTTCGTAACCGATCGGTGTCGCCGCGAACACCGCCAGCCCCGGATGGTTGCCCAGCATGACCGCGATCTTGAGCGGCAGGCCGGTACGTTCGGCCGCCATGATCTGCTTGCCCATGTCGTGCGACGGGATGGTCATCAGGGTGAAGCTGTCGGGACCTTGCAGTTGCAGCCGGTAGATGCCGACGTTCTGCTTGCCGAAATTGTCCGGGTCTTCCGGATCGCGCGACGCCACCGACGCCTTGCCGAGGTAGAAGCCGCCATCGAATTCGTTGATGCGGTAGACCGGCAGCACGTCGTAGAGGTTGATCCCGCTTTCGATCCGGCATTCGTGAACCGGCGCCTGGCCTTCGGGAACGGTGCTGATCTGCGCCGCCGCATCGCCCCAGCGCCCGGCGATCTCGAAGAACAGTTCGCGGATTGTCGTTCCCTTGGGGCGGCCGAGCAACAGCGCGATATTGTCCCATGAACCGTGCACGCCGACTGCGGTGCGTTTGCCGGGGTATCCGGCAATGTTGTCAAACACGATCGCAGGCGCGCCGTTGGCGTCGCGCGATGCGGCGACCGCGATGTTGCGCACGTCGGGCTCGGGCATCACCCGCTCGCTCCAGGTGATCGCCTGTCCGGCATCGCCCAGCAATTCGAGGAAGTCCCGCAGCGAGGTGATGGACCGCGATCGCTTGGCCAGATCCTGCATCATCAATTCCCTTCAGTCAGACCAGCTCAATGGCCGCCGTGGCCGGCGGGGGCCGTCTGGACGGTCACCCATTTCCACTCGGTCATGATTTCCAGATCGGCCTCGGTGCCTTCGCGCCCGAACCCCGAAGCCTTGGTGCCGCCGAAGGGAACGTGCGGTTCGTCGTGCAGGGTCGGAGCGTTGATATGGACCATCCCCGCTTCCGCCTGCTGGGCAAAGCGCAGGGCCTTGTCGATATCGCGGGTGAAGATCGACGCGCTCAGGCCGTATTCGGTGTCATTCGCCAGGTCGATCGCTTCCTCGAGCGAGTCGAATGGATAGAGCGAAGTGACCGGGCCGAAGGTTTCCTCGGCAAAGACCGTCATCTCTGGCGTCACGCCGCTCAGCACCGTGGCCGAGCAACAGTTGCCGTTCCATTCGGCCCCCGCAAGAATTGCAGCGCCCTTGGTGCGGGCATCGTCGATATGCCGGCGGACGCGATCGCGTTGGCGTTCCGAAATGATCGGTCCGAGCATGGTGGTGGGCTCGCGCAGGTCGCCGCCCTTGGCCTTGGCCGTCGCGGCGGCGAAGGCCTTGGCAAAGGCGTTGAAGATTGGACGTTCAACGTAGATCCGCGATGCCCCCATGCAGACCTGGCCCTGATACATGAAGATGCTGAACAGCGCGGCACCGACGGCCTTTTCGAGATCGGCATCGGCGCACACGATCAACGGGCTCTTGCCGCCGAGTTCGAGTGTATACTTCTTGAGGTTCCGGGCGGCGATCCCGGCGATGTGCTTGCCGACCCGCGACGACCCGGTGAAGGTTATCGAGGCAACCTTGGGATGGCCGGTCAGGGCATCTCCGATTTCCGCGCCATTGCCGTAGACGATGTTGAACAGCCCATCGGGCACGCCGGCTTCGCGCCACAGGGCGGCGAGCAGATCGGCGACCTTGGGTGCGGCTTCGGACGGCAGGAGAACGAAGGCGTTGCCGGTCGCCAGCGCCATCGCAGATTGCTTGATGCCCTTTATCAGCGGCACGTTGAACGGGGTAATCCCGGCGACTACCCCCACCGGCTGGCGCAGGCTCATGCTGAAGCGGCCCGGCGTGTCGGAGGGAATTGTCTCGCCGCGGACCCGCCGCGGCACCCCGGCGGCGGCGCGCAGGAAGCTCACTGCGAACCGCGTCTCGAACCCGGCCTTGGCAGCGGGCGAACCGATTTCGTCGATCAATACCTCGCTGAACAGCGCGGCGTCGCGCTCCATGATTTCCGCGGCCTTGACCATCCAGCCTTCGCGCACCGCGGCGGGCAGGTCGCGGTGCTGGCGAAACGCCTTGTCGGCGGCCTCGACAGCACGATCGACGTCGGCGGCGGTGCCCGCCGCAACCCTGGCGTAGACGCTGTCGTCGACCGGATTGAGGTCGTCGAAATAGGTGCCACTTCCAGGCGCTACCGCCACGCCGCCAATCCAGTGATCGAGGTTCTTCATCTTGCTGCTTTCCTTGGGTCAGAATCTGGCGCCGTTACGCGCTTGTGCGCATCGCCTTGGGCCAGATGCCCTGCTTGCCCGGAGAGAGAATGCCGTTGGGATCGAGAACATCCTTGAGACGGTGGTGGAGATCCCAGAGTGCGCCGTCGTTGTGTTTGTAGGTCCTGGCGATCTGATCCATGAAGGCGAGGTGCGTGCGGTATTCGCCGAACCCCGCCTCCGCAGCCTCGTCGACCAGCAGGCCGAACAGGTCGTAGGCGCTCTTGCGCATCGTCTCGTCGGCGCGGTCGTACATGATCATCAGGATGTGATGCATGTCGCGCCAGCCGACCAGGAATTCGCCGATGTAGTCGAAGCCGTGATCGTTGCAGCGCTGCTTGATCAGCTTGTATTGGGCAAGTGCTTCGGAACCACTGGGCGCCGAGATCGGCGAAAAGTTGATGTGCCCGCCGCCGCCGATCCAGTTCATGATGCTGAATTCGGTCATGTTCGGCTCGCCGCGCATCAGCCGTACGCGATAGTCCCAGGCCGGATCGTTCTTGCGATCGAAATGGACCTTGGCGCCGGGAATGCTCATCAAGGCATCCTCCACCACCTTCCAGTTGTTCTCGATCACCGGAGGCGGGCCGTACAGCGCACCGTAATAGTTCCACATTCCCAGATCGTGGTCCGAGGCGATCTTGGCACGGATCGACGGCGGCAGCGGGCCCTTGCCATCGTAATAGTGGCGCCGCGTGGTCTTGGCCGAGGCCTCCCACAGCAGATCAACCGCAACCGCCGCATTCGGGATGATCTGGTTGACCTTGAGCGCCCGGGTGACCTCGAAGATCGCCTCAAGATCCTCCTCCTTCTGGTAGGTGATCATGAAGGGCTTGTAGCCCGGCGGTTCCGGCATCAGCCAGATGCCCATCTTGGTCACCACGCCGAAATTGGATTGGGTGAACATGCCGTCGAAATGCGGGCCGGCCACGTGCTTGGTGACTTGCCAATGCTTCGATCCGGCAAGTGCGCCCTGGCCGGTGCGGACGATTTCACCATCGGCCAGAACCACTTCCATGCCGCACTGCATGACAAAATGGTCGCCATAGGGGGTATAGCCGGCGCCATGCTCCAGCGCATTGCCCATCACGCCGCCCCAGGCTGGTGCGGCAGGATCGATCCACAGCTTGCTGCCGATCTGGCGCAGATGGCGATAAAGCTGCATGTAGGACACGCCGGGTTCGACCAGCGCATAGCCGTATTTCTCGTTTACTTCGATCACGCGGTTCATCCGCCGCAGATCGAGCATGACATAGCCGGATTTGCGCGGGGCCGGGCCGCCATAGGCAAAATTGCGGCCGGTCCCGATGGTCCAGACAGGGATCTTGTAGGCGTTTACGACTGCCAGGATCTTCTGGATTTGCTCGACACCGTCGGGCGCAACAGCGGCGGACGGCAGCATTTCGCCGTCGGCCAACGGAGAATAGGCGTCGCGGTAGGCCGACAGCGGAAGCTCGTCGAGGAATACCCATTCCTTGCCGACGACCGCAGCGAGCTCGTCAAGCGCCTTGTTGAAGGTGGATGCGTCGACACCCTGGGGAACGATGCGGCTCAAGAAAGGTCTCCCCCGATTTCATATACCCAGGAAGCCAGCAGTCCGGGGCTGCTGGCTGCGATGTCGCACGAACCCGACTTGCAGGTGTTCAAGCGGGATTCGGTTGGCGCGCCGATCGCGTCACGAACCAGGTGGGCGACGGCCACCGGCCATGCCGCCGCAGTACCCTCGAGCAGACGCGCGGCGCCCTCGGTCCGGTGCTGCCAGCGCCCGCCTTCGTAATGGTGCCGCCACTGCAGCGCCGACCGTCCGCCGCGCTCGACCAGCAGCTGTCCGGCGATCATGGCTGCGGGATCCGACGTCAGCCCGACGATCAGGCCATCGGTGTCGTCGAGATCGTGCAGGAGGTCGTTGAGCGACCGGTCGAGCCGCACGGTCCGGCCGACCACGCCGCTGTCGGCGAGCGTCGCCGCGAACAGCCGGCTCTCCGGCGAAGCGGTTTCCTCGACGACCGTCACCTTGCGCGCACGGGCCGCAGCCGCTCCGGGCAAGACGCCAAGCCCGGCCACGGTGGCGCCCAGCGCCCCGGCTCCGAGAAATTCGCGTCGCTTGATATCCCAAGCCATCATGCCTGCCTTTCGATCTTCAGCGGCGCCGGTTCGGCGACCGCGCCCTCGGTGGATAGTCCCTGCCAGCGAACCGCTGCGCTGCGATGTATGTCGAAGTGATCCAGCACCCGTGTGCAGCTGTGATCGACGATGTCCTGAAGTCCGGTTGGTCGGGCGTAGAACGCGGGGACCGGAGGGAAAATGACCGCGCCCATTTCGGTGCAGGCGGTCATGTTGCGCAGGTGAGCCAGGTTGAGCGGCGTCTCGCGGGTCATGAGCACCAGCTTGCGCCGCTCTTTCAGCATCACATCGGCGGCGCGCGTGATCAGATTGTCGGACAGGCCATGGGCCACTGCGGCCAGCGTGCGCATCGAGCAGGGCGCTATGACCATGCCGTCGCACAGGAACGAGCCGCTGGCGATGCTGGCGCCGACATTGCGGACATTGTGCACCACATCGGCTGCCGCTTCGATCAGGCGGCGACCGTCCGGGATTTCCTCGCGAATGTTGAGCAAGGCGGCCTGCGACATGACGAGGTGGGTTTCCCAGCCACCCTGTTCGCGGAGCATTTCGAGCAAGCGCTGCCCGTAGACCGAACCCGTCGCTCCGGTTATGGCAACGACCACGCGCTTCACGGGCGGGCTGCCCCGCCGACGTTTTCGCCGCGTACTTTCGTCGGAACGTTCATGCCCGAATCCTTCTCCCTCATCCATTATGCAACAAATTGCACTATAAGCAACACATAAGAGTGCCTCGAGCCTTTCTGCTTTGAGAATTCTCCTATTCAATTCCGGGTTGCGGCGGCAAGCCGAGACTGATGGCCTTGAGTTCCAGGAATTCGTCAATGCCGTGACGCGATCCCTCGCGCCCCAGACCCGATTCCTTGACCCCGCCGAAAGGCACGGTTTCCGAGGAAATGATGCCGTTGTTGAAGCCGACCATGCCAACCTCGAGACCTTCGGCGAGTCGCCAGAACCGGTCCATGTCGCGCGTGAACGCATAGGCGGCAAGGCCGGAACGGGTGCTGTTGGCCAGGGCCAGGGCTTCGCCCTCGTTTGCGAAGCGGAAGAGCGGCGCGACCGGGCCGAACGTCTCCTCCTGCGCCAGCCGCATGTCGGGGTTGGCGCCGATCAGGACCGTGGGCTGGTGGAACAGTTCGCCGGCTTCATGGCGTTCTCCGCCCGTGACGATCCGGGCGCCGCGCCCGACGGCATCGCCGACATGGTCGCGGACCTTCTGCAAGGCGGCGGCGGTGATCAGCGGGCCCTGGTCGGTCTCGCCTTCAAGGCCGTTGCCGACCCGGAAGGCCGCGACCCTCGCGGCCAGGGCTTCGGCGAACCGGTCATGGATGCCGCTCTGCACCAGGATGCGGTTGGCGCAGACGCAGGTTTGTCCGGTGTTGCGGAATTTGGAGGCGATCGCGCCTTCGACAGCCGTATCGATATCGGCGTCGTCAAAGACGATCAAAGGGGCGTTGCCGCCCAGTTCCATCGAGACCCGCTTGAGGGTTGTGGCGCATTGCGCCGTCAGCAGCTTGCCGACCGCGGTCGAACCGGTGAAGGTGAACTTGGCGACGGTCGGATCGCTCGTCAGCACCGAACCGATCGCCGGAGCATCCCCCGCGATGACGTTGAAGACGCCCGGTGGGACGCCTGCATCGAGCGCGAGGTGGGCGAGAGCGAAAGCCGAAAGCGGGGTCAGTTCCGCCGGCTTGAGTGTGACGGTGCATCCTGCGGCGAGCGCGGGGGCAACCTTTCGGGTAATCATCGCGGCCGGAAAATTCCACGGCGTGATGGCACCAACCACGCCGACCGGCTGCTTGATGACCATGACCCGGCGCTCGCGCGCGGCGGGGATGATCTCGCCGTAAACGCGCCGCGCCTCTTCGGCAAACCAGCGCACGAAGCTGGCGGCATAGTCGATCTCGCCCCGCGCTTCGTTCAGGGGCTTGCCCTGTTCGCTGGTCAGCAGCCGGGCCAGGTCTTCACGGTTTTGCAGGATCAGGCCATGCCAGGCCAACAGGATGTCGGCGCGTTCGGCCGCTGCGCGTTTGCGCCATTCCTGCAGGGCGGCAGCATTGCTGGCCACGGCGCGTTCGGCCGCCTCCGCGCCCAGCAGTGGTATGGTCGCGATAGTTTGGGTGGTAGCCGGGTTCGTCACCGTGAAGACGCAGCCCTTGCCCGCAGGGGGCAGGCCGTCGATAATCGGCGTGGTCCGAAGGACGACGTCTTCGGCTAGCGAGGGTCTTGTGCTTGCCATCGATCCAACTTCCCGGACTGGGCAAAAAACCTTTGGGGTGGAACCGCGGATGCGGTTCCACCCCATCGGAGGGAGGACGGATCAAATTACCGTCCCGGGAGAGCTTAGTACTTGTACGCCAGCTTGAGGAACCATTCGCGCGGACGCGAATAGCTTGCCGTGGCAGCGCCGCCGACATTCAGATCGACATAGCCGCCCTGAAGGTAGCGCTCGTCGCCGATGTTGGTGACGCCGGCGGTCAGCGTGAAGTGATCGCTGGGATCGGTGTAGGAAGCGCTGGCGCCGAACACGCTGTAGGCCGGTTGGAACAGCTGCGGGCTGTTCACGGCATCCTTGAAGGTGCCGCTCTGGTGATACCAGTCACCGCGCAGGACCAGCTTGCCCTTGTCGCCATCGAACACGGTGGCGTTTGCCGCGACCGTCGCGGTCCATTTCGGAACGAACGCGAACTTGGAGTTCGTGTTGACGGGGAAAGCAGTGGGATCGACGGAGCGATAGAAGGCATCCAGATAGCCGACACCATAGTCGATCCGCAGCCAGTCGGTCGGTGCGGCCTGGCCTTCGATTTCGAAGCCCTTGATCCGCCCCTCGCCACCGTTGCGGACCTTGGGTGCAATCCCTTCGTTGACCACGATCTGGATGTCGCTGTAATCGGACTGGAACAACGCAAGGTTCATACGCAAGCGCCGGTCAAACAGCTCGGTCTTCAGGCCGACTTCATACGATGTGACGAACTCCGGAGAGAAGGCCGGTGTCGCTAGTTCGGCAGGGAAGATTCGCTGGCTGAAGCCACCGTTCTTAAAGCCTTTCGAGTAGGACACATAACCCATGACATCATCGGTGAACTGATAGTTCACCGAGACCGCCGGGGTCCATTCCTTGGCCTTTGCCGAAACCTGGACCGCAGGGAGAGTGTGGTTCCCACCCGGATTGGTTGCTGTTGCCACGCAGGCTGGATCGGGGAAGCCGGCAAGAGGGCCGCTCGGGATAAGCTGCGGCGTTGCTTGGCCTACGAGGCAACGGCTATACTGGATGAACACGCCATCGGGATAGGGCGGAAGCAGCCCTGCGGTGTAGTCCCGAGTGATGACCTGGGCCGAAGGATCAAACCGTTTGGTCTCATCGGTGTAGCGGATGCCCGGCGTGATCGAAAGCTTGTCAGTGACCTTGTAGGTGAACTGGAGATAGCCAGCATAGCTGTCGTTATCGATCAGGCCGCCGCTGAAGAAGTTGGCGAACCCGAAGCGCAGCGGCTCGATGTCGCCACCTTTTTCCTTCAGATAATAGGCGCCAAGCGCGAACTTGAGCGTGTCGTCGAACACGCTGCCGTTCAGCTGCAATTCCTGCGATGCCTGCCACACGTCGACATTGTTTGTCAGCTGCAGGACTTCGTGCGGGGTGCCGTCGAAGTCGTATTCGATGACCGACTTCTGGTCGCGATAGGCGCTGATCGATTTGAGCGAAATATCGCCGAAATCGTATTCCATGGTCAGGTTGACGCCCCAGAGGTCGAAGTCCGAACGGTTCGGGCCGCCGGCCCAGGTCGTGTCGATATCTCCGGTCACCCAGCGCGAGGATACGCAATTGGGATTGCTGACCGGGGCCAGTTCGCCCGGAAGTCCGCACTGTCCAGCGCCCAGGCCGAGCTTGTTGAAAGCGAAATTGGAACTGGGGAAGGCCACAGTGCCGAACGGTGTGGTGACGATCTGCAACAGATCGGGCGAATCGCGGTTCTCGATCAGGTAGATGGCTGTCTGCTCTTCCCGTCGAATGTTGACGTCGCCAGCGAGAATCGCGGTGAAGGCGTCGGTCGGCGTCCACTTGAACGCCACTCGGCCCGAGAAGCTGTCCTTGTTGCCCTGACGCCCGCCGTCGAACAGGCGCCGCTGGTAGCCATCGCGGGTTTCGTAGGAAGCCACGGCTCGCATCGCCAGCGTGTCGCTAATCGGAACGTTGATCAGGCCCTTGATATCGGCGCGATTGAAGCTGCCGGTCGCGGCTTCGAGCTTGAGCTCGAAATCGTTGCTCGGCTGGTTGGTGTTGACGATGATCGCGCCGCCGATGGTGTTCTTGCCGAACAGCGTGCCCTGCGGACCGCGCAGGATCTGCACGTTGCTGATGTCAGCCATGTCGAGCAGCCCGCCCACCGAGCGCGCCACGTAGACGCCATCGACATAGATGCCGACGCCCGGATCGACGGTGATGTTGAAATCGGTCTGGCCGACGCCGCGGATGAATGCGGTGAGCGAGGCGCTTGAGCCCGAAATGTTGCCGACTGGCTGAATGTTGACGTTAGGTGCATAGGACGCGACCTGCGCCACGTTGGCAATCTGGCGGTCCTCGATCATGGCCCCGCTCATCGCGGTGATGGCCACCGGGGTTTCCTGGGCATTTTCCTCACGCTTGCGCGCGGTGACGAGAATCTCGTCGAGTCCGCCCTGGCTTTGGGCTTCCTGTGCGGCATCGCCTGCTGCGGCGTCCTGCGCAAAGGCATTGGTCGGCGCTATGGCAAGGCAGGCAAGCGCAAGGCTGCTGCCGGCTAGCAGCCGCCGCTTGCGGTTGCTCGTGCGGTAAATCACTGACATGGCATTTCTCCCTTGAGTTCTATTTTGATCGCGGTTCCGATCTATTTTTCCACCTTGTTCTTAAAACTTGACTTCGACCGTCGCGCCAACTTTGCGCGGCTGTTCGTAGAAACCGTCGTTCGAAAGGGCGCCAGGACGCATCGTCTGGAAGACCTTCTCGTTGGTCAGGTTGGTCGCCCAAATCGAGAACTTCCAGTTCTCGCTCTCGGGCGTCCAGGAAGCCGACAGGTTGGTCAGCGAGTAGGCTTTCTGCGAGAAGTTGTTGGCGAAATCGTAGTAGAGGCGCGAGCTGAACGAAAGATTGCCGTTGAGCGACAGGCGGCCACCCGCCAGGTCGTGCCCCCAGTCAAAACCGACATTACCGGACCACTCGGGCGCCCGGGTCATGACGTTGCCCGAGGCATCCAGCGTCACGACGGTATTTCCGCCGTCAACCCGCGAGATAAAGCCCTGCGCCGCGATGAAATCCTTGTAGCGAGCGTGGGTATAGGCCAGGGCGCCGCGCAGCTTCAGATCGCTGGTCGGTGCCACGGTCAATTCCAGTTCGCCGCCATAGATTTCCGCATTGGCAGCATTCTGGAGGATGTAACCCGCTCCGAGGTTATCCTTCGACTGAAGCTGAAGGTTCTTGTAGTCGTAGTAATATGTCGCAAGGTTGACCCGCAGCCAATTGAACGGGTCCGACTTGATCCCGAATTCGGCGGCCTTGATCTCTTCAGGCTCGACCGGCACGCTGCGGGTACTGGCCATGTTGTAGACACCGCTCTTGAAAGCGGTGCTCCAGCTCGCATAGACGTTCGTGGTGTTGTTGATTTCGTAACGAAGGCCAACCTTGTAATTGAACTTGTTGAACGTCTTGTCGACGTTGTTGACGACCAGGTTGCCATTCACCGTCTGCGAGAATTCACGCTTTTCCGTGGTGTAACGACCGCCGAGATTGACGAACAGGCCGGGCGTGGCCTCATAGGTCACGTCGGCAAAACCCGCGAAGGAGCGGCCGCCGAGGTCCGGTTCGAGAGTCGGCCCGGCGAGGGGGAGGGTGGGATTCGCGGCCGTCCATGGTTGGAGGAAAGAGCTGCCCCCGAACTGGTAAAAATAGCCGCCCACCAGCCATTGAAATGGCCCGGGGTTCGCCGAACTGAGCTTGATTTCCTGGCTGCCTGATTCTGCGTTGAAGATGGCCGGAAAGTTTCCAAGACGCAGGTTCGACGCGTCCGAATCGGTGGTCTGGGTCCAGCGCAGGTTCAGGAAACCGCTGGTGGTTTCCAGGTTGACTGCGCCCAGATCGAGTTTGGTGTGCAGGGCGAATGTCCAGCGCCGCAGGTTCAGCAGGGGAACCTCGGTCAACGACGCCTGCCACGGGCCGGTGGGCAGAATGACGCCGGTGAAGCGGCGCCCGGCGGTGTTGCCATCGACCGGCTGGGGTGAATTGGTCGTGCTCTGCTGGTCGAAGAATTCACCGGTCAGGACTACCTTGAAATTGTCGGCCGGCTTGAACAGAACCTTGCTGCGCAGATCGATGACCCGCTGGTCGCCAAGGGTGCCGCCGCGAACCAGATCGTCGATATAGCCATCGTTCTTGCGGAACAGCGCCGACAGGTCGATCGCGGCCTTCTCGCTGATTGGCCCGGTTACATAGAGCCGGGCATCATAATCACCGGCCTCGCGCCGCATGCGCCCCACCCGCAGCGAAGCCTTGCCGCGGAAATCGAAGCTCGGATCGGGGGTGATGACATTGATCAGCCCGCCGGTCGCGTTGCGGCCAAAGGTGGTGCCCTGCGGACCGCGCAGTACTTCGACCCGCTCGACCTCGACAAGATCGATCCAGTTCGCGGCGGATTCGGGCTGATAAACACCATCGATATAGGTGGCGATGTTGGGTTCGTCGCCGATCGAGATGCCGGTCGAACCGACGCCGCGAACCACTGGTTGGAACACGCCCATGTTGCGGCTGCCGACAAAGCCGGGGACGACCTGGGTCAGCGTGCGGACGGTCGAGACGTCGGCCGATTGCAGGGCATCGCCGCCGATTGCCGTCACTGCCACCGGCACTTGCTGCAGTCTTGCTTCGCGGCGGGTTGCGGTAACGACGATATCTTCGATACCGGTCGTTGCCTGCTCGTCCTCGGGTTGGGCGGCCGCTGTATCCTGGGCTTGTACGACCGAAGAAAAAAGCGACTGCGCCAGAACGACCGTTGCAGTTGCGAACAAGCGTACTTTGAACCTTTTCATTTTCCCTCTCCCTGCGTTGTGCAATTTATTATATTGGCTCATTAACTAAACTATTTTTGTTGTGAAATATACTCTTGCAGAAAATCCAGGCGGTCATTGCCCCAGAATATTTCATCGTCGACAAACATCAATGGCGCGCCGAACACGCCTCGCTGGTAGGCCAGGCTGCGGGCCTTGCGGTATTCGTTTTGGCCGATCGGCGATTCCACGAAGGCAATCAGCCCCTCTGGGTCAAGGCCGGCTTCCGTTGCGCAGGCGCGCAGCTCTGCGCGGTCGCCCGGATCGATGCCCTGTCCCCAGATGCGATTGAAGGCGGCGGTGACATAGGCGCCCGCCTTGCCCTGCTCGCGCGCGTAAAGCGTGGCGCAATTCCAGTCGGCGCAGGCAAAGCTGGCCGGAAACCGCAAGGGGACGTCGTACTTGCGGGCCCAGCGGTTGAGGTCCGCCATCATCACCTTGATCTTGGGGGCGACCTCGCGATTGGACGGGCCGTAGTTCCCCGCCGCGATCTTCGCCTCGGGGATATCGATCGGGCAATATTCGAGTTCGTAACCGGCCTTGCGGGCAATATCGGGCAGCTTCAGCTGCGCGAGGTAGCTGAAGGGACTGATGAAGTCGAAATAGAAGTCAATCTTGCGGGTCATCGCGCGGTCTCGAAGCCGACCAGCTTCTCGTAATTGTCCCAGAAGCCGACAATGGCGCCTTCAGTGACAAGGTGGTCGGCATCTTCGGCGCGGCCACCGCCCATGGCGATGAACGAGGTCGCCTGCTGCTCGCCGACGATTGCGTTCTGCACGATTTCGACCGCTTCGCCGTCTTCCATCGAAATCAGGCCGGCCGGACCGATCAGATTGGTCTGCTTGCGCCGGATTGCCTGCATTTCGGCGTCGTCGTCGGCATAGCCGAAGTGGGTCCAGACCAGCTCGAAGGCCTCCGGCCCCTTGGGCACGATCTGCCGCACCGCAAGCGTGTTCTGGATCTGCTGGAGGACGAGGTTCGGGAACACCGCAAGGATAACCAGGGTAATGCCGTCCTCGAATTCCTGGCGGCCCTTGAGCAGCGACATGTCCTGCAGCTTGAACTCGGTATCGAAGGTCCGGGAATCGCCATAGGCCTGCTTGTCAGCAGTCTCGTCGTTGCTGGCGGCGATCGAATAGAGCAGCGAATGCCGCTTTTCGGTATCCATCACCGACTTGCCGGTCTGGGTCGAGCGATAGAGGCCGAACGTGTTGTGGAACAGGTGCAAGAGGCTGGCGTGATAGGGATCGCGGGTATTCTCGGCATAGAGCTTCCAGTTGCCGTGAACATATTGCCGCTGGTCGCCCAGCACCTTGATCGGCTTGTGCATGATCCGTTCGACATGCTCGACCACCAGCGGGCCGAGAAAATCGTTCAGGGGCACCACGCTTTGCGAAAAGCTCGCGAAGACCAGCCCGCCGACGATCCCGACGCGCAGCTGCTTGAGGCCGTGCTGCTTCATGTCGAAATCGCCGGGCATGCCGCCCTGGCCCTTGAGACCCCGGCGAAACGGCACCCCGATCAGATTGCCGGCGAGGTCATAGGCCCATTGGTGGTACACGCATTCGAGGTTCGGACGATTGCCGCGCAGTTCGCGGCAGACCAGGGCGCCGCGATGGGCGCAGCGGTTGACCACGACATGAACGGCGCCGTCCGCAGCCCTGGTAACGATGACCGGCGTTTCGCCAATGAACGTCGATTTGAAATCGCCAGCTTCCGGGATTTCCGCTTCGAGCGCGACGAACGACCAGTTCTCGCCCTGGAAGATCTTTTCCTGCTCGCGCGCGTGATATTCCGGGTCGGTGAAGACCCGATAGGGAACCCGGCGACCAGTTCCGGTTGCGGTCTTCGAGAGGTTCTCACCTAGCACAGCTGTGTCGGTCATGGTCAAAATCCTGGTCGCGGACTAAATCGGGCGAACCATCATCGTGTCGATGAGGTTGGTATCGAAAACGGCGATCTTCGAACGGAACATCGGGCGTTCGCCCGACAGATCGATCTCGTCGATATATTTGCCTGAATTGTAGATCGTGGTGCGTCCGTCAGTGCGGGTCATGAGGACCGCGTAGTTGGTTTGCGCCTTGGCGAGCGTTCCAGTTGTGGAAACGACCCGGGTCGGACCGAGAATATGACGGTAGGCATGAACCGGAAAGATATTGGCCTTGCGCAGGGACACGATGCGATCCACCAGCATGCCGCGGCTGTCGCAATAAATCGCGGCCGAAACCATGTTTCGCTCGAAATTTTCGCGCGCGATCACGGTATAGACGCAGTCCGAAACAAACAGTTCCGGCCATTCTTCCAGGCGATCGTCGTCGATGAGTTCGGCGTAGAGCGCGTTGAGCTCGGTCGCGAGCTGCTGGATTTCGAAGCGTGCAGGAGCGTCGGCTAGCATTCAGGCGCTCCCTTCGGGCTTGTCGATGCAAACCCAGCCGTCTTCGATCGTGACGGAATAGGTCCTGAGCGGAATCTGGCAGGGAAAGGCCTTGGCCGCGCCGGTCGCGATGTCGAACGAACCGCCGTGGAACGGGCATTCGATGAGCCCGCCGTCCTGGTAGCCATCGGTCAACATGGCATTGCCATGCGTGCACAGATTGTCGGTGACGAACACATCGCCATCGACGTTGTAGACCGCAAGCGCAGGCATCTGTTCCTGGTAAACCGCGACCGGTTCACCGTCCTTGACGTCTGCCACTTGGCAAAGGCGCAATTTGTTCGACATGGCGTCTGGCAATTCCAATCTGGGTTCTGGACAAGCGATCGAATGGGCGATCAGCCGAGGGGAATATCCATTCCGTAGCCCGCAGCCTCGTTGCCGTGACCGAAGATGTCGCGGGTGTAATATTCTTGCTGGCTCGGGGCCTTGCGGGCACCCCAGCCGAACTCCCACAGCCAGCCCGACGGGTTGGCGCAGTAGAAGGTCAGCGCCTGGTCGTTTGCGTGCTTGCCGAGTTGCAGGGCGACGTCGATCTTGCGGGCCCGCACAATGTCATGCGCGAGGCCGAGATCGTCGAGGTCGGTATATTCGAACATCAGGTGGTTGATGCGTTTTTCCATCGGGCCAAGCCCGAAGGCGATCGAATGCTGCCGCTCGTTGCAGTGCATGAAGTACGGCTGCGCCACCATCCCGTTGGGCAGCTGCAGGTGATACTCGACCGACCCGCGCAGTCCCAGCAGGCCATAGAACGCCGCTGCCGCCGCAACATCGTCCTGGCGCAGGATGCAGTGGCCGATCCCTTCGGAGCCGGTCAGGAACCTGCCGAACATCGGGCGCCCGGGGTGGAAGGGCTTGTGGGTGTCGACCTGGGGTGCGTAAAAGATTTCGGTCGGATTTCCGCCGGGATCGGCCAGCTTGGCAAGGCCGAGCACGCGCCGTTCGCGCGCTTCGGCTTCGCTCGCCACTTCAACCGCGATTCCGGCGGCAGCCAGCTGTGCCACCATGGCGTCGAATTCCACCGGACCGGCAACGCGCCAGCCAAGATAGGCAAGATCATCGGTATCACCGGCATGCAGGGCAATGCGATGGTGCCACTGGTCCATGCGCAGATAAAGGCAGTCACCTTCACCCTCATCGACGATCTCCATGCCGGCGACTTCGGCAGCATAACTGCGCCACGCATCAAGGTCGGTGACGGTCAACCCGAGGTAACCGAGTTCCGTGACTGCTACCATTTGCCTTCTCTCCCAGAGGACGCGGTTCGCGTGTCGCCGAACCGTCATCGCCGATTATTTTGACGCCGACTCTTGCCGACCGAGTCGAGGCGATAGTCGATAGTTCTCCATAGTGCAATACGTTGCACTGGGTAATTTGTTGGTGTAGGAAGTTCGCAACAGAAGGTCGGTCCAGCGATTCGTCCGTGATGCGCGGACGGCGTGGAGCCGGGTTCGTGAGCACCGCCAAGGTGTTCGGCCAGCCAGCGAAAGCCGTCCGTGCGGCTTCCGCTTATTGGGAGTGGAGCGTTATGGAAGCCGCAGAGAAGCGTGTCGGCCGGATTGCCGATTTGCAAGCGATCAAACAACGACTGAAATCGTGGCTCGTCAAGGATCAGGCGAGGGGAATCTTCCAGATCGACCGTGCCGCTTTCACCGATACCGAACTGTTCGATATCGAGATGAAATACATTTTCGAGCGCAACTGGATCTTCCTTGCGCACGAAAGCCAGGTCGCCAAGCCCCACGATTTCCTGACCACCAAGATCGGGCGATTCCCGGTGATCATCACCCGGGACCGTTCGGGGACGGTCCGTGGGCTGGTCAACGCCTGCGCTCACCGCGGCGCCAAGGTGTGCCGGGAGAAAGCCGGCAACAAGAAGACTTTCATGTGTCCTTTCCACGGTTGGACCTATTCGTCCGCAGGCGACCTTCTTGACGTCACCGAGGAAGCGGCAGGGGGATATGGACCCGGTTTCGACCGCGCCGATTTCGGGCTTCCCCAGATCGCCCGGCTCGAAATCTACCGCGGCTTCATCTTTGGCAGCCTGTCGGACGATGTCTTGCCGCTTGAGGAATATCTGGCCGGTTCGAAGGCGTTCATCGACTTGCTGGTGGACCAGTCGCAGCACGGCGAGATGGAGGTTCTTCCCGGCTCCACCCGCTATCGCTACAAGGGCAACTGGAAAATGCAGGTCGAGAATGGGCTCGACGGCTACCATGTGGCCACCGTTCACGGCAATTATTTCATGACGGTCCAGCGCCGCGTCGAAGGCGCTTCGAAGAATGATACCAAGGCGATCGATTTTGCGAATTTCAACCAGCAGGATGGCGGCTCGTTTTCCTTCCACAACGGACATTCGGTGCTTTGGGCCGACTACGCCAATTTCAGGGACCGGCCAAACTTTGACGTGCTCGACTGGATCGTGGATACCCATGGCGATGAAAAGGCGCTGTGGATGAACAAGCGGATCCGCAACCTGCAGCTTTTCCCCAATGTCTTCCTGATGGATCAGACCAGCACGCAGATCAGGATCATTCAGCCGATCTCCGTCGATGAGACCGAGGTCACGACCTATTGCGTCGCGCCGGTTGGTGAAAGCGCCGCGGCCCGGGCGCTGAGGATCCGGCAGTATGAGGACTTCTTCAATGCCAGCGGCATGGCGACGCCGGACGACCTGACTGAATTCAACAACTGCCAGGCCGGGTTTGGCGCGGGAGAAGGGCGGATGAACGACATGTCGCGCGGCGCGACGCGCTGGACCAAAGACGCCGGGCAATTCGGTGCTGCGCTTGCGGTGGATGCGGTGATGAGCAGTCCGGCGGTGGCCGACGAGGGGCTCTATGTTGCCATCCACGACGAATGGATCAGCCGGATGAACACCGCGATCGACCAGGAGACCGCAGAATTGATTGCCAAGGGCGATCTGGAGTTGGCGCGATGACGGCGGCCGATACGCAGTGGCTGGCCGTTTGCCGCTTTCTCGGCCGCGAGGCGGTTGCGCTCGACGAAAAGGACTGGGACACTTGGCTGTCGCTCTATGCGGAAGACGCGGAATACTGGGTTCCGGCCTGGGATGATCGCGAGCGTCTGACCGCCGATCCGCAGCGCGAAATCTCGCTGATCTATTACCACAATCGCGGCGGTCTTGAGGATCGTGTCTTTCGCATCCGCACTGGGCGGTCCTCGGCAAGCACGCCTGGCGCGCGCACTTCCCACATGTTCACACTGCTATCGACTGAAGATGCCGATGGTCTGGTGCGGGCGCGCACGTCGTGGACGGTGACGTCGGTGCTCGATGGGGTGGTAACCGTCTACAGCGGATCGGCCTTCTACGATCTTGAGCCGGTCGGCGGAAGTTTTGTGATCAAGCGCAAGAAGACCGTGATCATCAACGACCTCGCGCAGACCATGCTCGATGTCTACAGCATCTGATCGGTCCATGTCAGCTTCACCAATGCGTCCCGTCGTCGGGACCATGATCGGCGATCCTGCCGGGATCGGGCCCGAAGTGACAGTTAAGGCGCTCGCGGACGGATCGGTGCACGAAGTGTCGATACCGGTGCTGGTCGGCTCGGCTGCGGCGGTGGAGCGTGCTCTCGACATGACCGGGGTCAAGGCACGGGTGCGCCGGATGCGCTCGTTCGAGGCGCCCAGCGACGAGGCCGGGGTGATCGACGTGATCGACACCGGCGCCTTGCCGGACGGCGTTCTGCCGCTGGGTGAGGATACCGAAGTGGCCGGCCATGCCACTGCGCAATGGCTGGACGAGTTGGACGGTCTGGCCCGGGACGGGTCCTTCGCCGCTACGATCATGGGGCCGATCAGCACCGGTTCGCTCAAGATGGCCGGAAAACTCGACAAGGTCATCAGCCCGACGCCAGGCGAAAGCTATCTGGTGTTGTTGACCGGCCCCTTGCGGGTCGCGCATCTCACCGATCACATGTCGCTGCGTCAGGTGATCGACGTCATCACCGCCGATCTCGTGGCCAAGGCGATCGGGCAGGTCAACGATGCCATGCAATCCTGGGGAATCGCCCGTCCTCGTATCGCCGTGGCCGGGCTCAACCCCCACGCCATGGGTGACGAGGACCGGCTCGCGATTGCCCCGGGGGTCGAGCGGGCGCGGGCATCGGGCATCGCGGTGGAAGGTCCGATTGCACCCGATTCGGTGTTCCGCCAGTGCATCGAGGGGCGTTACGACATGGTCCTGGCGATTTTCCACGATCAGGGACACATTGCGGTCAAGACCTGGGGTTTTTCGGGCAACTGCGTGATCATGATGGGGCCGCCCTATCTGCACATGTCGGTCGCCCATGGTACCGCCTATGACATTGTCGGCACGGGCAAGGCGGACGCGGCGATGATGCGCAGCGCGATGCGCACCTGCGGCCAGCTCGCATCGGGCCAGGGATTTGTGGGAGAAGCGCAATGAATGCCTTTGCACCAGTGGGGGCACCTTCGCTGCCGACGGCGGTCGATTACAAGGTTTACCACGATACGCGGATTTTCGCTGCCGAGCAGCGCAACGTCTTCAAGGGGCGCACCTGGTGCTACCTTGGGCTCGAAGCCGAGATACCCAACGCCGGTGACTTTCGCGCAACCCATGTCGGCGAAACGCCGGTGGTGCTGGTGCGCGGTCAGGAAAACAAGGTCCACGCCTGGGTCAACCGGTGCGCGCACAAGGGGGCGACGGTGTGCCGCTCGTTGCGCGGCAACCAGGCCGACGGTGCGTTCGTGTGCGTCTACCATCAGTGGGCCTATGATGCCGAAGGCACGCTGGTCGGCGTGCCGTTCCGGCGTGGCCTCAAGGGAGTAGGGGGCTACGACAAGGATTTCGATCCGGCCACTCACTCGCTCGAAAAGCTCCGGGTGGAGAGCTACAAGGGCATGGTGTTCGGCACGTTTTCAACCGACATCGAGTCGCTTGAAGATTTTCTCGGTCCGGTGATGCGCAAGTATATCGACCGCGTTTTCCACCACCCGATCAAGGTGCTGGGTTACTCCCGGCAATATATGGCGGGTAACTGGAAGCTCTATTCCGAGAACAGCCGCGACAGCTACCACGGGGCCTTGCTGCACCTGTTCTACCCGACCTTCGGAATCTACCGGCAAAGCCAGGACAGCGCGGGGGAACTGGCCGAGCAAGGCTTCCACAACGTCTTTACCGTTGCCAAGCCCAAGGGCGACATCGACTACGGCTCGTTCGGCGATGAGGCCAATCGCGAAATGCAAGGCGCTGCCAAATTGCAGGACGAAAGCCTGTTGCAGTTCCGGCCCGAGATCGAGGACGATGTCGGCCTGCACATCCAGTCGCTGTTTCCCTCGGTCGTTCTGCAGCAGATCCAGAACACGCTGGCGACACGCCAGATCGTGACGCACGGTGTCGACAAGACCGAATTGGTCTGGACCTATTTCGGCTATGCTGACGACGATGAGGAAACCACGCGTCACCGCCTGCGCAACCTGAACCTTGTCGGCCCCTCCGGCCTGATCTCGATGGAAGACGGCGAAGCGGTCGAGCTTTGCCAGCAAGGGACGATTGGGGCCGAAGGCAAGCACAGTTTCATCGAAATGGGCGGCGACGACGTGCGGGGCTATTACGCGCCGATGGGCATGGACGAGAACGCCGTGCGCGGCTTCTGGAAAGGCTACCTAAGCCTGATGGGCGATGCCCTTGCCGCCAGCGCGGAAGCATCGGCATGAGCCTGGTCGATCCCGCATTGCAGGGCCTGGTCGATGGCCTGAACGCCGCCTACGGTCTGTGCCTGAATGACGGCCGGCTCGAGCAGTGGCCCGAGTTTTTCGTCGATGATTGCCTTTACCAGGTGATCGCCCGCGAGAATGTCGACAACGGGCTGCCCGCCGCGGTGATGTATTGCGACAGCAAGGGCATGCTGGTCGATCGGGTGGTGGCGCTGCGCCGGGCCAACGTCTTCCCGGAACATTTCAGCCGTCACCTGATTTCGCGGGCGGTCCTGACCGGGACTGATGGCGAGACCGTGACGGCCGAGGCCAGCTATGCCGTGCTGCAAACCCGCAACGACGGTGAGACCCGCATCTACAACGCCGGGAAATATGTCGACCGGCTGGCGATCAAGGACGGTGCGGCCAAACTGGTGAGCCGGATGTGCGTCTACGACACCCATCGGATCGCGACGCTGCTGGCGACTCCGATCTGATGGCCGAACATCGATCTGGCGTCGAAAAGAAACCTAGAGGAGAAGCACAATGAAACTGTTCATCAGCCCGGGCGCCTGCTCGCTCGCCCCTCATATCGCCCTGCGCGAAACCGGAGCCGATTTCGAAGCGGTCAAGGTCGATCTGGCCGTACGCAAGACCGAGGCGGGCGAGGATTTCCTCGCCGTCAATCCGTCCGGCAAGGTCCCGGCCCTGACTCTGGACAGCGGCGAGACCCTGACCGAAAACCCCGCCATCCTGCTGTATATTGCCGACCAGAACCCCGCATCCGGCCTGGCCCCGGCCGAAGGCAGCCTCGATCGCTACCGGTTGCTGAGCCGCCTCAGCTTTCTCGGTTCGGAATTTCACAAGGCGTTCGTGCCGCTGTTTGCTCCCGGGACCTCCGACGAAGCGAAGGCGTCGGCCGCAGAATCGGTCAAGAACCACCTCGCCGCGCTCGACAAGGAACTCGCCGGGCGTGACCATTATGCGGGCAACGCCTTCAGCGTGGCCGACATCTACCTGTTCGTGATGCTGGGCTGGCCGGCCTATGTCGGTATCGACATGACCGCCTACCCCGCGCTCGGCGCCTATGCCGGCAAGATCGCGCAGCGGCCCGCCGTCGGCGCGGCGCTCAAGGCCGAAGGCCTGGCGTGAGCCGGACCGGCCGGTTTGGGGCATGATGCGATCGGGTTGAATCATTCTCCATTTGCAAATGCGTTCTGTTTTATGCAATAACGCCGGGAATCCGAACGAACACGAGTCCGGTTGCCTTGCCTGTCGCAATGGCAGGCAAGGCAACCGGCCAAAAATCGGTTGAGAATTGATCGGGAGAGCCATGACTGCCGTAACCAACGACATCGCACGCCCGGAGATTGGCAAGTCCATCACGGTCGATGGCAGCGTCACCAACTACCACGATGTGGGCGAGGGCGCACCCGTCCTGCTGATCCACGGATCGGGACCCGGGGTGACCGCCTGGGCCAACTGGCGGCTCAACATGCCCGAGCTGGCGAAGCGCTTCCGCGTCATCGCGCCCGACATGTTCGGCTTCGGCTATTCGGATCCCAAGGGGCGAATCGAAGACAAGCGGGTGTGGGTCGATCAGGTGGCATCGCTGCTGGATGCCCTCGGGATCGACAAGGTCTCGATGGTCGGCAATTCCTTCGGCGGGGGCATCACCCTGGCATTCATGATCGCGCATCCCGATCGGGTCGAACGGGCGGTGCTGATGGGGCCGGCAGGGCTCGATTTCCCGATCACGCCGGCGCTCGATCTGGTCTGGGGCTACCAGCCTTCGCTGGAAGAAATGCGCGCCTCGCTCAAGTACCTGGCCTGGGACCACAGCCGTCTGACCGAAGACCTGATCCAGTCGCGCTATGAAGCGAGTGCGCGTCCGGAAGCGCACGATCCCTATCACGCGACCTTCGGCGGGGCGGACCGGCAGCGCAACATCGCGATGCTGGCAAGCCGCGAGGAAGACGTGGCGGCGCTCCAGCATGAAACGCTCATCCTGCACGGCCTGTTCGACCAGGTGATCCCGCTGGATTCGACCGTGCGCCTGGCCAGCCTGCTGGCGCGCGCCGACCTGCACGTATTCGCGGAATGCGGCCATTGGGTGCAGATCGAACGCATGGCGAGCTTCAACCGCATGGTGACCGAATTTTTTGAGAACGGCCTCAAGGCCTGAAGGGACAAGGAGATCTGAAATGGCGCTGACCGGTGTACTTCGCCCTGGCTATGTCCAGCTGCGCGTCCTCGATCTGGATGAGGCAATCCAGCACTATCGCGACCGCATCGGTCTCAACCTGGTGAGCGTCGAAGACGGAAGGGCGTTCTTCCAGGCCTTCGACGAGTTCGATCGCCACAGCATAATCCTGCGCGAGGCCGATTCCGCCGGGCTCGACCGGATGGCGTTCAAGGTCGCCAAGGATGCCGATCTCGACCACTTTGCCGAACGGCTGCTCGACATGGGGGTCCACGTCGATATCATTCCGGCTGGCGAGGATCCCGGCGTCGGTCGCAAGATCCGCTTCAACACGCCGACCGCCCACGTGTTCGATCTCTATGCCGAGATGGAGCTGTCCGAAACCGGGCCGGCCGTGCGCAATCCCGACGTCTGGATTGCCGAGCCGCGCGGCATGCGCGCGACCCGGTTCGATCACTGCGCCCTCAATGGTGTCGATATTTCGGCTAGCGCGAAGATCTTCGTCGAGGCTCTCGATTTCTCGGTGACCGAAGAATTGGTGGACGAGGCTTCGGGCACGCGCCTTGGCATCTTCCTGTCGTGCAGCAACAAGGCGCACGACGTGGCATTCCTGGGCTATCCCGAAGACGGGCGGATCCACCACACTTCCTTCAACCTCGAATCCTGGCACGATGTCGGCCATGCGGCGGACATCATCAGCCGCTACGACATTTCGCTGGATATCGGCCCGACCCGCCACGGGATCACGCGCGGGCAGACGATCTACTTCTTCGACCCGTCGGGCAACCGCAACGAGACCTTCAGCGGCGGCTACACCTACTATCCCGACAATCCGCGCCGGATGTGGCAGGCCGAGAATGCCGGCAAGGCGATCTTCTATTACGAGAAGGCGCTCAACGACCGCTTCATGACGGTGAACACCTGAGCATGGACGGGGTGGCGACCATCCGGTCGGTCGGGCACGATCTTGCCGCCAAAGCGGTGCAGGTCGCCGTGGCCAAAGGCGGCGAGGTGGGCTGCCCTCTCGTCGCTGCGGTGGTTGGTGCCACGGGGGAGTTGGTCGCCCTGCTGCGCGCCATCGGGGCGCCGTTCCCATCCTCGCAGATCGCGCAGGACAAGGCCTATACCGCAGCCAGCTTCAAGGTTCCCTCGCCTGACGTCTTCAAGATGGTCGAAGGCAACCCGGCGCTAAGCGGGGGTATAGCCGCTAAGCCCGGCATCGCCATGTTCGGCGGCGGGTTGCCGATCATGATCGCTGGCGAGATCGTTGGCGCTATCGGCGTGTCTGGCGGAACCGAGGAACTCGATACGCAGTGCGCCAACGCCGCCCTCACCGCGATCGGAGCGGCGCAATATTGAGCGCGCGACACCATTGAGACTTTACGGAGAAACGAAAAACCCATGGCAACCCAAGGCACCCTGGCCGTTACCGATACCGTCCTGAACTTCATCGGGGGCTCCTATCGCCGTGGGAGCACCGGCAAGACGTTCGCCAATATCGATCCGGCAACCGGCTTGCAGACCGGCACCGTCCACGAAGCGAGTGAGCAGGACGTTGCCGATGCCGTGGCAGCCGCCAGGGAAGCCCTGAACGGTCCGTGGGGCAAGATGACGACGGCCGAGCGAGTCAAGCTCATCTCGGCCGTCGCCACCGAAATCGAACGCCGCGCGGACGATTTCCTCGCTGCCGAAGTGGCGGATACCGGCAAGCCGCGCCATGTCGCCTCGCACATCGACATTCCGCGCGGCGCCGCTAACTTCCGGATGTTCGCCGACGTCATTGCCACTACCCCGACCGAATCCTTCGCCACGGCGACGCCCGATGGCGGGAAGGCGCTGAACTACGTCGTGCGCAAACCCAAGGGTGTGATCGCAGTGATCTGCCCGTGGAACTTTCCCCTTCTACTGATGACCTGGAAGGTCGGCCCGGCGCTGGCTTGCGGCAACACAGTTGTGGTCAAGCCCTCCGAGGAGACACCGCGGACCGCGGCGCTGCTGGGTGAGGTCATGAACGCGGTCGGGATGCCCGAGGGTGTCTACAACGTGGTGCACGGCTTCGGGGGCGGCTCGGCCGGTGAATTCCTGACCTCGAACCCCGATGTCGACGCGATTACCTTTACCGGCGAGACCGGCACCGGCCAGGCGATCATGCAAAAGGCCGCGGTCGGGGTGCGCGATATTTCGTTCGAGCTTGGCGGAAAGAATCCGGCCGTCGTGTTTGCCGACGCCGATCTCGACAAGGTGGTCGAAGGACTTTCGCGCTCGGTGTTTCTCAACACCGGGCAGGTCTGCCTCGGAACCGAGCGGGTCTATGTCGAGCGGCCGGTTTTCGATGATTTCGTCAAGCGGATGACGGCGGCGGCCAAGGCGTTCAAGCCCGGCGCGACCGGCGATAAGGCCTATCTGGGGCCGCTGATCAGCGCCGAGCACAAGGAAAAGGTGCTGGGATATTACGCCCGCGCGGTGGCCGAAGGTGCCACTGTCGTCACCGGCGGCGGGGTTCCCGCGCTGTCGGGTGACGCAGCGGGCGGCTTCTATGTCGAGCCGACGCTGTGGACGGGCCTGGCGCACGACAGTTCGGTGATGCGCGAAGAGATCTTCGGCCCGTGCTGCGGGGTCATTCCCTTCGATGCCGAAGACGAGGTGATCGGCCTGGCCAACGACACCGACTACGGGTTGTGCGCGACGATCTGGACCGAAAACCTCTCGCGGGCGCACCGCGTCGCCGCCGCGATGCAGGTTGGCGTGTGCTGGGTCAATTGCTGGTTCCTGCGCGATCTGCGCACCGCCTTCGGCGGTTCCGGACATTCCGGGATCGGCCGCGAAGGCGGTGTGCACAGCCTCGAATTCTATACCGAAACCGAAAACATCTGCGTGAAGCTTTGACACCATGACGACTGAAACCAAGATCGATCCCAAGGCGATTCAACAGGCGGCCGAGCAATTGCGGGGCGCGGCTGCCAGCGGCAAGCCGGTAGCGCCGATCCGCGATCTCATTTCGGCCGGCGGGGTGGATGCCGCCTACGCCGTGCAGGAAATCAACACCCGGCACGCCCTTGACAGCGGGCGGCGCCTGGTCGGCCGCAAGATCGGGCTGACCTCGCTGGCGGTGCAGCGCCAGCTCGGCGTTGACCAGCCCGATTACGGCATGCTGTTCTCCGACATGGACGTGCCCGAAGGGTTTCCTATCTCGCTCGATCAGGTCATCCAGCCCAAGGTCGAGGCGGAAATCGCGATCGTGGTCGGCCGTGATCTGCCTCATCCCGATCTCACCACCGCCGAGATGATCCGCGCGGTCGAATATTTCGTGCCCGCGATCGAGATCGTCGACAGCCGGGTCGCCAACTGGGACATCCGGATCTGGGACACCGTCGCCGACAACGCCTCGAGCGGGTTGTTCGTGCTTGGCGCGGTGCCGCGCAAGCTCGAGGCGCTCGACCTGCGCGAATGCGGCATGGTGATGGAAGTGAAGGGCGAGCCGATCTCGGTAGGTGCGGGGATTGCCTGCCTCGGCAGCCCGATCACCGCAGCGCTGTGGCTGGCGCGGGTGATGGCCAAGGTGGGGCGTCCGCTGCTTGAAGGCGACGTGATCCTGTCCGGCGCGCTCGGGCCGATGGCGGGAGTCGCGCGCGGCGATGTCGTGGAAGCGAGGATCAATGGGGTCGGTACGGTGCGGGCGGCTTTCGCCGCCGAAGCCGGCTGACGCAGGTTAACGGGAAGATCGAAGCATGACCAAGATGAAGTGCGCCATCATCGGCTCCGGAAATATCGGAACCGACCTGATGATCAAGCTGCTCAAAGGGTCCGATAGTCTTGAACTGGCAGCAGTGGTCGGGATCGACCCGGCCTCGGAAGGGCTCGCCATGGCCCGCGAACGCGGCGTGATGACGACCCACGAGGGAATCGACGGGCTGCGCAAGCTGCCGGTCTACCCCGAAATCGGCATCGCCTTCGATGCGACGTCGGCCTACGCCCACAAGGAACACGATGCCGCCCTGCAGGCCGATGGCAAGCTGGTGGTCGACCTGACCCCGGCCGCGATCGGGCCGTTCTTCGTCCCGCCGGTCGGCGGGGTGCTTGAAGACAACATTCGCAACGTCAACATGGTCACCTGCGGCGGCCAGGCGACCATTCCCATGGTCGCCGCGGTTTCGCGGGTGACTCCGGTTCATTACGCCGAAATCGTCGCGTCGGTGTCGTCGCGTTCGGCGGGTCCGGGGACGCGCGCGAACATCGACGAGTTCACCCGCACCACCGCGAAGGCGATCGAAACGGTGGGCGGAGCCGGCCGCGGCCGGGCGATCATCATCCTCAACCCCGCCGAGCCGCCGATGATCATGCGCGACACGATCTTCACGCTGACCGATCAGGTCGACGAGGACGCCATCCGCGCCTCGATCAAGGAAATGGTCGAAACCGTCCAATCCTATGTCCCCGGCTATCGCCTCAAGCAGGAAGTGCAGTTCGAACGGTTCGGCTCGAACCGGCCGCTGAAGATCCCCGGATACGGGGAATTCGTCGGCCTGAAGACCAGCGTGTTTCTCGAAGTCGAGGGCGCTGGCGACTATCTTCCCAAGTATTCCGGAAACCTAGACATCATGACCGCTGCCGCCAAGGCAGCCGGCGAACGCATGGCCCAACAACGCCTCGCAAAGGTGGCAGCATGACCTTCAACCCCGAAACCGGCAAGCTCTACATCCAGGACGTCACCCTGCGTGACGGGATGCATGCCATTCTTCACATGTACGGCACCGACAGCGTCCGCACCATCGCCAAGGCGCTGGACGATGCCGGCGTCGATGCGATCGAGGTGTCGCACGGTGACGGCCTCAACGGCAGCTCGTTCAATTACGGCTTCGGCGCCCATACCGACTGGGAATGGATCGAAGCCGCCGCCGACGTGATCAAGAACGCCGTGCTGACCACCTTGCTGGTGCCGGGCATCGGCACGGTCGAGGAACTGCGCCGCGCCTACGCGCTCGGCGTGCGCTCGGTCCGGGTCGCCACCCATTGCACCGAAGCCGATGTCGCCAAGCAGCATATCGGCATTGCCCGCGATCTCGGCATGGATGTTTCGGGCTTCCTGATGATGAGCCACATGATCGATCCCGAGGCGCTGGCGCAGCAGGCCATTCTGATGGAAAGCTATGGGGCGCACTGTGTCTATGTGACCGACAGCGGCGGCGCGCTCGACATGGACGGGGTGCGCGATCGCCTGCGGGCCTATGACCGCGTCCTCAAGCCGGAAACCCAGCGCGGCATCCACGCCCACCACAACCTTTCGCTCGGTGTGGCCAACTCGATCGTCGCGGCCCAGGAAGGCGCGGTGCGGATCGATGCGAGCCTTGCCGGAATGGGGGCAGGGGCCGGCAACGCGCCGCTCGAGGTGTTCGTCGCCGCCGCCGACCGCAAGGGCTGGAACCATGGCTGCGACGTGATGGCACTGATGGACGCAGCAGAGGACATCATCCGTCCGTTGCAGGACCGCCCGGTGCGGGTGGATCGCGAAACGCTGAGCCTGGGCTATGCGGGGGTCTATTCGAGCTTCCTGCGCCACGCGGAAAAGGCCGCCGAACAGTATGGGCTGGATACGCGCGAAATCCTGATCGAACTGGGCAAGCGCCGGATGGTCGGGGGGCAGGAAGACATGATCGTCGATGTCGCGCTCGATCTTGTGTCCGCACGCGCAGCATAGGCCCAAGGCAATGGACAAACTTGAGCGATACGCCGAAACCCTCGACAGCGCAGCGTTGCACGCGCGTGCCACTCCGCAGCTCACCCATACCGATCCCGACCTGAGCGTCGCCGATGCGTACCGGGTCCAGAAACTGTCGGTCGCGCGGCGCCTGGCGCGGGGCGAGCGCCGCATCGGGGTCAAGATGGGGCTGACGAGCCGCGCCAAGATGCTGCAGGTCGGGGTCGACGAGGTCGCCTGGGGGCGGCTGACGGATGCCATGCTGATCGAGGAGGGCACGGCCATATCGCGGGCGCGCTTCGTCCATCCGCGGGTCGAGCCGGAAGTCGCCTTCCTGATGAAGGCGCCGCTGGCCGGCAAGGTGACCGCGGCGGCCGCGCTGGCGGCGGTCGAGGCGATTGCCCCGGCCATGGAAATCATCGACAGCCGCTATGAAAACTTCAAGTTCGCGCTGTCCGATGTCATCGCCGACAACACGTCGTCGTCCGGGCTGGTGATCGGCTCCTGGAACGATCCCGCAATGGATTTTTCGAACCTCGGCGTATACCTCGAAATCGACGGGGAAGTGACGCAGGTCGGATCGACCGCCGCGATTCTCGGCCACCCCCTGCGCTCGCTGGTCGCGGCAGCCAGGCTTGTCGCCGAAGCGGGTGAGGAGATTTCTGCCGGGGACATCGTGATGGCGGGCGGGATCACCGCCGCGCCCAATCTGGCGCCTGGCCAGACGGTGCGCACGACCGTCCAGGGGCTGGGTTCGGTCATGTTCCAGGTGGAGGCCTGAATGCCGATCATCGAGGTCAACATGCTCGAAGGGAGGACTCCCGACGACAAGGAGCGGTTGATCCGGGCTTTGACCGCTGCCGCCATCGAATCGATCGGTGCGCCGCGCGAATCGGTTCGCATCATCCTGCGCGAGATGCCGCCAGGCCATTTCGCGGTGGGTGGAGAATCCTTTGCGGCCAAAGCGGCCGCGAAGGCAGCTGGACAAGGCTAGGACAGTGACCGGCCTCCATCAAATCCGCGTGATCGGCGGCGGCGAGTTTACCTGCGGCGAGGACGAGCGGGTCCTCCTCGCAATGGAACGCTGTGGTGCCGGCGATATCGGAGTTGGTTGCCGGGGCGGCGGCTGCGGAATTTGCCGGGTGAAGGTAGTCGAAGGCGATTACCGGACCGGCAAGATGAGTGCGGCGAAGGTGCCGGATAGCGATCGCCGGGCAGGTTATGCCCTGGCGTGCCGACTGTTTCCGGCCGGAGACCTGGTCATTGCAGTGGAATAGGTTTGGAAGGAGATTTGAAATGGCTACCCAACTGAAGAGCGCGGAAAACGAATACGGCATCAAGCCCGAATACGGACACTTCATCGGCGGTGAATGGGTTTCGGGCGACAGCGGCAAGACGATCGACCTGATCAACCCGGCGACCGGGGCGGTACTCACCAAGATCCAGGCCGGCAACGCCAAGGACATCCAGCGCGCGGTCGCGGCGGCCAAGGCCGCCTTCCCGAAGTGGTCGGAAAGCTCGCCCGCCCAGCGCCAGGAACTCCTGATCGAGGTCGCCCGCAGGCTCAAGGCGCGCCACCAGCACTACGCGACGCTCGAAACCCTGAACAACGGCAAGCCGATCCGCGAATCGATGTACTTCGACATGCCGCAGGCGATCGGCCAGTTCGAAGTGTTCGCCGGCGCGGCCTATGGACTGCACGGCCAGACGCTGGACTTTCCCGATGCGATCGGCATCGTCCATCGCGAGCCTCTGGGCGTTTGCGCGCAGATCATCCCCTGGAACGTTCCGATCCTGATGATGGCCTGCAAGATCGCGCCGGCCCTGGCTTCGGGCAATACGGTTGTGCTTAAGCCCGCGGAAACCGTCTGCCTTTCGGTGATCGAATTCTTCGTCGAAATGGCCGACCTGCTGCCCCCGGGCGTAATCAACGTCGTGACCGGCTACGGTGCCGACGTCGGTGAAGCGCTGGTGACCCACGAGGATGTCCGCAAGGTCGCGTTCACCGGTTCGGTGGCGACGGCTCGCCGAATCATCCAGTATGCTTCGTCGAACATCATTCCCCAGACCCTGGAACTGGGCGGAAAGTCGGCACACATCGTTTGCGCGGATGCCGATATCGATGCCGCAGTGGAGAGCGCCACGATGTCGACCGTGCTCAACAAGGGCGAGGTCTGCCTGGCCGGTTCGCGGCTGTTCCTGCACGAATCGATCCAGGAAGAGTTCCTCGCCAAGTTCAAGGTGGCCCTCGAAGGCATCCGCCAGGGCGATCCTCTGGACTTTGCTACCCAGCTCGGTGCGCAGGCTTCGCAGATGCAGATGGACAAGGTCCAGAGCTATCTCCAGCTGGCCACCGAAGAAGGCGCGACCGTCCTCACCGGCGGCAGCCGGAACGATAGCCTGGCCGACGGGCATTTCATCAAGCCCACGGTCTTCACCAATGTCAGCAACTCGATGCGCATCGCCCGCGAGGAAATCTTCGGTCCGGTCACCAGCGTGCTGTCCTGGAACGACGAGGACGCTATGATGGCACTGGCCAACGACACGACCTATGGCCTGGCCGGCGGCGTCTGGACCAGGGACATCGCCCGCGCGCACCGGATTGCCCGCAAGCTTGAAACCGGAACGGTGTGGATCAACCGTTACTACAACCTCAAGCCCAACATGCCGCTGGGCGGATACAAGCAGAGCGGTTTCGGTCGTGAATTCAGCCATGAGGTGCTGAACCACTACACGCAGACCAAGTCGGTTATCGTCAATCTGCAGGAAGGGCGCGTGGGGATGTTCGACCAATAAGGTTTGTCCAACCTGCACAATCGGTTCGAAGAGGAGAGAGGCATTGTCTGCAAGGCTCGAAGGACAGGTCGCGCTGCTGACCGGCGGCGCAACCGGAATTGGTGCGGCGGTGGTCGCCCGCTACATCGAAGAAGGGGCCAGGGTCGGCCTGCTCGTCCGCGACGACGAGCAGGCCCAGCTGGTGCGTTCGCGCCACGGTGACAAGGTCGCCGTGGTAGCGGGCGACGTCCGTTCCTATGCAGACAATGCCCGGGCCGTTGCCGAGACAGTCGGGGCATTCGGCAAGCTGGATGTTTTTGTCGGCAATGTCGGGATCTGGGATTTCATGGTGCCGCTCGAGCAGCAGGATCCCGAGCTTCTGGAAAAGACATTCGATGAAATCTTCGATGTCAACCTCAAAGGGTACTTCTTCGGCGCGCGCGCCGCGATTCCCGAACTGAGGAAGACCAAGGGCAGCATCGTCTTCACCGCCTCGACGTCGAGCTACTACACTGGCGGCGGCGGGACACTGTATGTCGCATCGAAGCACGCGGTGCTTGGCCTGATCCGGCAGCTGGCCTGGGAACTGACCCCGGATATCCGGGTCAATGGCGTCGCGCCGGGGGGCACCCGGACTCCGCTCAGCGGGACCAAGACCGGAGGGTTTTCCGAAACCAAGATGGAGGAAATGCCTGGGCTGGACGACCTCATTTCGGGCATGACGCCGCTCGCGCGGATCGCCGAACCGGACGATCATGCGGGTCTCTACGCTCTTTTGGCTTCTCGCCGCGATTCGGCTTACATGACCGGAACGGTTCTGCTCAGCGATGGTGGCATCGGCATCGGCAAGCGGCCCGGCAGCTGACCTATCAAGATCGTTCCGGCAAGCTTTCCCGGGACGGCCGGGACGGCAGGTATATCTGGATATCGGAAAAGAAGGATCGAAACAATGGCTGAGAGATTTCCCTTCACCGACTTGCTTACCATTCCCGGGGTCATTGGTGCTGTGCGGTGGAAGCCGACGCATGTCGGACCTAGCGTCGCTCCGCCAGAACTCGTCGAATTCGGCGGCAATCTGACGAGAGACCGGGCCGAGCGGATGATGGGCCATGCCGAAGCCGGCGGGTTGGCGATCTACGGGATCGGACAGCTGAGCTATCAGCGTGCTCCGGTGGACAAGACCGTGGTCTATCCGATCGACGCATATTATGCGCACGGTCAATACACGTCTGCTATCGCTACCTTGAATCGCGTGGCGATTTTGCTCGACAACACTGAAAAGGTCGATGTTCAAGATATCGTGAACAAGATGACACGGGTCGATAACTGACATGCATCCATATCTACGCCAGCATACCAACTAGATGCCGTAATGGGCCGGCGTCTCAAGAGTAGGCAGTTGGTTGGCTGTCCCTCAGAATGATGATGTTTGGAAGCGAGGTCCGAGCGATCGGCCTCAAGCATCATGAGAGGAACAGCCATGGACTATTATGCCGGAATCGACGTCTCGCTGAAAGAGAGCAGCGTGTGTGTGGTGGATGCAGCGGGCGAAGTGGCGCGCGAAGTCAAGGTCGGCAGCGAGCCTGAATGCCTGGTCAGGTATTTTGATCAGGTGGAATTGCCGGTGGTGCGCCTCGGCCTGGAGGCGGGTCCGCTATCCCAGTGGCTGCACGCCGCTCTCGTAGCTGCGGGTCATGAGGTTGTTTTGTTGGAGACGCGGCACGTGAAGGCTGCGCTTTCGGCGATGACGGTGAAGACCGACCGCAAGGATGCGCGGGGGATCGCGCAACTGCTTCGCATGGGCTGGTACCGCCCGGTCCACGCAAAATCATCGTCGGCCTAGGACACCCGTGCGCTGCTGGTTGGCCGAAAGCTTCTGCAGTCCAAGCTACTCGATGTTGAGCTCAGCATCCGGGGCGTCCTGCGTGGCTATGGATTGAAGGTCGGCGAAGTCAGTCGAGGGCGTTACGAGGCACGCATCCGCGAGCTGATCGGAGGGCACGCCACCTTGTCGATGGTGATCGGCGCCATGCTGACGGCGCGAGCAGCGTTGTGGAGCGAGTTTACGAAGCTGCACCGCGAGATGCTCAAAATTGCGCGCTCAGACAAAATTTGCCACCGGTTGATGAGCACACCTGGCGTTGGCGCGCTGGTCGCCCTGACCTATCGGTCCGCAGTGGACGGCCCTGCTCGGTTCGGAAAATCGAGCAGGGTGGGTGCCTATTTCGGGCTCACGCCGAAGAAATATCAATCCGGCGAAACCGACCGCGACGGCCGCGTCAGCAAGGTCGGCGACGCGATGGTGCGAACCGCATTGTTCGAGGCAGCCCACATTATGTTGACGCGGGCGACGCGCTTTTCCAGCCTGAAGCGCTGGGCGCTCGATGTGGCGCAGCGCCGCGGGATGAAGCGCGCCAAGGTCGCCCTGGCACGCAAACTGGGTGTCGTTCTTCACCGCATGTGGATGGATACGACGGACTTTCGTTGGAGCGCAAACCCTGTGGTGGCATGAGGAGAGCTATGTGATTGACGCGGGCAAGTAGTAGGACTGCGTCTGATGAGGTCCCGTCGCCGGGACGCAGGCTTGGCAAGGTCGTGTGTAGTGCTGTGATTGCTTCGGCGAAGCACGCTTCCTAGATTGACCTGTCGGCTTGGTGAACTGATGGCATGGTGTGGCGGTCTTCGTGCCGACTACGGACAGAAGCATGACCCTGGCGACGAGATAATCATTCAGAGGGACTTGACGATCAAAGGCCCATTACAGAAGCACTACCTTGGCAGATTTAGGCTGGGAGGGTCGGCAGCCGCAGTGAGGGCATGCTTGTCCGGCGGTCTGGTCAGGCGGTCAATGATAGCCAGCCTAATTGCCGGCAGGCTCGGTTTCGGCGGAGGGCCCGAGACTCTTTTCCCCCCTTTGGCCTGCTTGAGCCGAAGGGGCTGGAGGAATGCGAGAGCGATCATGGGCATCAGCGCGTGTCGGTGCAGACCTTTCCTCGAGCTCACGCAGCCGCCGCATCTCCGTCGGCAACAGCCCTGCGTATTTCTTCTTCCAGTTGAAGTACGTCGCCTGGCTGATTCCTGCCTTGCGGCAGACCTCCGCCACCGGTGTACCTTCCTCACCCTGCTTGATCACGAACGCCTTCTGCGCGTCCGTAAACTTCGATGCCTTCATGCCACGCCTCCTTGCCCAGCCAAGGAAATCTGAGGCCGAAAACTCTAGCTCAAAACGATCCAGTTTTCAGGTGGCAGAGCAGTGCGGCTATGAACCGGAGTGATCGAAAAATGCTCTAGTACTACAGTTGCGGATGAAGCCGCTTTCTTCGGTGGCAGTGAGCTGCGACGAACTGGTGTATTCGCCGCCATCGGGACCATGCCCATATGAAGACGGGATGGCCTTGAGCAGCGAATATGAGCTTTGCGATGAGCCGCCGGATTTCCGGTGTTGTGAGCAAGCCCTGAAGTGGATGCGTCATGCTGCCCGTCGATCCGGACTCGTTTTGTCCCGTTTGCCTGGATTGCCGGGTTCGGGTTCGGTGTGGATCCAGGCGGCGCGGTGTTGATCGGCGGCGAGCTTGGCAAGAAATGCGGCGGCAGCCATGACCAGCGTCATGTGGCGATGCCAGCCATGCCAGGAGCGGGCCTCGCAATGATCGAGACCGAGATCATCCTTGGCGCGCAGGAAGCATTCCTCGATAGTCCAGCGCAGGCCCGCTGCTCCGGCCAGTTCCGCGAGCGAAACCCCTTCGCGCGCATGAGCGAAATAGTAGGCAATCTCGTCGGGGTTCTTGAGGCTGCGGCGAAAAAGCAGCCAGCGCTCGAAACCGTGTTGCGTTGTCCAGTTCAAGGGCAGGCGCGCCCAGTGATACAGCCGTGGCCCCTTGGCGCCTTCGCCCGCAGACAGAGCATGCCAGTCATCCGCTTCGAGTTCCCCTGCCAGATAAGCTGGATCGGTTTGGACGAGGCCCTCTTGCGTGAGGAACCGCAGATGCTGGTTGGAGCGCACCGCCAGGACATAGGGCTGGCCGCGATCCTCCAGCATGCGGCGCAACTTGTAATCCGCGCCATATAGCGCATCGGCAAGCACCCAGGCGCAGGAAATGCCGGCATCCAGTGCGGCCGCGATCATCTCCCTTGCCATGACCGGCTTGGTGGCGAAAGCAACGTCCTCGGGCACGCTCGCCTTCCGGCGGCGTTCGCTGTCCTCGGCCCAGACCTTGGGCAGATAGAGTCGGCGATCGACCAGAGCGTGGCCGTATCTACTGGCATAGCCCAGAAACACACCGACCTGGCTGTTCTCGATCCGCCCGGCTGTACCCGTATATTGCCGCGCCACCCCCACCGAATGCGCGCCCTTCTTCACAAACCCCGTCTCATCCACGACAAGCACGCCATCGTTGTCGCCAAGAGCAGCCATGACGTAATCCTGCACGCGCTCACGCAGCACATCCGCCGACCATGCGCTCCGGCCGAGCAGCGACTGGATCCGATAGGGCCGATCCAGTCCCGCCTCCTCCGCCAGCATCCATCCCGTCTTGCGCTCAGCACCCGAAAGGAGCCCATCGATGAAAGCTCCAGCTGAGGTCCGCGTCTCAGCCCGGCCCAACGCCGGGGCAAGGTGCGCCTTCAACTCGTCAAGCGCTGCCCGCCAATCAACCAGCGTCCCCGCCCACTCTGCCACCGCCATGATCCAAATCCTCCGCTGATCACGCGCAGAGAATCAGAATTTGATAACAAACGCAACTGTAGTACTAGAGCGGATTTCGAGCGTTGTGAATCGTAATGGGATTTCTCTTGGGTAGGATTTCTGATTCAGAGTGTCTGCCGGCAAAGGAGGCTGGCAGGCATGGGTCACCCGCTTTCGATGGATTTGCGCGTTCGGCTTTTAGCGGCAGTTGATGATGGCATGAGTTGCCGTGCGGCCGCCGACCGCTTTGGGGTTGCGCCCTCGACGGCGATCCGGTGGCAGGCGCAGCGCCGGGCGACCGGGAGCTTTGCGCCCAAGCCCCAGGGCGGGGACATGCGGTCTCGCCAGGTCGAGGAACGGGCGGCGGAGATTCTGGCGATCTGGGAGACCCGCAAGGACATCTCGCTTGAGGAACTGCGCGTGGCGCTGACCGAGATCGGTGTAGCGCGACAAACTGGATGAGGATTGCGCGTCAATCAGGATGAGAATGTGATTGTCGCGGCGCGTCGATCAGTGCCTGTTTTGATTGTCGCTGGCAAGGTCGTCGTTCTCATCCTGATTGTCGCGGATGGTCTCGAGGACCTTTGGCGTGGTGTAGGCGGCGGGGCGCCCGGCACCGGTGCGCCTGGCCTGTGCGGTGCGCCGCCGGTAACTTTCGACGTTCATCTCGAAGATGGTGGCATGGTGCACGAGCCTGTCCACGGCGGCGAGCGTCATCGCGGGATCGGGGAAGACCCTGTTCCATTCGCCGAAGGGCTGGTTGGCGGTGATCAGCAACGACCGTCGCTCGTAGCGTGCGCTGATCAGCTCGAAGAGCACCGACGTCTCGGCCTGATCGCGCGAGACGTAGGCGAAGTCGTCGAGAATGAGCAGGTGGTATTTGTCGAGCCTGGCCATGGCGGATTCAAGTGCGAGTTCGCGCCGCGCGACCTGCAGGCGTTGCACGAGGTCGGAAGTTCGGGTGAACAGAACCCTCCAGCCCCGTTCCACCAGTGCGAGGCCGATTGCCGCGGCAAGATGGGTTTTGCCGCCGCCGGGCGGACCGAACAGGATGAGGTTGGCGCCTTGCTCGAGCCAGCCATCGCCGGCGCACAGGGCCATGACCTGAGCCTTGGAGATCATCGGCACGGCATCGAAGGCGAAGCAGTCCAGGGTCTTGCCCGCGGGCAGATGGGCCTCTGCCAGATGACGCTCGATCCGGCGGCGATCTCGTTCGGCGAGTTCGTGTTCGGCGAGCGCGGCGAGGAACCTGCTGGCCGGCCACCCTTCCTTGTCCGCCTGGGCGGCAAAGTCCCCCCAGATGTGCTTGATGGTGGGCAGGCGCAGCTCGTTGAGCATGAGGCTGAGGCGCTGTGCATCGATCATGGGAGCTGCGTTCATGCGGCTTCTCCCTGTTCGATCAGTCCGTCGTAGATCGAGAGCGGCACCAGTTGGACCACGACTTCGGGCAGATCGGCAGGGTCCGGACTAAACCGGGCCCGCAAGGTTGTCAGGCACGGTGTTCGGCGCGCGGTCAGATCCTCGGTCAGGAGCGCGGCGAGCTCGGCCTCGCAGGCGCGTTCGTGGGCCATGGCCAGAAGTGCGACGGTAGTGCGGCATGCCTCCCGCTCGCCTTGAACTTCCAGCAAGTGGTCGAACATCAGGCGATAGGCATCTCGCGGGAACAGGCTGTCGCGATAGACCAGGCCCAGCAGCGCCATGGGTTTGCGGCGCAGGGAATGGATCACGTGGCGGTAATCGACGACGTGGCCGTGCTTCCCGTTCATGCCCGCGCGGCCGCGCGGCAGGGTCATGAGCCTCGTGCCGCCGATGAAGACGTCGAGGCGGTCATCATACAGGCGGACCCGCAAACGGTGCCCGATCAGGCGGGATGGGACCGTGTAGAACACCTTGCGCAGCGTGAAGCCGCCCGAGGACGTGACCGTCACGAGGATCTCCTCGTAGTCGGTGGTGCGCACGTCCGGCAGCGGCTGCAGGAACTTGCGTTCGGCATCGATCCCGGGGCCGTGCCGCCGGTTGCGCGCATTTACGACCTCGTCGATGAAGCGGCGATAGTCGGCAAGGTCGGCGAAGTCGCCGCTACCGCGCAGCAGCAGCGCATCCTTCACGGCAGCCTTGATATGGCCATGGGCACTCTCGATCGCGCCGTTCTCATGGGCAATGCCCCGGTTGTTCCTCGTGGGCTCCATTCCATAATGGGCACAGAGCGCGTCATAGCGCCTGGTCAGGTCGATCTTGGCATCGGCGTCCAGATTGCGGAAGGCGGCTGACAGGCTATCGGTGCGATGAAGCTTCGGCGCACCGCCTGCGGACCAGAGCGCGTTCTGCAGCCCTTCGGCCAAGGCAACGAAACTCTCGCCGCCCAGGATGACGTGTCCGTGCTCGAAGCCGCCGCAAGGCAGCCGGAAGTGATAGAGCAGGTGGTCCAGCGGCTGTCCGGCGATCGAAACTGCCAGATCGTCCATGCACGTAAAATCGGACAGGCCGAGCCGCCCCGCCTCGTGCACTTGCCGGAAAATGACTTCGCGATCTTGCCCGTTCATGGCGCGCCAGTCGCGAATGCGCCGCTCCAGGGTTCGCCGGGAGCCGAACACGGTCTCGGGATATCGGCGCCGCAGTTCCTCGAAGATCGCTATGGGCCGAAGGCCGGGAGCAGCCTCCAGCATCGGCACCACCACTTCATCGAAGATACCGGCAAGGGGATCGGGCCGGCGCCGGCTGCGCGGTGTTTGCCGCTGTGATGGCAACCGGGCGTCCTGCAAAACCCGATAGCCCGTCGCCGGGCTGAACCCGGCCTTCGCCGCCGCCAGAGCGACGGGGTTATTACGTCTGTTGGTCATGAAAAGTCTCACCTGATGATCGTTGATGTGTCGGCCGGCCACACGCCAGGTCCTCCTCCCCGGAAAACCCGATGCATAGCGGCCACCACGACCATCACAGGCACCCCGCAAAGAGCGCCTCCGGTGTGTCGGGACCGGCTACGGGCTACGCCCTCCGCCGATCCCGACACACCGGATTCTCATCTTGATTGTCGCGCTTTCTCACCCTGATCGTCGCGCGACAGAGATCGGGCTGATCGTCTCGGTTGCGGGGCTTCATCGCTTCTTCGCGCGCCGGGGCATGACGCGCAAAAAAAGACTGGCCACGCTATCGAGCAGGACCGTCCCGACATTCTGAAGCAGCGTCAGGACTGGTTCGATGGCCAGATCGACCTTGAGCCCGAACGCCTTGTGTTCATCGACGAGACATGGACCGCAACCAACATGACCCGCAGCCATGGTCGCTGCCCGAAGGGCGAGCGGTTGCGGATGGGCTTCCCCCACGGCCACCGCAAGACCACCACGCTGGTTGCGGGCCTGCGCATGTCCGGCATGGTCGCGCCGATGGTGCTGGACGGTCCGATCAATGGCGACTGGTTCGAGGCCTATGTCACCCATGTGCTGCTGCCCGAACTGCGCCCCGGGGACATCGTCATCATGGACAATCTGTCGAGCCACAAGCGCCCTTCGGTGCGCGAGCGGATCGAAGCAGCGGGAGCGAGCTTATGCTTCCTGCCGCCCTACAGTCCGGACTTCAATCCCATCGAAAAGGCCTTCGCCCGCCTCAAGGCCATGCTGCGAAAGGCTGAAGAGAGGACCGTCAGCGGCTTGTGGTCCCTGATCGGAAGGCTCGTACACATCTTCCTGCCTGACGAATGCGCAAACTACTTCAGTTCTTGCGGATATGATCCAGCATGATCGAAAATCGCTCTAATGGCGCATCGTCCGCGATCGATCACCATGACGTTCCGTTCTGCCGCGTATGCCCGGAAGGCACCGCAGTCCCAGATTTCAACTCTTATGGTTTCTCCCGGGAAGACGATATCACTGAAGCGCAAGCGGACGCTGGTCAATCTGGTTTCATCATAGTTGGCGAGCGACCGAAGCAAAGCATGGCAAACCAGTCCTGCCGTGCATAGCCCTTGCAATATTGGGCGCTTAAGCCCGGCGTCTGTCGCTGCTGCAGGATCTAGGTGAATTTGGTTGGTATCGCCGTTGAGACTGTAGAAGAACGCCTGTTCGGGGCGTGTCGCCAATTCGATCACATGATCGGGTGCACGCTCTGGCATGTCGATAGCGTCCTTGGGAGGGTTTTTCCCCCCGAACCCGCCTGCGCCGCGTATGAACGTGGTTCTTTCTAGCCGTGCAAAATTACGATTCATACCGTCATAGAGCTGGGTTTCAGTGACAAATAAGGCACCCTTACCAGGGCCCTTGTCGATCAGGTCGGTGATGCGGCTCCGGCTGATTACAATGCCTGCAGCCGGGATTGGCGCGAGCAGATCGAAACTTTGCTCGGCATGCAGGACGCTCGCGGGATCGACGCCTGTGGCTGGATCGGCGAGCCAGAAGCCAGGATGGGCCATGACCAACGCTATCGACGGCATGATCTTCAGCCTCGCCGCAGGATTGACGTAGGGGAGTTGTCGCGCATCAAGTGGATCTTGGCCCATGCCCACGGACAAGGCATAGAATGCGACGTCGCGCGCGTAGATTTCCTGCCTGCCATCAGGAATGGGGAAGGCCATCAACTTGGATACATCTAGCGGCATGGCATCCGATATCCTCGAAAAGAGGTATTCATCAAATTGAACGTCTTCAAAAGGCGGTCGGTTCTGTCAGCCCGCCAGGTGGCGACGAGGCGGTGTCGGCTCTTCAAAACGACTTTGGGAGGCCCAATGCGTGGGTCGCTACATGGCTGAGGATGAGATTGGTCGAGATTGGCGCGACTTGATAGAGGCGGGTCTCCCGAAATTTGCGTTCGATATCGTATTCCTCAGCAAAGCCGAACCCGCCGTGCGTTTGGAGGCACATGTCCGCCGCAAACCATGAAGCCTCCGAAGCGGCTAGTTTGGCCATGTTCGCTTCGGTTCCGCAGGATTGTCCCGTTTCGTACCTTGAGACGGCATGCTCGACCATAAGCGCCGCCGATGTTGCCTGCACGAAAGCGCGGGCGATGGGAAACTGTACCCCTTGGTTCTGGCCGATCGGACGGTTGAAAACGTGGCGCTGCTTGGCGTAGTCGCTGGCCCGATCAATGAAGAAACGCGCATCACCAACGCATTCCGACGCGATCAGAATTCGTTCTGCGTTCATCCCGTCGAGGATGTATCGAAAACCTTGACCCTCTACTCCGATAAGATTCTGGGCTGGGACACGCAGGTCATCAAAGAACAGTTCGGTCGTCGCATGATTGAGCATCGTGCGTATGGGGCTTACTGTAAGACCTCTTCCCAAGGCTTCGCGTAACTCCACAATCAGAACGCTCATGCCGTCAGACGAACGCGGAACCTGATCACGCGGCGTTGTACGGCACAACAGGACCATCAGATCAGAATGCTCGGCTCTGCTGATCCAGATCTTCTGGCCGTTGATCACGTAATCGTCGCCATCGCGGCGTGCTGTGGTTGTGATCCGGGTGGTGTCCGACCCGGCTCCTGCCTCGGTCACGGCAAAGGCCTGCAGACGCAGCGCGCCGCTGGCGATGCCCGGCAGGTAGCGCGCCTTCTGTTCCGTCGAACCGTGGCGCAGTAGCGTGCCCATGGTGTATAGCTGGGCATGGCACGCGCCACCATTGCAACCGGTGCGATGAATTTCCTCAAGAACAGCTGTCGCCGCGCCAAGCCCTAGCCCCGAGCCGCCGAATTCTTCAGGAATGAGGACAGACAGGAAACCCGCGTCGGTTAACGACTTGACGAAAGATGTGGGATAGCTTCGGTTCCGATCAAGTTCCATCCAATAGTGGGACGGAAAATCCGCGCAAAGTCTGCGGACTGCATTGCGGATTTCGTCAAAGCTAGGTTCTTCGTGCATAGCTGGATTCACCCTATCAAACTACTATTAGGGCATTTCGGCAGCTTTGATCGTTGCGGCGGTCCGGCGCAATCCGAGTCCGAGTTTGCGCATCTCAGCCACGTCACGCATTCCCGCGAAAACGGAGGCCGAAACGCAGTATGGTCCTAAGTCGGCGGCTAGAAAGCAGGCGACGGATGCAACACCGGCGAAGGCGAAGCCGTTATCGGTGGCAAAGCCATCCCGTCGGGACTGCTCTACCTGCGCGGCAAATTCGGTGAAGTCCAGCGGGCGCGCCCAGCGGCATTCAGCAAATCTTCGCCGCATCTCCGCCTTGTCGATATCTTGCTCTGCGGCAAGGGCTCTACCGATGGAGCCAGCACCTAAAGGCTGGCGTTGCCCCAATGCGAGAAGGATACGGGTGGGAGATTCATTTTCGCCCAGTGCAATCAATTTCACGCGTTCGGACCTGCTCACGTTCCAGAGGCCGACGGTAGCGTTGTGGTTCCTTGCAAACCAGGTCAACTGGGACTGAGCACGGGAAATGAACTGCGCTCGTCGATCTTCTACGAGGCCGCGGATGCCGCTCCAAGATTCGGCAAGCTCATAGCGTTTGCCTGTTTTCATTTCCACTGCTCCTTCCCAAAGAAGGGTCTTGAGCAAGTTCAGGCAACTCGAAGGACTGAGGCCGACGGATCGCGCGATCTGAGTCAAGGTTTGGGCCTCGCTCCGGTTCGAAAGCAGATGGAGAATTGCAATTGCATGAGATTCCGAGCGAACCGGAGCTACCAAATTCGGCTTTTATCTTTCAGATATATGCAATGCAATCTTTAATGTTGAATGAGGGGGGCATCTGATCGTAGGGTGGGTGCCTCGGGACGGAGGGGCTGCAAAATGGACATGCTTGCAGGCAAAGTGGTAGCCGTGACCGGCGCTGGTCGCGGGGTCGGTCGGGAAATCGCCCTACTTTGCGCACGTCATGGCGCATCGGTGGTGGTCAATGATCTGGGGGGGAGCGGCACTGGCGATGGCGCGGACGCGGAGCCTGCCAGGCGAACTGTCGAGGACATTCTTGCCGCGGGTGGGCGGGCCCATGCTAATCTTGCGAGCGTGGCCGATCCGCGCGGCGCAGCGTCGATCATCGAGGCTGCCGTGCAGCAGTTCGGTCGGATCGATGCCGTGATCAACAATGCCGGAATCCTGCGCGATGCAATTTGGCATCGGATGAGCCAAGAGGACTGGCGCGCGGTGATCGATGTCCACCTGCACGGCTCATTCAACGTGTCGAAGGCTGCGACGCCTTATTTCCGGGAGCAGCGGTCAGGCAGTTTCATCCACTTCACCTCGACATCGGGCCTGATCGGCAACATCGGTCAGGCGAACTACAGCGCGGCCAAGCTCGCGATAGTTGGCCTGTCGCAGTCCATCGCGCTCGACATGGCACGCGCCGGGGTGCGCTCCAATTGCATCGCGCCATTCGCATGGAGTCGGATGACGGGATCGATCCCCGTTGAAACGGAGGATCAGAAGCGGCGCGTCGAGCGACTCAAGTCGATGAGCGCGGACAAGGTCGCGCCGTTGGTGGTCTATCTCGCTTCCGACGCCTCGAAAGAAGTGACGAACCAAGTCTTCGCGGTGCGTAAGAACGAGATCTCGCTGTTTTGCAAGCCTCGTCCGCTCCGTTCGATGACGAAGCTGGAAGGATGGACGCCAGAGGCTATAGCCGCCGAGCTGATTCCCTCCTTTAGCCCCAGCTTTGCGCGCGCGGACGAAGTTTCGGCGCATGTATTCCCCTACGACCCCATCTGACGTCCGCTCTCGCGGCATTTAGGAACGCCATGAACAATCCCGGCATGGATGTCGAAGACTTCCAACAGTTCATCGAACAGTTGCAGCGTTTCGTGCGCGAACGGCTGGTCCCGGCGGAGCAGCAAGTGATCGAAGCCGATGCCCTGCCGCAAGACATCGTGCAGGACATGCGCGACATGGGCCTGTTCGGGCTGACGATCCCCGAGGAGTTCGGCGGCGCGGGGATGAACATCAGCCAGTATGCCCGCACGGTGCATGCCCTGTCCTATGCCATGCCGGCCTTCCGCTCGATCGTGTCGATGAATATCGGCATGGTCTGCTCGGCGCTGAAGAACGGAGGGACAGAAACGCAGAAGGCCGAATGGCTGCCGCGGCTCGCGGCGGGCGAGATTGCCGCATTCGGGCTGACCGAACCGGGATCGGGCTCCGATTCCGCTGGCATGCAGACCACGGCGGTGAAGACCGACCAGGGCTGGGTGCTCAATGGCACCAAGCGCTACATCACCAATTCGCCCTATGCCGGGGTGGCGGTGATCATGGCGCGCACCGCCAAGGAAGCCCTGCCCAAGAACGCGCACGTTTCCGCCTTCATCGTGCCGATGGACACGCCCGGCGTTTCGGTCGGCAAGATCGACAAGAAGATGGGGCAGGCGGGCAGTTCGATCGCCGATATCATTCTGGAAGACGTCCATCTGCCCGACGATGCCCTGCTGGGCGGCGAGACGGGCCGGGGCTTCGTCATCGCGATGAAGAGCCTCGACAACGGCCGCATATCGGTGGGCGCGGCTTCCGCGGCCTATGCCAAGCGGGCGCTCGATTCGGCGCTGCGCTATGCGACGGAGCGCAAGGCCTTTGGCGAGCCGATCGCCAATTTCCAGCTGATCCAGCAGATGCTCGCGGAAAGCGAGACGGAAATCTATGCCGCCGAATGCATGATGGCCGATGTCACCGCCCGCGCCGATTGCGGCGAGAACGTGCTGCGCAAGGCTGCCGCGTTCAAGGTCTTCGCCTCGGAAATGTGTGGCCGCGTGGTCGATCGCTGCGTGCAAGTCTATGGCGGGGCGGGCTATTTGGCGGAATACGATGCCGAACGCTTCTACCGCGATGCCCGCGTCTATCGCATCTACGAAGGCACCACGCAGATCCTTCAATTGCAGATCGCCAAACGTATGCTGCGTGAATTCCACGCCGGAACGTGGGAATGACCGAGCATGTACGATCTGCTGAACGGACTTTCGATCATCGAGGCGTCAAGCTTCGTCGCCTCGCCATCAGCCGGGCTCTATTGCGCGCAGATGGCGGCGGAGGTGATCCGGGTAGACCAGATCGGCGGCGGGCCGGATTTCCGCCGTTGGCCGGTCACGCAAGCCAACGATTCGCTCTATTGGGAAAACCTCAACCGAGCGAAGAAGTCAGTCGCGCTCGATCTCGGCAAGCCGGAAGGGCGCGAACTGCTTCAGCAACTGGTGCGTGCTACCGGCCAGTTCATCACTAATTTCCCCGCCAAAGGCTTCCTTGGGCATGACAGGCTGGCAGAAGGCTGTCCGGCCCTGATTACCGTGCGCGTCATGGGCCGGCCCGATGGTTCGCCGGCCCTCGATTACACGGTGAACAATGCCGTCGGCTATCCGATGATGACCGGGCCGGGGCCTGAGCCGGTGAACCACGTGCTTCCCGCCTGGGACTTGCTCGCCGGTGCCTATGCCGCCTTTGCGCTGATGGCGGCGATGCGCCGCCGCGATGCCAGGGGGCAGGGCTGCGAAGTGCGCATTCCCCTGTCCGATGTCGCCATCGGCACGGTCGCCAATCTCGGCGGCGTGGCCGAGATGGTCTATGAAGACGCCAACCGGCCGCGCACCGGCAATGCCGTCTATGGCCTGTTCGGGCGCGATTTCGTGACAGCCGACGGCCAGCGGACCATGATCGTGGTGGTCACGCCGCGCCAATGGTCGAACCTGATCAGCGTGCTCGGCATCGGCGAGGCCATCGCCGCCATAGAGGCGACGCGCGGCGTGTCCTTCGCCAGGGACGATGGCCTGCGCTTTGCCCACCGCGACGCCCTGTTCTCGCTGTTCGAGGCAGCGATTGCGGCGCGCGGCCATGCAGAACTGGCCGCGGCCTTCGATGCCGCGGGCGTGGTCCATTCCGCCTATCGCACCATGCTCGACGCGGTGAACGATCCGGCCATGGTGGCGGACAATCCGATCTTCGGTTCCGCTCCGAACCCCAGCCATCTGGTCTATCCCGCCGCAGGAGCCTTCGCCTCGGTTCCGCAGGTGGAGCGCACCGCCCCGCAGAGCGCCCCGCGCAATGGCCAGCACAGCGAAGAGGTGCTCAGCCAACGCCTCAACCTCTCCTCGGGCGAAATCGCCCGCCTCATCGACTCCGGAATCGTAGGAACCGCCGCATGACCCAGCTCCGCACCCAAAGTCTGCGAAGGGCCGCCATCGTCGCGCCCCTTCGCACCGCCGTCGGCAAGTTCGGCGGATCGCTGTCCTCGATGGGCGCAGGCGATCTCGGTGCCGTCATCATCAAGGCGCTGATCGAGCGAACCGGGATCGATCCCGCACGGGTCGATGATGTCGTTTTTGCCCAAGGCTATGGCAATGGCGAGGCCCCGGCGATCGGGCGCTGGTCGTGGCTGGCGGCGGGCTATCCGATCGAGGTTCCCGGCTACCAGCTTGACCGGCGCTGCGGCTCAGGGCTCCAGGCGGTGATCGACGCGGCGATGATGGTCCAGACCGGCGCCAGCGACGTGGTGCTGGCGGGCGGTGTCGAGTCCATGTCCAACGTCGAACATTACACGACCCAGATCCGCAAGGGCGTGAAGTCGGGCGGGTTGGAACTGCACGATCGGCTGACGCGCGGGCGGGTGATGAGCCAGCCGATTTCGCGCTTTGGCGTCATCACCGGCATGATCGAAACGGCAGAAAATTGCGCCAAGGATTATGGTATCACGCGCGAGGCTTGCGATGCCTATGCCGTTCGCAGCCACCAGCGCGCCACGGCAGCCTGGGCGAACGGCCTGTTCGCCGATGAACTGGTTCCCGTGCCCGTCCCGCAGCGCAAGGGCGATCCCGTGCTGTTCGCTCACGACGAGGGCTACCGTGCCGATGCCACGATGGAATCGCTCGGTGCGCTGCGTCCGCTCGAAGGCGGGGTGGTGACGGCGGGCAATGCCAGCCAGCAGAACGATGCCGGTGCCGCCTGCCTCGTCGTCGCCGAGGACAAGCTGGAGGAACTGGGACTCGAACCTATCGCCTGGTTCCATTCATGGGCCGCGGCAGGCTGCGAACCGAGCCGCATGGGCATCGGCCCGGTGCCGGCGGTCGAGCGGCTCTTCCGCCGCTCGGGCCTTGGCTGGAATGATCTCGGCGTGATCGAACTCAACGAGGCCTTCGCCCCGCAAGTGCTCGCCGTGCTCAAAGGCTGGGGCTGGTCGGACGACGACAGCCGGCACGAGATTCTCAACGTCAACGGTTCGGGCATCTCGCTCGGGCACCCGATTGGCGCGACGGGCGGGCGCATCCTCGCCAATCTGACGCGCGAGATGCAGCGGCGCGGAAGCCGCTATGGCCTCGAAACGATGTGCATCGGCGGCGGCCAGGGCCTCGCCGCGATTTTCGAGAGGGCGTGATGCCAAGCGCTTCACAATTTACCAAGGCTCTGGATGGCGCCCGCACCTTTCGTGCCACCGCGCTCGACAAGCTGCGCGCGCGGCTGGAAGCCAGCCCCATCGACGCCGAACAGCGCGCCGCGCACGGCTTTGCCTGGGTGGCGACCTCGGTCGCTGCGCTCGAGGCGGTGGCAGACTGGCTGGCGGCGGGTGGCGGGGCCAATCCGCTTGACGAGAAGATCGCCCGGCTGGCCTTTGCCGAAACCATCTCGCAGCTCATCGGCGGGCTTCCCATGGGTCAGAACGAGATCTTCCGCCCCGGTGACCTCGATCTGGGCGAAGCGGCCTTCGGCCTGCGCGAAGCCTCGCTAGAGGTAATCTATGGCGATCATGCCAAGGTCCGTGCCGAAGTGGCTCAGGCGCTGGCCGAAGGGCAGTGGCCCTCCGAGACTTTCCACGATGCGGATCTCGACGCGATCCGCGACCAGTATCGCAAGTTCACCGATGCCGAGATCATTCCCCATGCCCACAAGTGGCATCTGACGAACGAATTGGTCCCGGACGAGACCGTGCGGCACATGGCCGATCTCGGCACCTTCGGCGTATGCATTCCGGAAGAATTCGGCGGACTGGGGCTGGGCAAGCTGGTGATGTGCCTCGTCACCGAGGAGCTTTCTCGCGGGTGGATCGGCACGGGATCGCTCGGCACGCGATCGGAAATCGCGGGCGAACTGATCGTGCTTGGTGGTACCGATGCGCAAAAGGCGCACTGGCTGCCTCTGATCGCCAGCGGCGAGGTTCTGCCCACCGCCGTCTTCACCGAGCCCGATGTCGGCTCGGACCTTGGCTCGTTGCAGACCAGCGCCCGGCAGGATGCGAATGGCGAATGGGTCATCGATGGCGCCAAGACCTGGATCACCCATGCCAGCCGGTCAGATCTGATGACCATGCTCACCCGCACCCTGCCAGATGCCAGGGGCTATGCCGGCCTATCGATGCTGCTGGTGCCCAAGCCGCGCGGGACGGAAGGCGATCCGTTCCCGGCCGATGGCATGGCCGGCAGCGAGATCGAGGTGCTGGGCTATCGCGGCATGCGCGAATATGCGCTGTCGTTTGATGGCATGCGCGCGCCAGCCGATGCGCTGCTCGGCGGTGAGGAAGGGCAGGGCTTCAAGCAGTTGATGCGCACCTTCGAAGGCGCCCGCATTCAGACCGCCGCGCGCGCCGTGGGGGTGGCGCGCCGTGCCCTTGAGCTCGGGCTGGACTACGCGCTCACCCGCAAGCAGTTCGGCAAGGCGATCGTGAACTTCCCGCGCGTGGCGGACAAGCTGGCGATGAGCCTTGTCGATGTCCTCACGGCGCGCGAGCTGACCTATGCGGCGGCCCGCGCCAAAGACTCAGGCAAACGCTGCGATATCGAGGCAGGCATGGCCAAGCTGCTCGGCGCGCGCGCGGCCTGGTCGAACGCCGATGCCGCGCTGCAGATCCATGGCGGCAATGGCTATGCGCTCGAATTCGAGATCAGCCGGGTGCTGTGCGACGCGCGCATCCTCAACATCTTCGAAGGCGCGGCGGAAATCCAGGCGCAGGTCATCGCCAAGGGCATGGCATGAGGGCGCAACTGATGAGCGATTTCAGCTCATGGATCGGCCGCGAGGAACAGCGCAGCGACAGCATTGACGGCGGCCACCTGACCCGCTGGCTTGCCACGCTCGATCGCGCGGCCCCCGCCGATGGCAGCGTGCCGCAGGCTTTCCACTGGTGCCTGTGCCTGCCCGATGCGCCAACTGCGGCGCTGGGCCCCGATGGCCATCCCCGCCGCGATGACAGCCCGGAAAGCTTCCTGCCGCCGGTCGAACTGACGCGCCGCATGTGGGCGTCGAGTGCCGTGGAATTCCACGCGCCGCTCAAGGTGCGGGCCGCAGTGACCTGCACTTCGCGCATTTCCTCGATCAAGGCCAAGCAGGGCGGTTCGGGCTCGCTGGTCTTCGTCGAAGTGGCACATGAAATGCATGGGGAAAGCGGGCTGGCTGTCAGCGAGACCCAGTCGATCGTCTTCAAGGAAGCCGGCCCCGTCGGCAGCCCCCCGGTGCCCGCGCCGTCGGGCGAGGGGCGTTTCGATCCGTCCGATTGGCAGGCGCACCGGCTCATCGTGCCGTGCGAAGCGCTGCTGTTCCGCTTCTCGGCGCTGTCCTTCAACAGTCACCGCATCCACTACGATCTTGCCTACGCCACCGACCAGGAAGGCTATCGCGGCCTAGTGGTCCACGGCCCGCTGACAGCAACCCTGCTGCTCGATCTCGCCGCGCGCGAATTTGGCGACAACGCTATAAAGCGCTTCGCCTTCCGCGGCAATTCGCCCGGCATGTGCGGCGAGGATCTCCATCTTGTCCTGCGCCGCAGTGGCGACGAGGTGGAACTGGGTGCCTTCGCCGCAGACGGTCGCAACGTTTTGAGCGCGACCGGGACCCTGTAAACTGAAGCTTGGCGCAGGCATCAGCATCGAAACGTCTTTCTACTTGCAGCGTTGGCTTCGATCAAGGAACCGATCGGCCGTGATTGCATCTTTCCCGATCCCGGCATTCAAGAGGATTGCTTCCGCCGTATCGATCATCGCAGGCGGACCGCAAAGGTAGGCTTCGTGACTCTCTAGGTCCTCAATTGAGGTGAGAGCCTCCGTCACCAGTCCGCGTGCACCAGTCCATTCGCTGTTCGCCGGTTCTTCGGACAGCACCGGGGTAAATTCGAAGGGCGCGTTCCAAGCGGCACTCAGCTCTTCGATCTCAGCGAGGCAATAGAGGTTTTGCTGGCTCCTTGCCCCGTAGAGCAGCGTGACCGGGCGCGTACCGCCGAGCGCCATAGCTTGCTCCAGGATGGCCATGATAGGAGCCAGGCCACTGCCGCCGGCTAGGCATATCATCGGGGCCGAAGTCTGCTTGAGGCAGAACTGGCCATAGGGCGCCCGAAGTTGCAACTTTGTACCGATTCGATCGCCACCGAACAGCCAATCGGTGAATGCTCCCCCGGGAACATGGCGGATATGAAACCGTAGCAATTGGACCGCCCCTGCGCCGGGCGCGAATGCAAATGAATAGCTGCGCGGTCCTTCGATGCCGGGTGCGGTCAGATCGGCGTACTGCCCGGGCGAGAAGGGCAGAGGACGGTCGAGTTCGAGGGTAAGCCCGATGATGTCTTGACACAGCCGGGGCGCAGCAATGATCGTCCCGGTGTAATCTTCGACTGTGGACTGCATGGCCAAGGGTGCGTCGAGCGCAATGGTCAAGTCCGATCGAGGCATGGCCTGACAGGCCAGCCGGTATCCAGCGGCGAGTTCTTCACGTTCCAGTACGAGCGCGGAAGGGCTCAATTCCCCGATCTTGCCGTCCACCAGTTTGAACCGGCAAGTGCCGCATGAACCGACCTTGCAGTCGTGCGGCATGGCCAACCCCTCTGCCAGCATCGCTTCAAGCAGCGTCTTGCCCCGTGGGACCTCCAGTATTGCTGGTTCTCCGGCAATCCTGACCTTGCTTGATCGCTGCTTCTTGAGGAATGAGAACATTGAATGGGTGGCCTTGCTTGGACATGAAGAAATTGTGAAAAAGAAGCGGGATCCCCGTTAAAGGGATCCCGCCAAGGTTACATGGGGGCAATCGGAGAGGAAAACCCCCATGCGGGTGGAACCGTCAGTCGGTGGTGGCCCAGGCGGGCCAACCAGCCTGGGCGTTCGCCGCCATCGCTAATTTGCGCTCGCTTGGCGAAGCGAAATGCAGATCCCAGTCTTTCAACCGCGGCTGTGCGATGAACCGGTGCCAGACGGGCGGGACAAGGCCGCACAGGAAGCAAAGGAACAGCGAAGGCATCTGCGGCGCCTTCGGCTCGGGCTGAAGTTCGTAGAAGGGAATGTGGCCGTCGAGATGGTGGTTGATGTGGTTGGTAATTTCCACGCCGATCGGACGCACGATCATGCCAAGATGGTTCCAGGCGTGGTGTTTCGCGATGGGATCGCCTTCCACGCGCAGCAATCCGTAGTGCTGGAAATAATTGAAGCCTTCGACGAACATCTTGGCAAAGAACATTGCGCCAACAGTAGCGAATCCGGCGATCGGCCCTGCCGCCGCGGCAACCCCCAGGATGATCGCGCCGACCAGCACCAGCTGGAGCCACATGGCATTGCGCCAGCTCCACGGCGAATGTCCGAGACGCGACAGGATTTCGCCCTGCTTTTCCCAAGTGTCCTTGTACGAACCCCAGGTCGCCTGGAACACGAAGCTGTATATCGTTTGTCCGCGTAGCGGGGTGTCGCTGTCCTTCGCGGTGTCAAGATGGACGTGGTGGGTGACAATATGAGCAACATCACGGTTGGGATCGCCGTAAAAGGCGCTCAGGCCCTTGGCCACGGCCCGTGGAAACCAATGGCGGCGATGCATCAGCTCGTGCGCCACTGGCAGGGTCGGGACAGCCGACAGCCAGGCCAGGCTGGCGATCGAACCGATCAATTGCCATGCCGAACCATCGGTTCCCCAGATCGGGTTGGTTCCGGTCGCCACCGAATTCGCGAACGCCAGATAGAGTGCAACCATCAAAGGGAATTGCAAGTAAATCGCGATATCGGCAACCAGTGCAATCCCGCGCGAGCGCGCCTTGTGATCGCTCGGCAGGACGATATCCAGTAGCATCAGCACCGCGAAGGTGGCGATGCCAAGCCAGACGAACGGGCCGCCGAGGATGAAACCCGCAACGCCGGTGAGGGTCATGGCGGGGACCAGAAAATAGCGCAGAGCATCCATTGCTTCTCTCCGATTTTGGGCACCTGCTCGCGGATGCGGGGAGCGTCCGATTGTCTTTTGATTGAACGGCGCGACAGACGGGTCCACCCGATGTCGCGCCGGGAATTACTAGAGGTAGATGTTCAGGTTCTTGCTGAGCATCACGTTGTGCTTGAGGATGATCCGGCGCTTGACCAGCTGATAGGCACCGCCAGTCTCGCGCCAGATGTCGATCCGGCTGCCGATCAGCGAATCCTCGTCACGTTCGTTGCGGTTGCGATAGGCGTAGAAGTTCGAGAACACCCGGAACTCATCCGCCTTGTCGGTGTGTTCCACTTCGACATTGGTGACGATGTGGGTGTAGCGCGTGGCCGGATCTTCCGACCATGCCGTGCCCGTTTCCAGGCGCGTGAGGCGTTTTTTGATCTCGTCGAGGCTGTCGTTGTAATAGGCCATCCGTGTCAGGTCGGTGACCTGATCGGTCGTATCGCGGCGATAGCGGGTCTCGATCCCCGGCATGTGATAATGCAGGTCGTCAGCGAGCATTGCTACCCAGCCGACATAGTCTTCATCGTCCAGGCAGCGCGCTTCGCGATAAAGCGTCTGGGTCAGCGCATGGGTCAATTCCAGCGAAGCGGTTGCGCCAGTGCGGGGGCGTTCGAGAGTGGTGGTCTGGTTCATTGTCAAATATCCTCTCAAAGCGCGAACAGGCCGGGAAGGTCGCGCGTTTCGGCCACCCCGGTCAGGCGGGGTTCGGGCCGCGGCGGCGTCGCGCCGAGATCGGTGGCCTCCATCATGTCCAGCCACCGCTGGTAGAAGCCGCGCTGGTTGGCGTCGTTATACTGGCCGCGATAGACGATCCCGGGCAGAGTATCGTGTTCGATTTGGCGCCCGATGCCGCAGCGATAGTGCAGCCTTTCGTGGCGGGTGACGACGCCCCGGTTGACCGTGGTGCAGTTTTCCCAGTTTTCGCCATCGTCCATCTCGAATGTACCGCCGGGGCCGAAGGTCTGCATCACGCCCTTGGTCACTTCGTCCTTGATGTCGTCTGGCATCGCCTTGTTGACAATCACCCAGGTCTTGAGCTCGAACTGCATCGGACCCTTGGGCTGCCATTGCCGGAAGGTGGAAATGCCCGGCAGGAACGAGACGTTCGGGAAGATCGAGGCCGAGGCCACCGAGCCGCAGATCTGCGAGCGCATGGTGCCTAGCCGATCGGCCATCTTCGGGCGCATCTTCTCGTAATATTCCATCACCTTGGGGCGGCCGAGCAGGAACAGGTCGCCCACGCCCTCGGTGCCGAATTCCCAGCCGTGCCCATTGACGCTGGCATGGTAGGAATTTTCCATGTCGATCGGTGGGAAGGGCTGGCCGTTGTTCATCGACCGGCAGCCCGAATCGTGGGTCCAGCCGGCGTGGTAGGCATCGCCGATGAAGTTCTCGACCCCGAACTTCCAGTTGGCGCTGATCACCGACTTGATGCAGCCGCCGACCAGTTCGGTGCCGCCTTCCTCGTTGTCGAGCAGCATGTCGAGATACCAGCGGAAATCGCCGAGCCAGGCGTCGAGGCTGGGTCCGTCCTCGGCAAAGGTGGCGAACACCAGCCCCTTGTAGCTGCCGACCCGGGCGACCTGCCTCAGTCCGTTCTTCTTGCGGTCGATGTCGCCTTCGTCGTAGCAGTATTCCTCGTGCATGCCCTGCAGTTCGCCGGCTGTGTTGAAGGCCCAGCCGTGATAATTGCAGACGAACCGGCGAGTGTTGCCGGCATCCGCGAAGCAGACCTTGTTGCCGCGATGCGGGCAGGAATTGAGGTAGACCTTGATCGAGCCGTCAGGTTGGCGGGTGACGATCACCGCGTCCTCACCCATGTGCGTGGTCAGGAAATCGCCGGCCTTGGGCAGCTGGCTTTCATGGGCGACGAACAGCCACGAACGCGCGAAGATGCGGTACAGTTCTTCCTCGTAGATGTCGGTGTCGCTGAAGATGCGGCGGTCGAGCCAGCCTTCCTTGAGGTCCATGTAACGCGAAAATTCCGGCTCACGGCCGATCCGTTCCAAACGCATGGTTATCGTCTCCCGTTGTATTGATCTAGAAAAATACGTTGACGTTGCTGTCGGGCAGCACCGAATGGTCGAGCGCGATTTCGCGCGCAGCGAGAAACCAGCTTTCGCCACCCTTGCGCCAGCGATCCGTGCGTCCGGCGGTGAGCAACCGGGTCTGCCCGTCGATCCGGTTGCGGTGGATCACCACCACCGAATGGACCACCGCTTCGTTCGGCTCGTCCGAGGGAATAACCTCGACGTTCGAGACCACCCGGCGCACGAAGTTCGGCGGATCCTCCGCCCAGACGAAGCCGGAGCGCAGGCGGTCGATTCGCAGCTTCAGCCGGGCGAGATTGTCGTTGAAGACATTCCCGGCGCCGACCGCGATCGGGGCGGAACGATCGGCCCGGAAGCGACGGCTCTTGAGCGCCATGTGGTAGGACACGTCCTCGCACAGCAGCTCCAGCCACTCCTCGAAGCGCTCGTCGTCGAGCAGCCGCGCCTCATGGAAGAGGCGCTGGGTAAGGGCGGTTACCGTGTCATGCAGGGCGGGTTCGGAGCGTACGTCAAGCATCGACGGCCTCCCGCGATGCAAGCGAATTGAGATTGTAGGCGGGAACGTCGCTCCAGCTCGAGGCCTGCATGTGTTCTTGCCAGCGGCGGTAGAAGTAGCGCTGGTTGTGTTCGCTCACCAGGCCGGCGGCAATGTCGCCCGGAAAGCCATCGCGCGCGCCGGAGCGGCCAAGGGCCATGTTGGTGTAAACGTCCATCTGCGCTGTCCGCCAGCCGCGTGATTGTTCTGTGCAGGCGGCCAGATTGTCCCCATCGTCGTTGTCGAAAAGGCCGGCCAGCCCAAAGGTCAGGCACTGGTTGTCGAGGATGGTGGCCTTGACTTCCTCGGGCATGTCGTTTTCGACCATTGCCCAGGTCCATTGTTCGATCTGCCCCGGTCCCTTGGGATGGTAGACGCGGAACCAGTTGAGGCCGGGCAGGAACTGGAGGTTGGGAAAGATCGTGATGTTGATCTGAGAGCCCCACAGCTGTTCGCCACGGGTCTTGCCGAGCCGCTCGATCGCGGTCGGCCGGTTGGCCTCCAGATAGTCGAGCATCGGCTTCGGATCGGGGTAGAAAGCATAGCCGGATACTCCGTCGAGCGAGGTCAACGCCATGTGGCCGTTGAGCCCGGCTACCGACAGCCCGCCTTCGAGGTTGGCGCTGGAATTGCCGACACTGAGGCCGGACAGGTCCATCGACTGCACCGCCATCATCGCCCCGGCATGGGCCCAGCCCAGATGATAGCCATCGCCGCAGACATTTTCGACTGGCAGCTTCCAGTTGGTGTTCAACACCATCTTCTGGGTTTCGCCGACCAGCGAGGTGCCGCCGGGCAGAGCATCGAGCCAGACGTCGAGATAGAATTTGGCATCGCCGAGATAGTCTTCGAGCGACGGCGCGGCGGGATCGAAATTGCCGAAGATCAGCCCTTTGTATTCGGCGACCTGCGCCACCGGCACGAGCCCGAATTTGCTGCGGTCGAGTTCGCCAAAATAGGCCTCGTTTTCAAGCGGGACCCCCGCCAGCGCACCATCCGGGGCGAACGACCAGCCGTGGTAGTTGCAGGTGAAGGACCGGGCATTGCCGCGATCGGCGCGGCAGATGCGGTTGCCGCGGTGAGTGCAGGTGTTGAGGAAGGCCTTTACCGAGCCGTCCTTCTGCCGGATGACGATGACGTCGTCTTCGCCCATGTAGGTGCGGAAGAAGTCATTGGGTTGCGGGATCTGGCTGGTGTGGGCAAGGAACAGCCAGCATCGGCCAAAGACGCGCTCAAGCTCCTGGCGGTAGATCGGCTCGCTGGAATAGATCGAGCGTGATTGGCGTCCTGTGCTCGTATCGACCAGATCTGCAACATCCATATTGCCCTTCTCCTCTCCTCCGTTGGACCTCCCGGCTTGGAGCGGGCGGTTCCACGTAGCCATGGATAAAGCAAAGATCATGCCAAGGTGAAAAATGGCGCAAACATGCTCGATAAGGGGGATCGGCTCACGCTCGATTGCTTGCAGGGATTGTCATTTTCGTCAATTGTTCAGAAAATCGTGGTGCAGGATTGACATTTTGGTAAAAGGGATGGCGATGAAACAGCTTCCCGGCTACGCCGACCTTACCAAACGCTTGCGCTTTTCGCCCGAGCAGGGCCGCATCTGGCGCGACAGCGAACGATGCGTGCTTTTGAGCCAATCGGCGCTGACCACGCTGCGCAGCCAGCTGGTGGCGCAACTCGGACTGGCGCGGGCGCGACGCCTGTTCTGGGACATGGGCTTTGCGGAAGGCGCGAGGTGCGCGGTCGAGGCGAAGGAACTGCGCCCCGATCGCGGGTTTCTCGAAGCCTTTGCGGTTGGGCCCCAGGCCCATGCGCTGACCGGGTTTGGCTGGACCGAGATCGAGACCTTGGACAGCGATTCGGCGAGCGGCCATTTCCACGGCAGCTTTGTCGTCCACGATTCGATCGAGGCCGCGGTCCATCTGGCAACGGATGGCGTCAGCGCCGATCCGGTCTGCTGGTTGCAAACCGGCTTTGCGAGCGGCTTTGCCAGTTCCTTCGCGGGCCAGCCGATCGTCATGCGGGAGATCGAATGCCAGGGGATGGGAGACGGCGCCTGTCTGCTGCACGCCAGGCCGGAAGCGGAATGGCCCGAACTCGACGACGTCGAGAAATCGGTGCCGCCGCTGATGTTGGCGAACTCGCAGGCCGATCGGCACGAATTCGTCCCCGGCGTTTCAGCCGGGTATCACGCCGTCCGGAACATGATCGAACGCGCCGCCGGGACCGATGCCAGCCTACTGTTCCTGGGCGAGACCGGCGTCGGCAAGGAAGTGTTCGCCAAGATGGCGCATCGCGCCAGTCTCCGCAAGGATGCGCCGTTCGTGGCCCTCAACTGTGCCGCCATACCTGAAGGGCTGATCGAGGCGGAACTGTTTGGCGTGGCGAAGGGTGCCTACACGGGCGCGGTGGCAAGCCGCCCGGGACGGTTCGAGCTGGCGCATGGCGGCACACTGTTCCTTGATGAAATCTCGATGCTGTCCCCGCTGGCCCAGAGCAAGGTTCTGCGGGTCATTCAGGAGGGCGAATTCGAGAGAGTCGGCGATACCAGGACCACGAGGGTCGATGTGAGGTTGCTCGCGGCGTCCAACATCGACCTGGAAACGGCAATGGAAGCAGGCCATTTCCGCGCTGATCTATTCTTCCGGCTCGCTACCTTGCCGATCCAAGTTCCTCCCTTGCGTCAGCGCCGCGAGGACATTCCCGGCTTGATGGAACATTTCCGCGCGAAGTACGCCCGGCGCCATCAGCGTGAGGTCGCCGGCTTCACGGCGAGATCGATCAATGCCCTGCTGATGCACGAATATCCAGGCAATGTCAGGGAACTCGAACGAATGGTTGAACGCGCGGTGTTGCTGGTGAACGATGGCGAGGCGATCGACCTTCGGCACCTGTTCCTCGGCTCGGATCGCATGCGCATCAGGGCCGGCCTGGCCTTGACCAACGATGGACGGGTGTCGGGCGCCGAGGTCGGTAAAGAACAGGATCAGTCGATCAGTCACTTGGTCGGACTGTTGCGGCAGAAAGGGGTAGGGCTGAAAGCCGTTGAGAGCATGATCGTCGAAGCCGCGCTGGAAGCTGCGCGGGGCAATGTCGCGCAGGCAGCTCGAGACCTGGGCCTGACCCGGCGGCAGCTTGCATCGCGCCTGGAAAAGATCGGACGGTAGCGAGAGCCTTGGCATCCATCACTTGAAATGGATTGTATAATGTGCAACGAAAACCGCTGATTTGGGGATGCGGCGAGCAGCCCGGACGTGGCAAACAGAAAGTGGGGAGAGAACCTAGTGCGCTCGATTGCGATTGTTGGTGCGAATCTGGCGGGCGGGCGCGCAGTCGAAGCCCTGCGGCAGGCAGGGTTCGACGGGCGGATCACCTTGATCGGCGAAGAACCCTGGCGTCCCTATGAACGTCCGCCGCTGTCCAAGGAAGTGCTGTGGGACCCGGCCAACGTCCCGGACAATTTCTTCCTCCAGGACGAGGCCTGGTACGACGACAACCGTATCGACATGCGCCTGGGCACCCGCGCCGAAGCGATCGACCTTGCGGGCGGCGGGGTGCGTCTGCCGGGCGGCGAATTGGTTCAGGCGGACCGGATTCTGCTCGCCACGGGCGGCCACGCCCGCAAGCTCAACCTTGCCGGGTCCGATTGCGCCAACGTCCATTATCTGCGTACGCGCGACGATGCGACCCGCATGGCCCTCGACCTGCGCGAAGGGGCCAGCATCGTGATTGTCGGGATGGGCGTGATCGGCGCCGAAGTCGCCGCCAGTGCGGTAAAACTCGGCTGCAAGGTCACCGTCGTCGAGCCGATGCCGGTGCCGATGGAGCGAGCGCTCGGCCGGCGCTTTGGGCAATGGCTGGGCGAGGAACATCGCAAGCGGGGAGTAGCGACCCATTTCAACTGCGGCGTGACCGGCTTCAGGTTTGCCGGCACCGTGTCAGCGCGGTCGAGGCGGACGATGGCACCGTGATTCCGTGCGATGCCGTGATCGTGGGGGTGGGGATCGTGCCGGCCACTTCGCTGGCCCGCGATGCCGGGATCGGGGTCAACAACGGGATCATCGTCGACCGTCGCTGCCAGACCAGCAACCCGGCGGTTTTCGCGGCGGGCGACGTGGCCGAGCAGGACGGGTTTTTCGGCGGACGGTTCCGGCAGGAAACCTACCAGAACGCGGCGGACCAGGCGCAGGCGGCTGCTCTGGCGATGCTGGGGCAGGAGGTCTCCTACTGCAAGCCGATGTGGTACTGGAGCGACCAGTTCGATCTCAACATCCAGTTCTGCGGGCAGATTCCGGTGGATGCCGAGGTGGCGATCCGCGGCGAGATGGACAGCAACGCCTTCGTCGCCTTCTTCCTGGCCGGCCAGGCGATCGAAGGTGTGCTGACAGTCAACCGCGCGCCCGACATGGGGGTGGGAAAACGGCTCGTTGAACGCCGGGCCCGCGCCAGCGCTGCGAGCCTGGCCGACGCAGGTGTGTCCTTGCGGGATCTGCTCAAGCAGGCGAGCTGATTAGCCCGCGGCGCGGTCAGCCGATGCCGCCCCCGGCGACGAAAAGTGTCTGGCCTGTGACGTAGGACGCATCGTCGGAGGCGAAAAAGCAGATCGCCGCGGCCAGTTCCTCGGGCTCGCCAAAGCGGGCCATCGGCGTATCGCGCAGCGTCTGTTCGATCACCTGGCTGAAGCCCAGGCGATCCGCTTCGGTGGGCGCAGCCGGATTGCGGGGGGTGACCCTGGTCACGTTGACCCCGCCCGGCGCGACGCAGTTGACGCGGATGCCGCTGGCTTCGAGCTCAAGTGAGAGGGCTGCGGTCAGCGCGGCGACCCCGCCCTTTGCGGCGGCATAGGGGACCCGGTTGACGCCGCGTGTCGCAACCGAGCCGATGTTGACGATCGCCCCGCGCCCTGCCGCCAGCATGTGGGGCAGAACCGCGTGGCAGCACCACAGGGTCGGCCACAGCGACCGGTTGATTTCCGCGGTGATTTCCTGCGGGGTGTAGTCCCAGTAAGGCTTGGCCCAGATCGTGCCGCCGACGTTGTGGACAGCGACGTCGATTCGCCCGAAGCGATCAATGACCGTCTGATACAGCTCGACAGCGCCTTCGCAATGTTCCAGGTCCACCGCGACTGCCAGGGCATTGCTGCCTTCCGCCTTGAGCTGTGCAGCCGAAGCCTCGGCCGCCTCCGCTGCGCGGTCGGCGATCACGACGCTGGCGCCTTCCCCGGCCAGGCGCCTCGCGGTCGCCAGGCCAATCCCTTGCGCGCCCCCCGTGACCACCGCCACCTTGTCATGGAATCGATTCAGCAAAGTCACGTCCACATCCTCCCTTCGTTCGTCCCGGCGAAACGAGACCTGTTCGATCTTCGGCAAATCCTGCCATTAGCGGCAAGAGCCCGATATTAGGACTTGAAGTGACATAAGGAAAAGCATTACACAATGGGGAACGTCCCGCTTTAGGCGGGCTATATCCAATGGGAGAGCATGAGCCATGGCAAAGACTTTGTTGAGCGCCACCGATGTCAAGGGCGCTTGGGCAATCATTCCGACCCCGTCCAAGGATAACGCGTCAGACTGGCGTGCGACCAAAACCGTCGATCTCGATGAAACCGCTCGCGTGGTCAACGGGCTGATCGATGCCGGAATCGACGGCATCCTGAGCATGGGAACGCTGGGCGAAGCCGCGACCATGACCCATGACGAAAAGCTGGACTTCATGCGTGCACTGATCGACGCGGCGGCCGGTCGGGTTCCGGTCTTCGTCGGCACGACCTGCATCAACACCCGCGATACGGTGGCGCTGACGCGGGAAGCGCTCGCGCTCGGTGCCGACGGCACGATGCTTGGCGTGCCGATGTGGTGCGCGCCCAGCCTCGACGTCGCTGTCCAATTCTACAAGGATGTTGCCGAGGCCGTGCCGGAAATGAACATCGCGATCTATGCGAACCCGGAAGCCTTCAAATTCGATTTCCCGCGTGCGTTCTGGGCCCAGGTGGCTGAAATTCCTCAGGTCGTGACCGCCAAATATATCGGCGTCGCCAACCTCTTGCCCGACCTGGCCGCGATCCGCGGTCGGATCAAGCTGCTGCCGATCGACTTCGACTATTATGGCGCGGCGCGGATGGATGATTCGGTCGACGCTTTCTGGTCGAGCGGAGCGGTCTGCCACCCGCTGGTGACGACCACCCTGCGCGACCTGGTCGCCCAGGCCCGCGCAACCGGCGACTGGAGCGCGGCCAAGGCGTTCATGGGCCGCCTCGGCCCGACCGCAGCCCCCTTGTTCCCGAACGGCAGCTTCAAGGAATTCTCGACCTACAACATTGCGCTTGAAAAGGCGCGGATGGACGCCGGTGGCTGGATGAAGGCCGGACCTGTGCGTCCGCCCTACCATCTCTGTCCGGAGCCCTATCTGGCGGGCGCGCGCAAGTCCGGTCAGATGTGGGCCGAACTGGGCAAAGCGCTCGAAGCCGAAGCATTGGGCGCTGCTGCCTAGGAGGATTGCGATGACCGAAATTGACTTGACCTGGCCCAAGAACTTCAACGAGGTTCCAAAGGCGGCGTTCACCCGCAAGGACATCTACGCGGAAGAGATGAAGCGCATCTTTTTCGGGCAGGAATGGCACCCGGTCGCGCATGAAAGCGAATTGCCCAATCCAGGCGATTTCAAGACCTTCCGCTTGGCCGGCGTTCCGCTGCTGATCGCCCGCGACAGGGAAGGCGTGGTGCGGGTGTTTTACAACGCCTGTTCGCATCGCGGCAACCAGCTCGAAACCGCGGTGATGGGGAACAAGACCGAATTCGAATGCCCCTATCACCGCTGGCTGTTCGATGCGAAGGGCGATCTGGTCGGTTGCCCCAACCATCGCGATTTTCTGCCCGGCTTCGACAAGTCCGACTATCCCCTGGCGCAGCCCCGGTTCGACAGTTTCTATGGCCTGATTTTCGTGACCCTTTCGGCGGAAACTGAAACGTTGACGGAGTTCCTCGGCGATTCGCAGAACACCTTGCGCGAACTCCTCGGCGGGGACGGCAGGCTCAAGCTGCTGGGCTATCAGAAGGTGCGCTACGACAGCAACTGGAAGTCCTATACCGACAATGATGGCTATCATGCGCCATTGCTCCACCAGGCATTCAAGATGCTCAACTGGCAAGGCGGCAAGGGACGCCAGTTCGCCGCGACGAAACATGGCCACGTCTGTTTCGAATCGGCGCTTTCGGTGGTCAGTGGTCCGACGGTGCTGAAGGACGAATCGCTGATCGCCTTCAAGGGGCAGGACCCTGCGGTCGGCTCGCGCATTGTTATGCTTTTCCCGACCTTCGTCTCGACCAAGCATCTCGATGTGATCAACCTGCGCTTCGCGACACCCATCGACGAAGAGACGGTGGAAGTTCACTACGCCTATTTCGCGCACCAAGACGACGATGAGGACATGGTCCTTCATCGTCTGCGGCAAAGCTCCAACTTGCTGGGACCCTGCGGCCTGATCAGCATGGAAGACGCATCGATCTTCCATCGCATCCATATTGGCAACCACACGCCTGGGAATGCGATTTTCCAGAAGGGCGTGCACGACCAGTCGAAGCTGGAGTCGGAGTTCCTCCAGAACGACGAGAGCGGCAATCTTCCCCGCTGGGAATATTACCGGTCGGTAATGGGTTTCGAGAGGGCCGAGGCATGACACAGACCGACACTGCGCTCGAGGCCGCGCTCGACGCTCTTCTGCTGGCGGACTCCAGCGCGCTTGACGGCAAGGACATGGAGGGCTGGCTCGCCAACTATGCCGAGGAAGACGCGGCCTCCTATATCTGCCGTGCGGCCGAAAATTCGGAAAATGGTCTCGCCCTGGGTTTCATGTACGACGATTGCCGATCCCGGCTCGAGGATCGCGTCACTTTCGTGAACGATATCTGGGTCGGTACGTTCCAGGACTATCGCACCCGTCACTTCGTCCAGCGCGTCGCGTATCAACGCGTCGATGCCTCTACTATTTCGATGCGATCGAATTTCTCGGTCTTCATGACGCCCACCGATAGCGGCATCACCCAGGTTCTGGCTGCGGGTCAATATCTGGATACCATCCGTTTGGAAAAAGCCGGTGCGTTGAAGCTGCTGTCCAGACGGGCCGAGCTCGATACGTCCGTTCTGCCCCGGTATCTGGTATATCCGATTTGATATCGGCTGCTGAACATTGCTGAAAGCGCCAGCCGGGGCCGGACTTCTCTGAAAGATCGCAAAGCAATGATAATCGACGCTCATGCTCACCTTGTCGCGCCTGCGGCGCTCTACGCGCACAGGAGCAATCTTGTGGTTTCAGGGGGGCAATATGGTAGCAGCTATCGTGCGCAGGTGTCCGATCGTCTGCTGGAAGAAAGCGCGGACCAGAACGTCAGGATCATGGATGCGGTGGGGACCGACCTGCAGTTGCTTTCCCCTCGACCTTTCCTGACCTTGAATGGAACTGCCCGGTGGAATGACATCGTCGACTGGACAAGTGACACAAACGACATGATTGCCCGGACAGTTCGGATGCATCCGAATCGCTTCCGGGGAGTGGGAGCCTTGCCGCAGCAAGTCGATCGGCCGGTCACCTCGTTATTCGAAGAAATCGAGCGAGTGGTGGATGAGCTTGGTTTCGTGGGCGTCTTGCTGAACCCTGACCCCAGTGAGGGGATGAACGGATCGCCTCCGCTCGGCGATCCCTATTGGTACCCGCTGTACGAGAAATTGTGTGAGTTGGATCTTCCTGCCCATATCCATTCGGGACAATGCTGCAACGGGCGCGAGACCTATGATGAGCATTTCATTGCGGAAGAGGGACTGGCGATTACCTCATATACCGGGCCGACGTGTTCGACCGGTTCCCCGACCTCAAGTTGATGATTAGCCATGGCGGCGGTCCCATTCCCTACCAGATCGGACGGTGGCGCTCGCATCGGGAAATGGCCCGTGCTCAGGGGCGTATCGCTGCCGATGCACCCCAATTTGATGAAATTCTACGAAAGTTCTGGTTTGATACGGTGCTTCATAACCCAGATTCGCTCGCGCTTCTGTTCAAGACCGTGGGACACGACCGATGCTGTTTCGGAACGGAAAGACCCGGATCAGGAGACGGCATCAATCCTGTTTCAGGGCGCCACTACGACGATCTCAAGCCGGTGATCGAGGCGCTTCCTTCACTTGACCAGGCTGCGCTAAACGGTGTTTTCGAAGGCAATGCCCGTCGATTGTTTTCGCGTCTCGACGTTTGATTACGTGCTTGGCGACGATGCAGATTTTCCGCGACTTCGGGTAATTCGACAGGTCGCTCTCAAGGATTGGGGATCGTGACACGACGCAGCATCGAAGTTGAAGGCCTTCACCATTCCGGCAATCCGATCCCTGCCGCGAGCCGGGTAGACCGTCTTGTCGTGACAGGTGGGGTCTACGGTTTGGATCCGGCAACCGGTGAAGTGGCGGCAGACGCTGTCGATCAAGTCCGCCTGACCTTCTGGCACCTGGGCCGTATCTTGGCAGCAGCCGGCGCGCGTTTCGACGATGTTGCCAAACTGACCTTCTACGTGAAGACGAAAGAGCTTAGGCCGGCAATCAACGAATTGTGGCTCACGCACTTTCCCGATCCCTCGTCGCGGCCAGCCCGGCATATGCTGGTTTACGGTGACCTCCCGGGCAACATGCTGGTGCAGTGCGAAGCCATAGCGATGGTGCCGAACGATGCCTGAAGACATCTCACCTACGGCTTATGCGGCAGCTGCCCAGCGTGTCGCCGCCTTTGACACTTGCACCATTTCAGACGCGCTCGACAAACTCGGTCTCCGCGGGGCCGTCCCGGGTCTCGTCCGGTTGACCGCAAAGAGGCAGCGCATTTCCGGCAGGGTTGTGACCGTGAAACTCGGACCGGCTATCGAAGGACTGCCCAAACGGCACCTGGGTGCCTCTGCCATCATGGCGGCACAACCGGGTGAGATCGTGGTCGTCGAGCATCGCGGAAGGACCGATGCCTCTGGCTGGGGCGGCTTGCTAAGCCGGGGAGCGGCTCGGAACGGCGTTGCCGGCGTGATCGTCGACGGTGCCTGTCGCGATCTGGATGAAAGCAGCGAGCTTGGTTTTCCGGTCTTCGGCCGCGCAGTTGTTCCGCTTACAGCGCGCGGTCGGGTCGCCGAGCATGACTGGGGCTGCCCCGTTACAATCGGCAGCATTGTGGTCAACCCGGGGGACTGGGTTGTGGCGGATGGAAGCGGCGTCGTGTTCTTCAAACAGCAACACCTGGACGAAGTGCTCACGGAGGCGGAGCGCATCCATTGCCGTGAAACAGCCATGATCGCTGCGCTTGAGCAAGGCGCTCCAATTGATCAGGTGATGGGCGCGAACTACGAAGACATGTTGAAATAGGCAGGGAAAGCGATGAACGAGGAAACACTCGTTAGGCGGTTGAATGCAGTGGGTGTAACCGCCTTGTCCGATGCGCTGGATCGTCTGGCGATCAGCGGCCAGGCGATTGGAATCCTGCCGGTAGCACGGGGGATGAAGTTTGCGGGACCAGCCTTCACGGTACAGATGCTTCCGGTCGGACTGACTCACGGAATAGTCGGAGACTATATCGACGACGTGCCCGAAGGGGCAGTGGTCGCAATCGACAACGGCGGTAAATTGGATCAGACCGTCTGGGGCGATATTTTGACCCGCGTGGCGCACAAGAAAGGTGTCGCAGGCACGGTGATCGATGGTGTCTGCCGAGACAGCGATTGCTGTGTTTCGCTGAAATACCCTGTATTTTCCCGCAGCGTCACAATGCGGACTGCCAAAGATAGATCCACCGCGCATGCTTATGGTGTGCCGATCCAACTTGTAGAGGTGCGGATCGAGCCCGGCGATTGGCTGGTGGGGGATTCCGATGGGGTCGTCGCGATTCCGGCGGGCCGGGTTGAGGAAGTCGTCGCGATCGCCGAAGAAGTAGAAGCCGCCGAAAGGGCAATTCTCGCCGCCGTTGATGCGGGAATGCGCCTGGACGAAGCCCGGCGCGCCGGTGGGTATCACGCGCTTCAGTCGCGTGCGGTTTGATGCCTCCGAACGGGCGTCATTCCAGACCGAGTGGCGACCGCCGTTCCGGTCGCGGCAAATGGCATTATGGGATAATATTTGCACATTATGCAAAGATGGGATATGAGTCGATCAACTAGAAACCGGCCTGATTCGTAAAGGCCGTGTGCGGGAAGTCAAAGGGCAGCTGCTAAGGCAGCAACCCCGGCACGGACAAATCCGCAGAGAGGGATTGCCAGTGGCTACGAGCGTTTTTCCGACGAGCAAAGACGAATATTTCGAGCAATTGCGGCAGCCGCCGTTGCTCGCATGGCCAACTGCGATCCTGTTTGTCGTGTCGATGCTGGGGATCGGCACCGTCTGGTACCTGGCGCTGACAGAGCAAATCGCGCTTTGGCAAGGCGCAATCGCCAACGGACTTCTCACTTACCTGCTGTTCAGCGTCATTCACGATTCGTCGCATTGTTCGCTGTCGCGCGTCGGCTGGCTGAACGAATCGATTGGGGCGATCGGCCTGTTCTTTCTCTTTCCCTATGCGCCGATGGTGCTGTTGCGGTGGGTTCACAACAAGCATCACAGTTTTGCCAATGGTCCGATGGATCCGGATCTGTTCGAACACGAATCGCCATGGTGGCAGGTGCCATTCCGCTGGACGTTCTTCGATGGTGCCTACATCCATTATTTCATCAAATACGGGCAGTCCGTGCGCAAGCGGCACGGCATGCAGCTGGTGGTCTATTACTCCTTCCTGGTGGCGCTGTTCGCCGGAGCGCTCTACCTCGGCTTCGGGCTGGAGCTGTTCATGCTGTGGTTTGTCCCATCGCGGATCTCCTTGTTCATGATCGCGGTCGTGTTCGTCATTCTGCCGCATTATCCTGCCGTGGTAGCCCAGGATGAAGATCCGTACATGGCGACGACGATGCGGTTCGGGTTCGAATGGCTGCTGACCCCGCTGCTGGTCTATCAGAACTATCACCTGATCCATCACCTCTATCCGGAGATTCCCTTCTACCGGATGCACAAGGCCTATTATCTGCGCTACGATGAGATCAACGCGCAGGACATTCCGCGGCAGACTGCATTTGGGCTGGCACCGGAAAATATCGAATCGCACCGGGCTTTCCGGCGGATGAAGGATGCGATAGCGGTTCCTGCCGAGTAGGAACGGTCCTAGCACTACTTTGGCAGAAGTATGCGGGGAGGTCTGTTGACGCTGCATCCGCAGTGTGGGCAATCATCGGGTGGTGAGCGTGACAGGCGGTCAAGGATCGCCTGGCGCACTGCTGGCAGGCTGGGCTGAGGAGGCGGGCCGAGGATTCTTTTTTCCGCCCCGCCTGAGCGAGCCTTCGGGATTGCAAAAATGCATAGGCCATCATCGACATCAGGGCATGGCGGTGAAGTCCGGCCCAGGATCGGCCCTCGAAGTGATCGATGCCGAGTTCTTCCTTGAGTTGCTGATGGGCCTGTTCGCAGATCCAGCGCGCCTTGATCGCGCCAGTGAGAGCTTTCATCGGGGTGTCTGCGGGCAGATTGGAGAGGTAATATTTCCGCTCGCCATTCGAGCGATGCTCCCCCGCCAGCCAGGCTTCCTCGCCCGGCATGTGCTGAGCTCCGGCGGAGCCGATCCGCTGCGGCGCGCCATCGGCAATGCGCACGCGCATGGCAGCAAAGCGGGCCGTCAGGCGTCCCTTCGTTCCCTTGCGCCAACTGACCTTTCGCCACTGCGCACCCTCGAGCATGGCATGTGCCGCCATGGATTTGACGTCCGGGACATGACGAACCCGTGGGCGGCCACGCCCCGCGACTGGGAAGATCAGTTGCACGTTGGTGGGATAGACCTTCTGGTGCCGGGGCGACAAGATCGAAGCCTTCTTCGAGCGGCTGCGGCGCGAGGATCCGGTTCATTACTGCGCCGAAAGCTCCTACGGACCCTACTGGTCGATCACCCGATACGACGACATCATGGCGGTCGACACCAACCACAAGGTCTATTCCTCCGAAGCAAAGCTTGGCGGAATCGCAATCCAGGACATGCATAGCGACCAGAGCAATCTCGAACTCGAGATGTTCATCGCGATGGACCAGCCCAAACACGATGCCCAGCGCAAGGCGGTGACGTCGGCGGTGGCGCCATCCAACCTCCTGCTGCTCGAACCGGTGATTCGCGAGCGCGCCGGCGCGATTCTCGATGCGCTGCCGGTTGGCGAGGAGATCGACTGGGTAAAATGCGTCTCGGTCGAACTGACGACCATGACGCTCGCGACCCTGTTCGACTTTCCTTGGGACGAGCGGGCGCGCCTGACCCGCTGGTCGGACGTCACGACCGCCATTCCGGGAGCGGGAATTGTCGATTCCTTCGAACAGCGCCGCGAAGAGCTGATCGAGTGCGCGATGTATTTCAAGGGGCTGTGGGACCAGCGCATCGATCAGCCGGGGGGGAACGACCTGATTTCGATGATGGCCAATTCGCCCGCCACGCGAGACATGCCGTTCCTCGAATTCCTGGGCAATCTGTTACTCTTGATCGTCGGCGGTAACGATACCACCCGCAATTCTATCAGTGGCGGCGTACTTGCGCTGAACAAGCACCCCGACCAGTATGAAAAGCTAAGGCGCGATCCCGCCCTGATCGGCAGCATTGTGCCGGAAATCATCCGCTGGCAGACCCCGCTCACCCACATGCGTCGAACCGCGCTTGAGGATAGCGAGATCGGCGGCAAGCGCATCGCCAAAGGTGACAAGGTGGTGATGTGGTACCTCTCGGGCAATCGCGACGAAACGGCGATCGACCGGCCGGAAGAGTTCATCATCGACCGCAAGAACCCGCGCCAGCACCTTTCGTTCGGCTATGGCATTCATCGCTGCATGGGCAACCGCCTGGCCGAACTGCAATTGCGGATCATCTGGGAGGAAATTCAGAAGCGCTTTGACTTCGTTGAGGTGGTAGGTGAGCCCGAGCGCCTCCTGTCGAATCTCGTTCGCGGCATCACCCGCCTGCCGGTCAAGCTTCACGCGCATTGATTTGCACACCAAGGAAAAGCTGCGCCTCCATGATCAAGGTCACCTTTGTCGCTCACGATGGCCACAGGTTCCCCGTCGAAATCGGCGAGGGCCTGACGGCGCGCGAGGCGGCGCTGTTCAACGACGTTCCCGGCATCGACGGCGATTGCGGCGGCCAGTGCGCGTGTGCCACATGCCATGTCCAGGTCGATCCCGCTTGGATCGAGAGGGTTGGACGGCTCGCCGATGACAGCATGGAAGCCGATCTGCTCCAGTTTGCAGAGGGGACTACAGCGGAAAGCAGGTTGGCTTGCCAGATCAGGCTCGATGCCGGGCTTGACGGACTTGTCCTCCATGTTCCCGAACAGCAATACTGAGCCCGGGCTGACGGTTCTCCAACCGGTGATCTAGCTCCTCAGCCTTGTTGCGCCTTTTCCCGGTGCGCCGCGGTCCAGGCGTACCAGGCTCCGAGTACAATCACAGCATGAGCCGCCAGCGTTGTGAAGACGACCCATTCCGCCTCGCCGCTGCATAACAGGCTGTAGATGTCCCAGGCCGCGCCGACCGCTTCGGTGAGCACGATCACCGGGACCAGCGCGATGTATTTCCACGGCTGCCGCGCGCCCCACAGGGCGACAACACCGATCGCGGCCAGCTGTATCCCGACGATCAGCCAGGCATCGAGCAGCAGATCGAACACCGGCTGGCCCTGGCCCAGATCGATTCCCGGATAGATCAGGGGCAGGGCCCCTGCATAGACCGGCGGCCAGAGCAGGACCAGATTGCACAGGTACCAGATTCCGCTGGCGATGAAGAAGATGCGCAGGCTTTGCATGGTTCGATCTCCAAAGGCTGCGCCGGTCAGTCGGCGACCGCGAAAATGTCGGACGTTGCGCCGGCGATCCGTGCAACCTTGAACGGCGCATAGTCGGGGCAGGCCATGAACGCTTGGACATCCGCCATCGCGGGGAAGCGGATGATCACCGTATAGTGCGGCGCCGCGCCTTCGCCTTCGAAGCGTTCGAACTGGTTGGAGCGGCAGATTAGTTCGCCGCCGAACCGCGCAACCATCGGCGGAACATTGGCTTGGTAGTCCGCAACCCAGCCATCGTCGTGCGAGGTGACGGAAGCGATGAAATAGGCGGCCATGGTTGTTCCCTCCGTGTCGTTAGCGGTCTGGTCTGCGGCTTTCGGTTCGCCGCGTCAAAAGAATCGATTGCCGGGGCGCGGCAACCCGAAATGATCGCGCAGGGTCGTGCCTTGGTAGTCCTTGCGGAAAATGCCCCGGCGCTGCAATTCGGGCACGACCCGATCGACGAAATCGTCGAGCCCCTCCGGCAGATAGGGGAACATCACGACGAACCCGTCCGAACCGCGCTCCTCCAGCCATTGCTCCATCTCGTCGGCGATCGAAGCCGGAGTGCCGACGAAGGCGAGCCCGGCATAGCTGCCGGCTTTCGCGGCGAGCTGGCGGATCGTGAGGTTGTACTGCCGGGCTTGCGTGACCAGCATTTCACGAGAAGTCTTGCTGGCGTTGGTATCGGGTATCTCGGGGAGGGGGCCATCGGGGTCGAACCCCGAAACATCGTGATCGAGCATGCCGCACAGCGAGTGAATCCCGCTTTCATAGTGAACCAGGCTGTCCAGGTGAGCGCGCTTGGCCTTGGCCTGCTCGACCGTGTCACCGACAACGACGAGCGCGGCGGGCAGGATCTTGAGATGATCGGGATTGCGTCCGATCGCGATCATCCGCCCTTTCACATCGGAATAAAAGCTCTTGGCGGCGGCAAAATTCGATCCGGCGGCAAAGACGACTTCGGCGGTTTCGGCGGCAAGTTGGCGTCCAGGATCCGAGGCCCCGGCCTGGAAGATGACCGGCCAGCCTTGCGGAGGGCGGGCAATGTTGAGCGGCCCGCGAACGGAGAAATGCGGGCCCTTGTGATCGAGGACGTGCATCCGTGCGGGATCGAAATAGATGCCGCTTTCCGCATCGCAGACGAAGGCGTCTTCCGCGAAGCTGTCCCACAGGCCAGTCACGACGTCGTAGAATTCGCGGGCGCGCCCGTAGCGGCCGGAATGATCGGGCTGCACCTCGAACCCGAAATTCTTGGCGCTCTCGGGGTTGGACGTGGTGACGACGTTCCAGCCGGCCCGCCCGCCGCTGAGGTGATCGAGCGAGGCAAAGCGGCGCGCGACGTGAAAGGGTTCGTCGAAGGTGGTGGAGGCAGTGGCGACCAGCCCGATCCGTTCGGTGGCGCCAGCCAGCGCCGACAGCAGGGTGAAGGGTTCGAACGAGGTGACGGTGTGGCTGCGCCGCAGCGCCTCGACCGGCATGTTCAGGACCCCGAGATGATCAGCCATGAAAAAGGCGTCGAACTTGCCTGCTTCCAGCTTGCGCGCGAATTGCCGGATCGCGGCGAAGTTGAAATTCGCATCCGGGATTGCCCCGGGGTAGCGCCAGGCGCCGGTATGGATGCTGACCGGCCGCATGAACGCGCCGAGGTGAAGCTGACGTTGCAGGCTCATGCGTTTTGTTCCTTCAGGCTCGCGAAGACTGCCGGGGATCACCTTCCCTGCAGCTTTTCCAATATTTGGCGGGTCAGGACCGCTGTACTGCCGTTGCCGCCCAGATCGGGGGTCAGGACTGCTTGCGGATCGCGCAGGACCGCTTCGATCGCGGCCAGCACCATCGCTGCGGCTTCCGCTTCTCCCAGATGGTCGAGCATCATCGCCCCCGACCAGATCTGTCCGATCGGATTGGCAATGCCCTGGCCGGCAATGTCCGGAGCCGATCCGTGCACCGGTTCGAACATCGACGGATAGCGCCGCGACGGATTGAGATTGGCCGACGGCGCGACCGCTATCGTCCCGGTTACGCCGGGACCGAGATCGGACAGGATGTCGCCGAACAGATTGGATCCGACCACCACGTCGAACCGTTCGGGTGACATCACGAAGCGGGCGGCCAGAATGTCGATATGGTACTGGTCGGTGGCGATCCCGGGATATTCCGCGCCGATCGCCGCGAAACGCTCGTCCCAGAACGGCATCGAATGGTAGAGCCCGTTCGACTTGGTGGCCGAGGTGACATGCGGCCGGCCAAGCTTGCGCGCGAAATCGAAGGCGTAACGCAGGATCCGGTCGGTGCCGCGGCGGGTGAATACTGCCTGCTGGATGACGATTTCATCCTCGCCGGTGCCGGTGCGGCCGCCGATCTGGGAATATTCGCCTTCCGAATTTTCCCGCACCACCCAGAAGTCGATATCGCCGGTGCTCTTGTCGCGCAGCGGCGAGCGAATGCCGGGCAGCAACCGCACCGGTCGGAGATTGACATATTGATCGAATTCGCGCCGGATCGGCAGCAGCAGGCCCCACAGCGAGACGTGATCGGGCACCCCCGGGTAACCGACCGCGCCAAGGAAGATTGCGTCATGATCGGCAAGCCGGGTGAGCCCGTCATCGGGCATCATTTTCCCGGTGGCGAGATAGGTTTCGCAGCTCCAGTCGAAGTCGCGAAACTCGAGCGCGAAGCCGCATCGCTGCGCGACCGCCGACAAGACCTGCACCCCGGCGGGCAGAACCTCGCGGCCGATGCCGTCGCCGGGAATATTGGCTATGGTATAGCGGTTCAAGCGGGCTTCCCGTGCCGAAAGGTCAAAGGTAGGTGTTCAGGGTCTTGAGGACCCGGTAAGCCCCCAGGAATGTCGGCGCATCGACGCCGAGGCGTTCGGCGGCCTCGGCGAGCGGTCCCAGAATTTCGTCGACCTCCATGCGCCGTCCTGCCACCAGGTCATCGTGCATCGAGGTCCGCACCGGGCGATTCTCCGGCTTGAACCGGCCGACCATGGCCATCACCCCGGCGAGCGCTTCGTCGAAGCTTTCTCCGTTGATCTCGACGAGCCGTGAGACGGGCGCGAAGAAATTTTGCGGTTCGTACCCCAGCGCATTGTAGATCGCCAGCAGGTCCTTGACGATCAGGACATACTGGGCCGCGCCTTCGCGTACCGCCACACCGTCGATGAAATCGAGCTCTTTGATGCCGCCCAGGGTGCTGGCGCTCCACGATGAAGCACTTCCGACCTGGACCAGTTTTTCCCAATGGACATGGGTGATGTCGGCAGTCGAGCGGGACCCCATCCCGGCTGAGTCGAGCGCCTCGGCCATGGTCCGGGTGCGATCGCTTTCCCCGCCTCCCAGTTCACCAAAATAGGCGGTTACCGGGACGGCCATGTGGTTGAGCGCGCGGCCGGGTTCGAGCAGGGTTGCGCCGTCCATGATCGACCCGCCGATCACCTTGTCCTTGCCGAACGCGGCCTGCAGCCGGCCTTCCTTGCCAACCCCGTTCTGCAAGGTGAGGGCGCAGGCTGTCCGGTCAACCAGCACTGTCGCATCGGCCAGCGCCTGATCGGTGCCCTTCGCCTTGGTCAGCAAGATGTAATAGTCGATCGCGTCCTCGACCTCAGCCGGGGTCTCGACCGCGAACAGGTTGTCGCGCTGCACGAACTGTGCACGCACCCCTTCGATTTGCAGACCGCCCTGACGGATTGCCTCGACATGGGGTTTGCGCGCAATCAGCGTTACCTTGTGTCCGCCGCGGGCCAGGAAGCCGCCGACAACGGAACCAAGACCGCCTGCGCCGTGGATGCAGAAATGCAATTGTTTCGTCATTGCCGATGTCCCGCGTTCGATCAGGCGATGCCGAGCTCGATGAGCTTGGCTCTGATCTCTTCCTTCTTCTGCGGGGTCACGTCGGCAACCGGCGGCAGGATCGGGCCGGCCTTGAGGCCGATCGCCTCATACCACGCCTTGATGTTCGCCAGTGCCGAAGCATAGGTCGCGGTGCGCGCAATATCCCAGACAAACTGGTCATGGTAATATTCGCGGACATCGTGCAGGCCTTCCCACTTGGTGCGGGCCTCTTCCCATTTGCCCTGGTTGGCGAGGTTGATATAGTCGCGCGCGAGGTGGCGCTTTTTGCCATAGAGCATGAACGACAGTTCGCCCCAGCACACCGTCCCGCCCAGCCGGAGGTCTTCGAGGAAGAAATATTCGAACGGCTCCATGGTGTTGAAGCCTTCGGGCATCAGGCTGCGGATCTTGATCGTCTCGGCGCGGTTAAGCGCACCCTGCTTGACCCCGATCACGGTCTCGAGATCGGCCAGGCGGCGCATCAGGTTCCAGCTCAGCACCGTGCCCGAAACCGGCGTGCGGTAGAGGCAGACCGCCATGTTGCTGCGATCGGTCAGATACTTGAACCAGGCGAAAATCTCGTCGTCAGTGCGAAGCTGGACGACGGGATTGATGACCTCGGCGCCGTTGAAACCCAGCTTCTCGACGAACTGCATCTTTTCGAGCGCGAGGTGGACCGACGGGTCGAGGATGATCGTCCACAGGTCGAGCCGCCCGGCGTTGGCATCGGCGACGATCTCGTGAAAGCGCATCCATTCGGACGGAGTGACGTTCCAGCATTCGGCAATGAAGCCGCCGACAACCAGGCCATCAAGGCCCATTTCGACGTATTTGTCGATGTTGTAGCGGATCCCGTCGATATCAAACTTGTGGTCGGCGGTCATCGGGGTGATCGGGCACTGGTAGAACCCCCGGACTGTCTCGGTGGCCCACTTCTTGGCGTCTTTGCGATCGTAGTCCATGTTAGTATTCCTTCACCCTTTGTCTGGTTGACTTGTTGGCAATGTGCCGAGCTAGGTTGCGGCCAGCGCCGATTGGGCAGCGGCAAGGCGCGCGATCGGAACGCGGAACGGAGAGGCGCTGACATAATCGAGGCCGACCCGGTCGCAGAAAGCGATCGAGGCCGGATCGCCACCGTGTTCACCGCAGATCCCCAGCTTGATGTCGGCGCGCGTCTCACGGCCCAGCCGGGCGGCCATCTCAATCAGCTTGCCGACCCCGTCGACATCGATGCTGACGAACGGATCCTTGGCATAGATGCCCTTGTCTATGTAGCTGCCAAGAAACCGTCCGGCATCGTCCCGGCTGATGCCCAGCGTGGTCTGGGTAAGATCGTTGGTGCCGAACGAGAAAAACTCGCCAACCTTAGCGATTTCGTCCGCCACCAGCGCGGCGCGGGGCAATTCGATCATGGTCCCGACGGTGAATTCAACCGTCAATGCCTGCTCCGCGAAGACCGCTTCCGACACCCGGATCACAGTCTGCTTGAGCATGTCGAGTTCGCGGGCCGTGCCGACAAGGGGGATCATGATTTCCGGCACGACCGGTTGGCCGGTCTCCCGGCTCACCGCGCAGGCCGCTTCGAAGATTGCGCGGGCCTGCATCTCGTAGATTTCCGGATAGACCACGCCCAGGCGGCAGCCGCGGTGGCCGAGCATCGGATTGGACTCGGCTAATTCCTCGGCCCGGCGTCTGAGCTGATCCACGCCGATGCCGACGGCGGCGGACAGCTCGGTGAATTCCGATTCGGAATGGGGAAGAAACTCATGGAGTGGGGGATCGAGCAGCCGCACCGTGACGGGAAGCCCCTGCATGATCTCGAAAATCCGGGCGAAATCGCTACGCTGTTCGGGCAACAACCGATCGAGCGCGACGAGCCGCTCAGCCACATTCGCGGCCAGGATCATCTGGCGCATGAAGTTGATGCGTTCGCCGTCGAAAAACATGTGTTCGGTGCGGCACAGACCGATGCCTTCCGCTCCGAACTGGCGGGCGACTTCGCAATCGACCGGGGTTTCGGCATTGGTGCGCACATTCATGCGGCGATGCCGATCGGCCCAGGCCATCACCGTCGCAAATTCGCGGTCAAGCTCAGGCATCACGGTTGGCAGGGCGCCCTGGAAAATCTCGCCGGTGCTGCCATCGATAGTGATCAGGTCACCTTCGGCGATGTGCACGCCACCAATCTCCGCTGATCGCGCCTGGTAATCGATCGACAGGCTGGACGCCCCCGAGACGCAAGGGCGCCCCATGCCCCGCGCGACGACCGCCGCATGGCTGGTCATGCCGCCCTTGGCAGTCAGAATTCCGCGAGCGACATGCATGCCATGGATGTCGTCCGGCGAAGTTTCCTGCCGGACCAGGATGACGTTTTCCCCCAGTTCGGCGCGCACCGCAGCCGTATCGGCGTCGAACACGACCGCGCCCGATGCAGCCCCCGGCGAAGCCGGAAGCCCCGATCCCAGCAGGGTCCGTGGCGCGTCGGGATCGAGCGTGGGATGCAGAAGCTGATCGAGCGAGGCCGGATCGATCCGCCTGATCGCCGCTTCCTCGGCGATCAGGCCTTCCTCGACCATATCGACGGCGATCTTCAGCGCGGCTTTGGCCGTGCGCTTTCCGGAGCGGGTCTGCAGGATATAGAGCTTGCCGCGCTCGACCGTGAATTCGATGTCCTGCATGTCCTGATAGTGCAGCTCGAGCAGCTCGAACAGGCGGGCGAGCTCCGTGAAGACCGCGGGCAGCGCCTCTTCCATCGACGGCAGCTTGGCACCGGCGGCCGTGCGGGCTGCGAGCGTCAGATATTGCGGCGTCCGGATCCCGGCGACCACATCCTCGCCCTGGGCGTTGACCAGCCATTCTCCGTAATAGGCCTTGTCCCCGGTTGCCGGATTGCGGGTGAAGGCGACGCCCGTCGCGCTGGTTTCGCCGAGATTGCCGAATACCATCGCCTGGACGTTGACCGCCGTTCCCCATTCGCCAGGGATGCCGTTGAGGCGGCGATAGACCTTGGCGCGATCGGATTCCCAGGATTCGAATACAGCAGCGATTGCGGAAGCAAGCTGCTCGTCGACGTCCTGCGGAAAGGGAGCGCCGCGTTCGGCCTCGACGATGCCGAAGAACTCGCCGATCAAGTCACGAAGATCGGTGGCGCTCAGGTCCACGTCCTGCGAGACGCCGCGATCTTCCTTGGCCTTTTCCAGCGCGTCCTCGAACCGCGCGTGATCGATCCCGAGCACAACGCTTGCGTACATCTGGACGAAGCGGCGATAGCTGTCCCAGGCAAACCGCTCGTCGCCAGACGAAGCAGCCAAGCCACGCACCGTTTGGTCGTTGAGGCCCAGGTTGAGGATCGTGTCCATCATGCCCGGCATCGAGACCCGGGCGCCGGAACGAACCGATACCAGCAAGGGATCGTGCCGATCGCCGAACCTCTTGCCCACCGTGCGCTCGATATGGGTCAGCGCCGACCTGACTTCGCCATCGAGGCGCGCGGACTGGCTGTGGCGATCGCGCAGGAAATGAAGGCATTCTTCGGTTGTGATGGTGAAGCCGGGTGGGACAGGCAACCCGATCCGCGCCATCTCGCCGAGATTGGCGCCTTTGCCGCCCACTACCGCCTTGTCGCGGGCGCGCGAGTCATCATGGGCAATGCCGGGGCCGAACGTGTAGACGGTTTTCATTTGCTGCTAGTTTCCCCGCGGAATGTGCCGCTCTTGCCAAACATGTCCCCGGGCATGCCGCGCCTTGCCGCCACACGGGCGGCAAGGCGGCTGGCGAACACGGTCCTTACATCCGGAGGATGGCCTTGATCGCGCTGCCGGTTTTTTCGGTGTCTTCGACAGCCTGGTTGATCTGATCGAAATCGTAGAACGAGCAGAGCTTCTCGAATGGGAACAGGCCGGCCTTCTGCATCGCGATCAGCTGCGGAATGAACACCTGCGGCGTGCTGGAGCCTTCCACTACCCCGCGCAGCTTGCGGCCGAACAGGATGTTGTTCATATCAAGCGAAAATTCGGTGCCCATTTTGGCGCCGCCCACGACTGCGGTTTCCCCCATGTTGTGGGTGCTTTCGACCGCCGAACGCAGCACTTGCGGGATCGCGGTCGTATCCATCGCATAGTCGGTGCCGCCGCCGGTCATCGCAACAATCGCTTCCTGGGCATTGGTGGTCGAAGCGTCGATGACATCCGTTGCGCCGAGTTCGCGGGCGACTTCGAGCCGAGCCGGATTGCGATCGACCGCGATGATCTTGAGACAGCCCGACGACTTGGCGGCCATCAGCGCGCTGAGACCGACCGAGCCTACGCCGAAGATTGCGATCGACGAACCCGGAGCCGGTTGCAGCGAATTGAGGATTGCTCCCGCGCCGGTCTGAATGCCGCAGCCCAGCGGGCCGAGCAATTCGATCTGCGCGTCGTCGGCAACCTTGACGCAATTGTTCTCGCTCGCAATCGAATAGGTCGCGAACGAGGACTGGCCGAAGAAGCAGGCGTTCACGTCCTCGCCGTTGCGCGTGATCGGGGTCGATCCGTCGAGCCTGCGGCCCATGAAATTGAGCGGAAATAGGCTGGGGCAATAGGCCTGATGCCCCTTGAGGCATGACGGGCAGGTGCCGCAGTAGCTGAACGACAGGACCACCTTGTCACCTGGCTTGACTGTGGAAACCCCGCGTCCGACCTTTTCGATGACGCCCGCGCCCTCGTGGCCGAGCACGGCCGGCAGCGGGGTCGGATAGTACTGGTCGCGGACAGTCAGGTCGGTATGGCACATGCCCGCCGCGGCAACCTTTACCAGCACCTCACCATCGCGGGGGTCTTCGATCGATACGTTATCGAGGACGAAGTCCCCGCCTTGGCGTTCGATGATCGCGGCGTAGGCTTCCATGCATTTTCTCCCGGTTTTGCGCCAAATCGCGCGTTATCAGCAAAAGAAATAGAGATTCTTGTCTTGCGTGACTCTCGCATCGAGGATCAGTTTGCGCCGGAAGACCTTGAAACCATTGCCGTCCCGGCGCAGCTTGTCCTCGCGCCCCAACGTATGGACCGTGACCTCGGTCTGGCGGCGGTTGCGGTAGACAAGGATGTTCGACAGGACGTCCAGTTCACCGTTGCCGGCTTCGAAAGCTTCGACATTCGAAACGAAGTACCGGATCTTGGATGGCGGATCCTCCATCCAGACCTGGCCTGAATAAAGCCGTTCGACGCGCTGCTTGAGCTCTCCGAAATCGTCGTTGTAAATTGCCGCATCGTCCGGCGTCGGGTCCGGGCGCCGGTCCCTTGCGAAGCGCTGTTCGTAGATCGGCATCCAGTAATGGATGTCTTCGGCGACCATTCCGTGCAGCCATTCCCGGTACTGCCCGGTCTGCAAAAGTCTGACCTCGGCGCGATAATGCGCCTCGACGGCATAGTGCACATCCGGCGTCACCAGTACTTGTTCGGACGACATGTTCTCTCCGTAATTCTCGATATTTTCATCGGCGTTTGCGGTCACTCGGCGGCGTCGAGCTTTTCAGTCCAGAAATTGCGGTTCGGGAAGACCGAATCCCAAGTGTCGTCGTTTGCTTTCACGCTCGCCCAATCCGGGGCATCGATCATTTCCTTCCAGAACCGGTAGAAGCCCCGGTAGGAGGTTTCGCCGATGAAGCTGATTCCGACGATACCGGGATAGACCGGATGCGGTCCTTCGTAGCCGGCCCCCATCGTGGAGTTCATTCTGCCATCGCGCGTGATCACGCCACGGTTCATGTAGGTTGCCGAAGACATGTTTTCGCCGTCATCGCTTTCCAGCGTTCCGGCGGTGCCGAAGGTGCGGATCGCTTCGCGCTGGATCATGCTCTTGGTAGCTGGATCGGCATCACGCGGCACCATGGTATAGGTCCATACCTCGATTTCATGCGGTCCGCGCGGATGCCAAATCTTGAAGGTGTTGGTCCCGTAGAGGAACGAGCAGTTGGGGAAGATCGAGCAGTTCCAATGCCCCATATAGAGCCGTTCGCGCTCCGGGCCGAACTTGCGGCGCACTTCGCCGCGCGTATCCTCGAGATATTTGGTCCAGCCCTCGCGCTTGACGTGGATTGCGGCCGCTGCGTTGTCGATCACCCCGAAGCCGTGGCCATGACGGGTCGTGAACTGCAGCCCAAGATCGTCGAAGGGAATGTCCGCGCGATTGCCCGAAAGGCCTGCCAGCTCGCCGCCGATCTGGCCGAGCGCGGCGGCATGTGTCCAGCCGACGTGATAACCGTCGCCGATGAAGTTCTCGGTCGGTACCTTCCAGTTGCACTGGAGCAGGCTCTTCATCGGCGGGCCAAGCAATTCCAGTCCGCCGCCGGCGCCCTCCCAGATGGTATCGAGATAGAAGCGGAACTCACCCAGATAGTCCTCAAGGCTGGGCGCTTCGGGATCGTGGCAACCGAAAATGAAACCCTTATATGTTTCGACCCGAACGGATTTTGCCGCCAACGCATCCTTGTCGAGGCTGTTGTGGTAGCAACGCGACTCGAGCGGGACATCGACAAGCGATCCATCCTGTCCGAACACCCAGCCATGATAGTTGCAGACGAACGCCTTGGCATTTCCGCTGTCGGCGTGACAGATCTGGTTGCCGCGATGGCTGCAAGAGTTGATGAAGGCGCGGAACGTCCCGTCGCTTTGATGCGAGAGGATGACCTTGTCTTCGGCCATGTAGGTCGTGATGAAGTCGCCCGGTTTGGGCACAAGCGATTTGTGGCCGAGCATCAGCCATGCACGGGAAAAAATCCGCTCAATTTCAAGATCGTAGACATCCTTGTCCCAGAAAACCTGGCGGGACTGGCTGGAATTGACCGTGTCTACGAGTGTGGTGTCGCCGCTCATGGCTCTCTCCGGTTTTCACGACCTGCGATTGTCTTCGGCAGATTCGTGCACTAAGGGCAATGCGATGCACGATATGCAAAAAGCCGATACTACGCAAGTGGGATTGAGACAGCCGGACCGCTCGTTCTGATGGGTGCTGCCAACTGTCCTCCAGGCTGGCGGCGTGCCCCTCGTTACCTGTGGAATTCACCATTCTTGCTGCTTTCGCTCGCTTCGCTGTTCTGGGCCTTGAACCCCATCGTCGGCCGGGCGGCGCGCGACTTGCTTTCTCCCCTGTCGCTGGCCTTTTGGCGTTGGGTGGTTGCGTTGCTGTTCGTTCTGCCATTTGCCTGGCGGCACATCGTGGCCGATCGTCGGGTCCTGCGCGAGTCCTGGCGCCTGCTCGCGGTGTTGGGCGTGTTCGGCGTGGGGGTGTTCGCCTTCATCGTTTACTGGAGCCTGCAACTCACCACAGCCACCAACAGCCTTCTGCTGCAATCGACCATGCCGGTCATGACTCTGGTCATGCCCAGCATCCTCTTTGGGGAGCGGATCAGGCCTCTATTGGTTGCCAGTGCGACGCTGTCCTTTGCCGGAGTCGTCTGGATCGTGACCAGAGGGCAGCCTTTCGCGTTGCATCTTGGCGGGCTCAACCATGGCGACTTGCTCGCCCTGACCGGGGTCTTCCTTTACTCGGCCTATGCGACGTTCTTGCGCAAGGTGCCCGCCATACACCACATCACTCTGCTCGCGGTGCTGTTCGCGGTCGGCATGGGAACGCTGGCTGTACCTTACCTGGTCAGCCTGGCCGATAGCGGGGTCGCCACGCCACAAATTGAAGTGATTGGCGCAGTGCTCTATGTCGGCATCTTTCCCTCGCTGATTGCCTATGCGTTCTTCAACCGCGCGGTAGTCCTGATCGGTTCAGTAAGAGCCGGCGTCTACATGAACCTGCCTACAGTGTTTGGTGTTTTTCTGGCGGTGCTGCTGCTGGGGGAGAGACTCGAAACCTATCACATGGTCGGAGCGGCCGTTGTGGTGGCCGCGATATTCGTTTCGCGCAGAGCAGCAGCGGGGCAGATAGAAAACAGGGGAGAGCGGGTATCATGATTGATGAGACCGGGACCGTGGCTTATGGAGGCGCGGTGCGGTGCGCTGCGGACCGCCCCGACCAATTCTGGCTCGAGGCCGCAAAGGCGATCGACTGGATCGCAAACCCGCCGCGCGCGCACGATCAAGGAAAGGGCTGGTTTCCCGAAGGCATCCTGAACACATGCCACAATTGCCTCGACCGGCATGTCCAGGCCGGACGCGGCGATGCGCTGGCGCTTGCCTATGACAGCCCGGTAACCGGAATCATCCGCCATTACACCTACCGCGAACTGCTGTACGAAACCGAACGTACGGCGGCGATGCTGGCGAGCCTCGGCGCGGAAAAGGGGGATCGGGTAATCCTCTACATGCCGATGATCCCCGAGACGGTTTTCGCGATGCTGGCTTGCGCGCGGCTCGGTGTGATCCATTCCGTTGTGTTCGGCGGGTTCGCCCCACCCGAACTGGCCAAGCGGATCGACGATGCCACCCCCAAACTGGTGCTCACCGCTTCGTGCGGAATCGAGGGCAGCCGCACCATTGCCTACAAGCCGTTGGTCGACGAAGCGCTGGTTCTTGCCGCCCACTCGGTCGAGCATGTCGTCCTGGTCCAGCGCGAACAGCTAACCGCGGACTTGATGCCCGTCCGAGACATTGACTGGCACGATCTGCGGCGGAGGACCGCCGATATGCCGGTGCCTCCATGCGTTCCTCTCGCCTCCGGCGATCCGCTCTACATCCTCTACACTTCGGGCACCACAGGAACTCCCAAGGGTGTGGTGCGCGACAATGGCGGACATGCCGTGGCCCTGTCGTGGTCGATGGCCAACATCTATGGCATCGGGGCAGGGGACACGTTCTGGGCTGCCTCGGACGTCGGTTGGGTGGTGGGGCATAGCTACATCGTCTATGCCCCGCTGCTGGTTGGGGCCACGACCGTCCTGTTCGAAGGCAAGCCTGTCGGCACACCCGATCCCGGCACGTTCTGGCGGACCATAGCGCGCCATAATGTCAAGAGTTTCTTCACCGCGCCGACCGCGATTCGGGCGATCCGCAAGGAGGATCCCGATGCCCGGTACCTGAAGGAGATCGGCGTCGGCGCGTGCCGTGCCGTGTTTCTGGCCGGCGAACGCGCCGACCCGGAAACGATTGCCTGGCTGGAGCGGGAAAGCGGTTTGCCGGTGATCGATCATTGGTGGCAGACCGAGCTTGGCTGGCCGGCCATCGTTTCGTGCTTCGCGATGGGGGATCTGCGCCGCAAGCCTGGCAGCGCTGGCTTTCCGGTGCCAGGATATCAGTTCGCCATCCTCGACGACGAAGGATTTGCTCTGCCCGACAAGGCAAGCGGCAATGTTGTGATCAAGACCCCGCTGCCGCCCGGCACTTTCCGTTCGCTGTGGAACAACAACGCCACGTTTGTCCGAAATTTCGAGACGTTCCCTGGGTACTACGAAACCGGTGATGCAGGCTTTCGCGACAGTGAGGGCTTCATGCACATCATGGGACGAACCGACGACATCATCAACATAGCCGGTCATCGGCTGTCGACCGGACAGATGGAAGAGATCGTGTCGCGGCAACCAGGTGTCGCTGAATGCGCCGTCGTCGGTGCGGACGATAACCTCAAAGGTATGGTACCGATTGCTTTCGTCACCCCGCAGATTGGTTATGCGGCAGACAAGAGCATAGCCGAGCGCGCTGTCCTTGCCGTGCGTAGCGAGCTTGGTGCGATCGCGGCGATGAAGGCGGTGCTGGTCGTTGAGCAATTGCCCAAGACCCGTTCTGGCAAGATCTTGCGTAGCCTGCTCCGCAAGATCGTGAACCGCGAACCCTTTGATATCCCCGCGACAATTGACGAGCCAGAAACGCCGGCCAAGATTGCGGCGGTTTATCGGGAAGAATTGGGACTTAACAACCATCATCTATAAAATCCCGGTATGTGATTGACCTGTATTGATATTCTTCGACCTTTTAAGGTTTTAATCCGACAAGGCCATCGTCAGCGGGCGATTACAGGAGTTCCAGCCAAGGTCAGGTTCAGGTAAAAAATGTTCTGGAAGATGGCAGGGGGATTTGATGATACGACCGGTTTTGATGCATTTGCGGGCCATTATTCGTCGAGATCGAACGCCAGATACGCTTTCCTTGCAGTGGCGGTCGTCACCCCTAGCTTGATGGCTGCCGTTATCACCGACAGCTGCCTCATCGGCGTCGATTCCAAACGCTTCTAGGGCTGATCTGTGATTTGTGATCGCTGGCGGTTTGTCCCTTGAGGGTTCCAAACGGTCTGTCCGCACTCGCCGGCCGAAGGGCTGGTGGTGCTGTATCGGGCCTCACAAGGCCGGACGTTGCATTGACTCGAAGCGAGGTTGGAAGCCCATGTGGCAACCTTCGCAGTTCGTCCGTCCCTGCGTTCCCTCGCGGGCACCGCCATCGGGTCAGCTCGAGAGCGTCACCACTGGGCATACTACCTTATCTCAGGCCTCGAACGAGTTTCCGTCGCGCAGCATGGCATCCATGATCATTGCGAGGCGCGGCGCGAGCGCGACACGCGCCTTCCACGGGCCGCGACGTTTGGCGATCTTGAGAGCCCAGCTTTTGAGCGCGAAGCTCTGTTTTGTGCGGGTCAGGATCGTGTTGGCCGCCTCGTAGACCAGCTTGCTGACCGTTCCGTCACCTTGTTTGGTGATCCTCCCGGTCCAGCCGAGGTCGCCAGATTGATGGTGACGCCGAAGATGCACCGGCCGTCAGTGATTGTTTGAAGCGGTTTGCTTTATAGACAGCGGCCGCGAACGCAGCCGATGTCTGCACGCCCAAGGCATCGAGAACCATCGTCCAGAGCCTCTTCGCGACAGGCGGTTGAACCGGTCGTAGCTCGTCGTCGATGCCCTTGGTCCGAGGGCAGATGTACCAGCAGTAGCCAGACTTCAGAACATGCAGGATGCCCTAGATCACACGACGATCATTCACCCGCCGCGCTCCGGCCTGGTTTCTCGGGAGTTGAGGCTAGATCGCCAGCCAGGGTTCATCCGACAGCCAGAACAAAGAGCGCGACATCAAAAGGGCCCTCCGTCAATCATGGGAACCCTTCGAATCAACCTGCCGACGCAATTTCAAGAGGCTGATTGGGTTTTGGCCCGAGTGAGAGCCAGCCAAAGCTCGACGTCACTGATTCTCTAATCGCAAATCGCGACGAGGGGGGCGATCGAGAGCTACCTAGAAAGCTACCTAGCCGTGGACGTGGCGATCTTTGACCCTGAAGCAGGCTTCTAAATACCTGAAAAAAATTGTGCAGGCACTTGGGCTCGAACCAAGGACCTGCTGATTGAAAGGTAGATTTGGGTCGAACTGCCGTGCTGGCGACAAATCAGGGACCATACGAGCAGCAGATCGGCCTGACGCAGGCCAACATCGTTTCGTCGCAACGTAGCGAGTTTGGGGGTAGTGCTGGGGGTATTTTAAGGGCCAATGGAAAAATAGCGCCTAATAACCAGACGGTTATAAATATCTGATGGTTCCCTCCTCCGCTACCATTGATTTTAAAGCATTTTTGCAGATTTAAGACAAGATCGCCCGGGCAGTTGGGCGTTTGGTTGGGAGAAATCGTTCTCCCTTCGAGCTTTCGGATGGCCGCTTCGCTCAGTGCGGGATCGCGGTGCATGTAGTGGGCGCCGTGGATGCTCCCGACCTCCTTCATGCTGTGGCCGGTGATCGCTGCGATCTCGGGAACCGTGGCGCCGGCGATGGCCAGGCGGGTCACTGCGGTGCCGCGCAGGTCGTGGAAGGTGACGTCCGTTACGCCTGCCTTGATGCACGCCTTTCGCCATGAGGCGCGGAAGCCCGATTCGGTCCAGGCGGTGCCGTGCACGGTCGCGAGGATGGTTTCCGCCAGATCCTTGTTCTCCTGCGCGTATCGATCCTATTCGGCCTTCAGCGCTACCTTCAGAGGTCCGCTCGTCGGGATCACGATCGGCACCTTCGTCTTGCGCTGGCGCAGGCGGATGGTCTCGCCGTCGTGGGCCGCTCATTTCACAAGCGGAGATTCTGTTCCGGGGTCCATCGCCGACGGAGCTGAACCCCTCCGAGAACTTCCGCATGCGCATAGTTCCCGGGATGACTGTCGGTCATATTCCTCACTCTTGCATAAGTGTGAGGAACGGAAGCGTCCGTGGTTTTCCGGGGCTCTCCGGTGGAGCCTGCTATGCCGGTTGCCGGATCAGTGCATCTGAGTGAGTTTGATTTTTGGAGCAGGTTCGGCGCACAGGGCTGTCCCGATGGCCTGATTGCTTTCCGCATGCTTGTGCCAGCGCACAGCTGTTTCGATGTCCAGCGACGAGCGACGACCGCGATGGCCGCGCAAGAGCCCCTTGAAGCTTCGCAAAATTCCCATGCTCAATCCTCCTGCTATATGGCAGACCTGTCGTTAGCGTGGTTAATACCGTATTATTCATGCTCTATCAAAGGTCATATATCGCAGTTTCATCCCGCGATCGGACGAGGTTCCTGTAAGGCAAGTAAAGATTGATGGGGGACGCCAAGGTGACCTTCAGAATCCGGCTTGCAATGACTTGTCAGGAGGGGCGTAAACGATGGTACGATAACTGGCCTAAAAAGGGACAGTTATTCACAGTCATGAGTAAATACGGCTTTCAGTACCTGAATGTCGTAATTTTACAATTTGGCATGACGCTTCTTGAAGTAAATGTCCGGTGCGACCCGATGGGCTATCCAGAAATGGTTTAACCCTATCAGACTGATGGCAGCCAATTCCGATTGGCTGCCATTTTTTTCTGGATCGCCGGTCGGCACACGGTACCCGCTTGGAACCGCTGGATATATGTCTACCGGCAACTGGGAACTGGCCTCGGGCTGAGCGCTGTTGGGAAGTCATGCCGCACGCAAGCAGGCCGGTCGCTAGGGTAAGTCATCTCCATCCAGGGGCGGCTTGCCCAACGGCTTGAGCCGGGTGTCTTGGGACCCTGTTGAACTCAATTGATCCGGGAACTGGCGCAGGTTCAAAGAAAAACGATTGAAGATAGATGCTTAAACGAAGGTGCCAAGCTCTCGTCAGCCAATGGCCAGCCAAGGGCCGGAACTTTCGACTTGAGAAAAGTCCCGCGATATCAGTTGCGAATCGGATGGCGAGCCGCGACTTCAAGCCATGACTCGCCGGTTCTGTCATGGTAAATTAACCATGGCATGATCGTGGGTTTGTTTAGTGCGATCCGGCTCGACTCGTCGCACATCGCGGTCGAATTAACTGCGCAACCGGCGCTACTGCCATGCACGTTCATCTGCCAGAAAGGACGACCTGAACACGCACGAATGCCGTTCATGTGCTGCAGTCCTGTAGCACACCTTACTAAACCGGGGTGAACAGATTTCCGACAGCCGGAGATGCAATCACGGGGCCCGGCATGATTGAGTGCCGCAAACAAGCAGGGCCGGCTGATACAAATTGAAGGAGTAACGTAATGAGTGTCGTTTCGAAAAGTCCGAGGGCCATGTTGATGTTGGCCATGCTTAGCCTGCCGGCGACCGGCAGCTTCGCGCAGTCGCAGGATCCCTCGCAGGGCGATGTTCTGACGACTACCTATGACACCGGTGCTGCAGACACTTCGCAGATGACCGCAGGACCCGAGGTAGAGGGATTCATCTCGGCGCGCAGCGGCGACAAGATGCAGGTGACTTCTGCCGATGGCACCAAGACGGTCATCGTGATCAACGATGCCACCGTGATCAAGGCCACTGGCGGTTTCCTGGGCCTTGACAAGGATAAACTGGCAGCGACTTCGCTCGTCAATGGCCTGCCGGTCAGCGTGGAAACGCTGCAGTCGGGCTATGGTCTCGTGGCCAGCAAGATCGACCTGAAGAGCAAGGATCTCAAGACCGCGGCGATGATCCACAACGGCACCGACCAGCGCTTTGCCGAGCAGACTGCCGCTACCGACGCGCTGCGCAGCCGCATGGGTGACATCGACAAGTACAACATCAAGGGCACGACCAATGTGAACTTCGACACGGGCAAGTGGGCGCTTTCGCCGCAGGCGAAGGACGCACTGTGCGCCACGGCCGCCCAGGCCGAGGGCATGGATAATGCGCTGCTGCTGGTCGTGGGATACACGGACTCGACCGGTAACGAGGATTACAATCAGGTTCTCAGCGAGAAGCGCGCTGGCCGGGTCGTGAACTACCTGCAGCAGGCCTGCCACTGGAAGCCCTATCGCATGCTCACGCCCACCGGCATGTCGGAAGCCGATCCGCTGGCGAGCAACGACACTGTCGAGGGTAAGGCCCAGAACCGCCGCGTTGAGGTGAATATTCTGGTCAGCAAGGGCCTCGACGGTCTTTGAGATACGCGGGGTGGGCCTGGCCCACCCCGTTTCCATTCCGGGGCAAGTCCTCGCGGTTGGACGGTTCCGGGTTCTGCCAGCTTTAGGCCATGTAGCCGCGCCATTCGCTGAGATAGCCTTGGGCGCAGTCCGTCGCCGGGCCCATGCCTCACTGACTTTGCCAGTCCTGTTCTCCGATCCCGCCCGATCACAGGCGGCCCGCTTTAGCCGAGCGCCTGTTCCTTTTCGGCATAGAGGCGTTCCAGCTCGGCGCGGCTCTTCTTTTCCGCAGCAGTCTTGAGCTGGCCGCAAGCGGCATCGATGTCGCGGCCGCGCGGGGTGCGCACCGGCGCGGAGATGCCCGCCTCGAAGACGATGTTCGAGAATGACCGGATGCGTTCGGGTGTCGAGCACTCATAGGGAGCGCCCGGCCAGGGGTTGAACGGGATCAGGTTGACCTTGGCCGGCAGCCTGTAGTGCTTGAGCAGGCGGACCAGTTCGCGCGCGTCGTCGTCGCTGTCGTTCTTGTCCTTGAGCATGACGTACTCGAAGGTGATGCGCCGGGCGTTGGATGCGCCGGGATAGTCGGCGCAGGCCTGCAGCAATTCCTCGATGCCGAACTTCTTGTTGATCGGCACGATCTCATCGCGCACCTCCTTGGTCACGGCATGGAGCGAGACGGCGAGGTTTACGCCGATCTCCTCGCCGCAGAGCGCCATTTTCGGCACCACGCCCGAGGTCGACAGGGTGATGCGGCGCTTGGACAGGGCGAGGCCGTCACCGTCCATGACGAGCTTGAGCGCGTCGCGCACGTTGTCGAAATTGTAGAGCGGCTCGCCCATACCCATCATCACGATATTGGTGAGCAGGCGCCCGTCAGCCGAGTAGGTGCCTTCGTCCTCTTCCTCGTCGAGACCGGCCATCGTGGCGAGGCGGGTGTCGTTCGCGCCCTTGGGCCATTCGCCCAGTGAATCGCGCGCCAGCATGACTTGGCCGACGATCTCGCCGACAGTGAGGTTGCGCACGAGCCGCATGGTTCCGGTGTGGCAGAAGCGGCAGTTCAGGGTGCAGCCGACCTGCGAGGACACGCACAGCGTACCGCGGTCCGCGTCGGGAATGAAGACCATCTCGAAGTCGTGCCCGTCGGCGGTGCGCAGCAGCCACTTGCGCGTGCCGTCGCTGGAGTGCTGGGCCTCGACGATGTCGGGGCGGCCGATGACGAAACGCTCGGCCAGCCAGGGGCGCATGGTCTTGGCGATGTCGGTCATCGCCTCGAACTCGGTCACGCCGCGATGGTAGAGCCAGTGGAACACCTGCTTGGCGCGCAGCTTCGCGGCCTTGGCGTCCAGACCCGCCTGCTCGAACAGTTCGGCGATGCGCTTCTTGGGCAGGCCGATGAGATCGACACGGCCATCCTCGCGCGGGGTGACGTCACGCGGGACGGGCACGGGGTCTATGTGCCCCGGGATCGGCATGAGTTTCGTGTTTGACATGATTGGCGGCCATATAGTGCAAGGCGCGCCATTTCGGAAGGGTGCAGGATTCCGAGACATTCATGAAGCGCATGCAGGCGCCTGCGAACGCCGAATGTTCGCATTCGGTTCCCGCCGTCCGGCGCTTTGAAGAGGCATCTCGTCGATGTGGCGTTGCCAAGAAACATCAATGATTTCGTTGTCTTACGTTCATGAAACTCCTCTCGGCCCCTGGGCATTCCATCGGTCCAGGCAGGCGCAACCTGCCGTTGAAGAAGAATTGGAGTTACACATGAAGAAGATCCTTGTTTGTCTCGCCGCCGGCAGTGCCATCGCATCGGTTCCGGCCATGGCGCAGGACGTCGGTCCGGCCGAGCCCTTCGAGGGTTTCCACGTCGAAGGGCTCGCAGGCTATGACGTGAGCAAGGCCGGCAGCAGCATCGACGACGATTCCTCCATCGACAACGACCAGTCGATCGACGGCTTTCTCTATGGCGTGGGCGCCGGTTACGACTTCAAGATGGGCAACGTGGTTGTCGGTCCCGAAGCCGAAGTGACCTGGTCGACCGCCAAGACCAAGTTCGACAACGGCGACTTCGAAGGCTTCGGCATCGGCAACGTGAAGACCAACCGCGACCTCTACCTCGGTGCGCGCCTGGGCTACGTGGTGTCGCCCTCGACCATGGTCTATGCCAAGGGCGGCTACACCAACGCCAAGTTCGACGTTCGCAACGGCGACGGCACGGTCGTGACCAACCGCGATATCGATGCGGACGGCTGGCGTATCGGTGCGGGCATCGAGCAGGCGGTCAGCAACAACGTCTTCGCCAAGCTCGAGTACCGCTATTCGAACTACGAGAAGGGTGAGCTGGACTACACCGGCGACATCCCCGACGGTCAGCGTTTCGACCTCGACCTCGATCGTCACCAGGTCGTTGCGGGCGTCGGCGTCCGCTTCTGATCCTGCCCCGGGTTTGGAGAGAGGAGGGCGGGGGCGTCATGCTCCCGCCCTTTTTCCTGCCGGATCAGCGCAGCTGCGCGCAGCCGATCAGGGCTGCATCCATGGCAGAGGCGGCGCCGGCGAGCGGCCAGCTGTTGCCGAAGCGTCCGCCTTGGGCCCCTTGCGCACTGACGGACATCTTCGTGGCGGACCGCATCGCGGCTATGATCGCGGCATTGTCATTTTCGTCGCGCGGCCAGGCATCGCCGCCGCCGCCGATGAGGGCATAGCGCTTACCCCCGATACTCAGCGAAATGCGCGGGTTTTGCGCCATCTTGCGTGACAGCCGGAAGTGCAGCTGGTTGCGCGCGCCGCGGCGGGGCCAGGTGCCCACAGCGACATAGGGCTGATAATCGCGCCGCAATGCGCTCGGCTCGGCCATGGCGATTGCATAGCAGCGCGGCACCACCGGATCGCGAAAGGCGCCCCAGGTGCCGTATAGCCCAAGGCTCTCTCGCGCCGAAGCTGAGCCCCCGTAGGCGGCGAGCGTGGCGGCAATCAGGAGCGAGAAGACCGGACGAAGCGAATGAGGCATCGTCGGCGCTATAGGCTGACCGATGGGGCGAGGGAAAGTCCTCGGACGCACGGGCGCTCGATCGTGACCCCCGGGCAGGACGGGGCGCGGATCGAAGCCTTGGCATGCCACCGGGGCTACCAGGGCTCGAGGGCGAATTCGCCCCGCTGGTATTCCCCGATGCGCCGGGCGGTCGCGGGTGAAATGTCCGGCGGCAGGGCATCGGGCGAAAACCAGCCGATTTCGCGCACCTCGTTGGGGTCGGCGATGCGAGCGGCCTGCTCGGTGTGCACGGCCAAGATGACGATGTGATCGTCCTTGTGCTCGCGCGTATTGTGATAGATGCCGACCACGCGTTCCACAATGAGGTCGCTGAGGGCGATTTCCTCGACAAGTTCCCGGCGCAGCGCGACTTCGAAACTCTCGCCCTTCTTTGCGCCGCCACCCGGCAGGTGCCAGAAGTTGCCGTAGGTGTGGCGGACAAGCAGGAGCTGCCCGGAGCCGTTCCACACGATCGCCCGCACGCCAAGGGTTCGCGGCTTGAACAGGCGCCAGTACACCCGCGCGGCCTTGCCGATTATCCTGTGACGTAGAGCCATGCCGACCTCCGGCCTGCGCCGATTGCGATACTAGGGATACTCGATGGAGATCACTTCCCATTCCTTCTCGCCGGACGGGAGGCGCACGGTCTTGAGATCGCCGATCGCCGCACCGCGCAAGGCGCGCGAGAGCGGGGCGCTCCAGCCGATCCGGCCGGTACTGGCGTCCTGCTCGTCGTCGCCGACGATGGTGATGGTCTTGTGGCTGTCGTCCTCGTCCGCAATCGTGACGGTGGCGCCGAAGAAAACCCTGTCGCGCTCGGTCTGGCGTGAGGGATCGACCACCCGCAGCTTTTTCATGCGGCGCGCAAGGTGGCCCAGTTCGCGGTCGATTTCGCGCATGCGCTTGCGGCCGTAGAGGTAATCGCCGTTCTCCGAACGATCCCCGTTGCCCGCCGCCCACGAAACGATCTCGACGATCTCTGGCCGCTCGGTGCCGAGCAGGTGGTCATAGCGCGCGCGCAGCGCGGCCATTCCGGCAGGGGTGATCGGTGGTCCGGCTGGTTGCATAGACCGCTATCATTAAGCGAGGAACCGGGCCCAGGCCAAGCCTGCCGCCACACTTGTGAACCGCCGGGCACGGACCCGAGCGTGCGGGTCAGCCCGGCTTGCGCTTGCCCATCAGGTGGCTGAGCGGGGTCTGTCCCTTGTAGGGGGACTTTGCCGGATAGATCGTTTCGTAGACCACGGCATTTTCCAGCACGCGCTGGATGTAGTTCTTGGTCTCGTAGATCGGGATCTGCTCGATCCAGTCGATCCAGTCGATCGAGCCGGTGCGCGGATCGCCATTGGCGCGCAGCCACTTGTTCACGTTGCCGGGCCCGGCATTGTAGGCCCCCACGGCCAGCGGGGTCGAGCCGCCGTAGTAATCCATCATCCGCGCGAAATAGCCGTCGCCCAGGCGAATGTTGTAGCTGGGATCGCTGGTGAGCGAGGTCGGGTCGTAGCTCAGGCCCATCTTGCCGGCCTGTTCGCGCGCCGTGCCGGGCATGAGCTGCATGAGTCCACGCGCGCCGGCATGGCTCACGGCGTTCTGCGCGAACTGGCTTTCCTGCCGGGTAAGGGCGTGGACCATGGTCCAGTCTGTGCCCGGCGGATTGGGGATCAGCGGGAAGGCGATTTCGCCGAACTCGCCGAAGCCGTCGGCATGGGCGCTCTGCCCGAGGATGACGGCAAGGTCGCGCCGCCCGATTTCCTGGGCAAGCTCGGCGACGAGAACGTGGTCGGACGCCGTCTGCGCGGCATCCGAGATCTCGCGGAAGAACTGGACCGTGGTGCGCCAGTCACCGTCGCGCGCGACATCGCGCACGGCATCGGTGATCGGCTTTTTCATGAAGGCTTCGCGTTCGGCCTTGGTCGGGACGATGTGCGGCATCGTGTCGAGGTCGGGCAGGGGGCGGCCAAGCCGTTCGAGCGAAAGCTGACCGTAGAAATACTGCGGATAGGCGGCGGCCATCTCGAAATAGCGGTTGGCTCCGGCGGTATCGCCTGCCTTGGCCATGGCGCGCCCGGCCCAGTAGAAGCCCTTGGACCGAGTGCCCGGGGTCTGCGCCGCAGCGCCGTACCGGTAGAACAGCGGCGCCGCGCGGCGCGGATTGCCCAGATCCCACAGCGCCTTGGTTCCGCCCAGCCAGACGAGCGAGGTGTAATCGTCCCTCAGGCGATAGGAGAGCTGGCTGATGTCGGTGCCAGGAGCAAACGCGTCATCGATCGATTCGGCGATCTTCACCGCGCTTTCGGTGCCGGCCCCGCGCGCAGCGACCAGCAGTTCCTTTACCCACTTTTCCGGTTCGGGAACGGGTTCGGACAGCGGCGGGCGATTGGCCAGCAGGTTGATTTCCGAAGACATGCCGCCCGATTTGCGCGCCTGAACCGCCCGGTTGTAGACGTAGCCGGGATCGCGGCCGATGTTCGGGGGCAGGGTCAGGCCCAGGCTGCCCGGAGCCGAACCCTGGAGAAGGGACAGCCGTTCCATGAAGGCATTGCGGTTGGCCGAGGACACGAACGAGACCTGACGTTCCGCCTGCGACGTTTCTCCCTGCCAGAGCAGTTCGTTCATCCGTGCGTCGTGGTCGGCCGGGGTCAGGACGTTGCGGTAGAGTGTGAGCAGGCTCGTCTCGTCCATCGGATCGAGGGAGCCGGCGCGCCAGGCGGCGACGGCCTTTTCCCTGGCATCGGGACGGCGCAACCCGGCAAGCGCGGTGGCATAGCGTCCCGCGCCCTTGCTGGTGAGCGGGGGGAAGCGATCGAAGAAGGTGGCGACCGAGCGCGGCTCGGGCGAATCGCGCAGCACCGCCTGCTCTGCAAACCGGCGAATTTTCTCTTCCTGCGGGTAGCCAGGATAGGTCAGCAGGAAGCTGGAATACGTCGAGAAGCCGAGGTTGCCGTTGGCGACTAGGACCTTCCAGTTATCGATCGACTGGTGCACGCGCATGTCGTGATTCTGCATCGACCGCGCCCGCGCCAGGTCCCATTCGCGGCCATCGACACCCTTTTCCTGAGCCATCGCGGGAACGCTCATGAGCGCGGTCGAGGCAAGCAAGATGAGGGGAGATATTCGCTGCATGCTGGACATTTTGGGAAAAGGCTCCTTATCAGGCGCTGAACACGAAGTCCGTGCATCAGGTTCCCGGGATTCCGGGGCCGATTGCCGGACGATCAATGAACGTCAGTTGGGGTAAAGTCCATGTTCTCGGGGTCCATTCCTGCTCTTGTCACACCGTTTCGCGACGGGGCGTTCGACGAGCAGGCTTTCCGTCGCCTGGTCGACTGGCAGATCGAATGCGGCTCCTCCGCGCTCGTGCCATGCGGCACGACTGGCGAGAATTCGACGCTTTCCAACGCCGAGCACCACCGCGTCATCGAGGTCTGCATCGAGCAGGCGGCCGGGCGCGTGCCGATCATTGCCGGCTGCGGCAGTAACGATACGATGAATGCGCTTCTCCACATGAATTTTTCGAAGAAGTGCGGAGCCGCTGCCGCACTGGTGGTTGCGCCCTACTACAACAAGCCGAGCCAGGAGGGCCTGCTCGCCCATTTCAGCTATCTGGCTGAAAATGCTGAGCTGCCTATCGTGCTTTATAACGTGCCGGGCCGCACCGTGACCGACCTTCGCCCCGAGACCGTATGCGAACTGGCGCGCCGTTTCCCGGATACCTTTATCGGTATAAAGGATGCGAGCGGGGACCTCAGCCGCGTGACAGACCACCGCCGCGGCATCGGCAAGGAATTCGCGCAGCTTTGCGGCGACGACGAACTGGCGCTGCCGTTCAACGCAGCGGGCGGCGTCGGCTGCATTTCGGTGACGGCGAACGTCGCGCCCAAGCTCTGTGCCGAGTTCCAGGCTGCCTGCGCGGCCAACGACCTCGAGGAATCGCGCCGCCTCAACGACCTGCTCTATCCGCTGCACTATGCCATGTTCGAGGACAGCTCGCCGGGCCCATGCAAGTACGCACTGGCGCAGGTCCATGACTGGATCGAGAACGAACTGCGCCTGCCGCTCGTCCCCTGCAATGACAAGGCCCGCGCCGCGGTCGACGAAGCTCTGGTCCACGCCGGCCTGCTCTGACCCTTACAGTCCGGCGATCCGCTCGGTTCGGCGGACGGTCGTCAATTTGCCGGGTTGTGCTCCTGCACGAAGCGCATGGCGGCGCTCAGCATCTCCTTGCGGGTTTCGCTGCGCGAGAGCCAGTGATCCTCGCCGTCAAGCACGACCATCTCGTAAGGCTTGCCAGCGTCCTTGAGCGCGTCGGCCATGACTGCGCTCTGCTTGAACGGGACGACGGTATCGTCCTTGCCGTGGATCAGCTGGACCGGCGCATCGGCGTTGTCCGCGAATCGACGCGGCGAGATCTCTTCGTAGGACTTGCTGTCGCCCAGTTGTGCGCGAAGCGCCCGCCCGGTCATCCGCGAGCGGCCGCTTTCGGTCAGGTCGGTCTGGTACATCAGGTCGACATCGGACACGCCGGCAACCGAAACCGCACAGCGGTAGAATCCGTGCTGCAGCGTAACGCCTGCAAGCGCGGCATAGCCGCCGTAGCTGGCCCCCACGATGCAGGCGCGGCGTGGGTCGACAATCCCTTGCCGAACCAGTTCGGCCAGCCCGTCGGTGATGTCGGTCTGCATCTTGCGGCCCCATTGCCCGTCCCCGGCGTGGCGGAAGGCATCGTCGCGGTTGGTGGAGCCGCGAAAATTGGGCTGGAAAACTGCATAGCCGCGCGAGGCGAAGGCCTGCGCCCACCAGTCGAAGCCGATATCGTCCTGAGCCGAGGGTCCGCCGTGCGGAAGCATGATGACCGGAAGGTTCTTCGCTTCGCGGCCGGGAGGCAGGGTCAGGATGCCGTCCATCTCCAGTCCGTCTGCCGCGGTGTAGCTGACGCGCGAAATCGGGCCGACGTCGTCGGGGCCAATCGCCGGGCGTTCATCGCCGATTGGCAAGGCCTTGCGGGTGGCCAGATCGACCTTGAACCAGGTTCCGCTGTCGCGATTGCCTTCGGTGCGTACGAGGATCTTCGAAAAGTCGGGTGTCCAGTCCTTGAGGCTGATTCTGCGGCCTGGAAAGGCAGCGAAGATCTTGGCGAGCGTGCTGTTCACCTTTGGATCGGCCATTACCGCCTTGGGCTCGTCGCCGCGCTCGCGGTAGCCGAGCATGCGGCTGCTCGCCGGATCTACGTAAGTGCGAGAAACGGCAACGTCGGCGAGGATTTCCCGCGCCTGTCCGCCTGCCAGGGGAACCTCGAACCAGTGCGACGATCCATCTTCGTCTTCCGTTGCGTAAATGACCGTCGAACCGTCGTATCCGAACCACAGCAGGCTGACGTCGCCGGTGGCGCTGATCCCGCTTGCGATCACTTCGTTATTGGCATTCTCGATCTGCCAGGAGCCGTTGAAATCGGCGATGTCGAGTGTCGCCGCGACCTGACCCCGGGTGTCGACCAGCCAGTCTCTGTAGTGGTTTTCGGCAGGTGCGCTGGCCACTTGCCGCGCCCTGTTGGTGGGCAGGTCAACCGCATAGAGCAGTGCGCGTCCATGTTTGAAATAGGAGTTGCCCATAGAACGCCCCATGCCGATGCCACCGAAGTAGCCGACAGTCTTGCCGTTGATCCTGCGGATTCCGTAACTGCCCCGGGTCGTGTTGGCGATGGAGCTGGTTCCGGCGAAAACGAGTTCGGGCTTGGGGTTGCTGACAGAGAGGATGAGCGTCCCGGACAGTTCGTACTTACTCGCCGCGAAGTAGGGTCCGAGGCCGACGGTTGCGCTGTTGGTGATCAGGAGAATGTCGTCATCCGCCCAGTTCAGGCCCCTGATTTTGGCATCGCCGGTAGGCGCGTTGATCGTCGGGCGCCCCGTAGGATCGAAAGTCACGATCCGGCGCATACCAGCAATCCAGGCGATCGTGGCGAGGTTGCCGGAGGGCGAGATCGCGATATCCTCGACGCTGGGCAACTCTCCATAAGCCTCGAGCGGTGGCGGTGCGGCATCGGCAAGCGATGGAAGGGGCGCAGCAATCAGGCTCGCCGTGGCAAGAAGTATCTTTCGCACTTGTCTGAATTCCCCCGATATTCGCGATTCGGTATTTCGGGAAGGATGCCGCAAGGCAAGTCGGGCAGCCCGGCTTCTCCGTTTAAATCTTTGTAATGTGCATCCCGGCAGGACTTGCTGTGCGCGCCTTTCGGGACCTGTACTGAAGGCGCCGGGGAATTCGGCACAAGCGCGCTGCAATTCGTCCCGAAGGGGCGTTTCCTTTTCGCTTTTGAATCCCTACATGGCGCACCGACATGGCACGCCCGCAGCACAAGACATTCGACAAGAAGAAGAGCGTCGCGGAAAACCGCAAGGCCCGCTTCGACTATCACATTGAAGACACTTTCGAGGCCGGCATCGCGCTGACCGGCACGGAGGTGAAATCGCTGCGTTTCGGCGAGGGATCGATCGGCGAATCCTATGCCGAGATCAAGAACGGCGAATGCTGGCTGGTGAACTCCAACGTGCCCGAGTTCAGCCATGGGAATCGCTACAATCATGTGCCCAAGCGGCCGCGCAAGCTGCTGCTGCACGAGCGCGAGATCGCGCGCCTGCAGGGTGCGGTCGAGCGCAAGGGCATGACGCTGGTGCCGCTGTCGATCTACTTCAACAGCCGGGGGCGGGCGAAAGTCGAACTCGCGCTTGCCAAGGGCAAGAACGCCGCCGACAAGCGGCACACGATCAAGGAACGCGACTGGAAGCGCGAGCAGGGCAGGATCTTGCGGGACCACGGATGAGCGCGCTGCTGACCCGCCTGTCAGCCTGGCTCCATCGCCAGATGCCCACGCACGAGCAACTCGAGGCGAATCGGCTTACCGCTCCCATCTCGCGGCGACGCGAATTGTTCCGCTTTACCCGCCGCTCGGTCCCGCGCGGCGTTGCCGTCGGAATGTTCGTCGGCATCTTCGCGCTGATCCCCGGCGTGCAGATCGTGGGCGCTGCGTTGATGTGCGTGCCGGTTCGCGGCAACATTCCGCTGGCCGCCGCGGTTACCTTCATCAGCAATCCGTTCACGACGATCCTGATTATTCTGCCGCTGGCCGTAGCAATCGGAAACAGTTTCGGCTTTCACGCCGATGTCGAAACCGTGAACGCCATGGTCCGTTCAGGTGCGGGCGTGCACGAATGGTGGTCGTGGCTGCTTTCGGATACTGCGCCCGCCATCGTTATCGGATTGTTTGTGCAATCGGTGGTAGCGTCCGTCGTTAGCTATTTTGTCACTGTATGGTTCTGGCGTTTCTGGATAGGGCGCAAGCATCGTGCAAGGCTCAGGCGTTCTGGTCGGGATTTCGATTCGTGAGTGGCATTTTCCGTCGCATCTCCACTTCGCTGCACCGGCGCATGCCTTCGCGGGAGGATTTCGAGCGCAATCGCTGGATAGCGCCGATCGCCCACCGCGTGCTCAGCCCGGAACTGTGGCGTTATACCCGCCGCTCGGTGCCGCGCGGGGTGGCGCTTGGGCTTTTCGCCGGTTTCATCGTCCCTGTCGGGCAGATCTTCCTTGCCGCGTTCCTCGCGCTTCCAGCGCGCGCCAATGTGTCGATCGCCGCGCTCGTTACCTTCGTGACCAATCCTTTCACCTTGCCGTTCTGGGTGGTGGTCGCCAATCGGGTGGGTCGCTTCTTCCTGCATGTCGATCCCACGGGAGTGGCGTCCGCGGTCGGCAGCGGCATGGACCACAGCGGCTGGGATACGCTCGTCTGGTTCGCTCAGTCCGCGGGGTTCGCTGCCGTCGGCTTCATCGTGCTTGCCATCGTCGCTTCAGCGCTCGGCTATGTTCTTTCTGGCCTGATCTGGCGCAGCTGGATCGGCCGCAAGCACCGTGCCCGCCGCCTTCGCCACGCCCAGGCCCGTGCCGAGCGCGAGGCCCGCGCCCGCGAGGCCGGTGCGTCGCTTGAGGCGGCTGCGTGAAGCTGATCGACGAGGCCATGCGCCAGGGTCGCCAGACCGACTTCCTGGTGGTCGGCCTCGCGATGGCTTTCAGCGTGTTGCTGGTCGGTCTCGCCACTCAGGATTCGCTCGCCACTTCCGTCTATCTCGGCGCGATCGTTGCCTTGGCGGGGCTGGCCTGGTTGATCGTTCGCAACCGGCCTCAGGAGGCCGAGGCCGAGTTCGCCCAGCCTGACTGGTCGGTAACGGTCGCCGCGATCGACCGGCCGGACATGGCCATTGCCGTGACCGATCGCGCCGGACGGCTGACTTGCGCCAATGCCAGCTTCGAGGCGTGGTTCGGCACCGGTTACGCGCCGCCGCGCCTTCCGCTCGACGAACTTTCGCTTGAACGTCTTGCCGATGCCAGCCGCGCAGCCTGGCGCGACGGCGCCGCTTCGGCCGATGTGGCCGCCGGGCCCGAGTATCCCGGCGGAGCGCGGCAGTGGCGGATCGAAGTGCGCCGTTCCGGTCGCGGCGACGACTTTCTCGTCTGGCGCATCGCGCCGGTCAGTTCGGTGGACCTCATCGGCGATATCGTGACCCAGCTTGAGGGCAAGCTTGGCAAGGGCCTCGCCCGTGCCGGGATCGGCGCTGCCCTGGTCGAACCGGACGGCATGATCCGCGCCGCCAGCAAGGGTTTCGCGCTGCGCGCTGCCGGCGACGAGGCAATCGATCTCACCGGCGAGGATTTCGTCTCGCTGCTCAGCCAGGAGGAAGGCGAGCGCATCGGCTGGGCGCGCGACAATGGCCGCGGCAGCCCGCTGGTCCTCTATCACGTGCCAGTCGCCGATCCGGACTCGCCGGTCGAGCCAGACCCCAACACGACTCCTTCACTGATGTTGGTGATGGAGGCCGGACAGGGGATCGGCGCAGCGGGCGGCGGCGGGAATTCCGCGCCGCATCTGGAAGCCCTGCTCAGCCAGTTGCCTCTCGGCCTCGCCATGGCCGACCGTGACGGGCACCTCCTGTTCGCCAACCCCGCCTTCATGCGCGCGGCCGGACGCGAAGGGCAGGATCCGCCGACTTATCCCACCGACCTCGTCGTTCGCGAGGACAAGCGTGCGCTGTCCGAATCGATCCGCCGTTTCGCGCAAGGGCCCGCTGCCGCAGGCGACATCGCGATTCGCCTGACTGCGCAGCCCGACGATCCGGTCTCGCTCAGCCTTGCAGGTGTGCGTGGGCTGGGTGAGCCCGCGGTCCTGCTTGGCCTGACCGACACTTCGGAGGAAACCCGGCTCAAGCGGCAGGTCGCCCAGGCCACGAAGATGCAGGCGGTCGGCCAGTTGGCCGGCGGCGTCGCGCATGATTTCAACAATGTGCTGACCGCGATCCTGGGGACCTGCGACCTCATGCTGATGCGCCATACGCCGGGCGACTCGGACTATGACGACATCCAGCAGATCCGCGCCAATTCGAACCGTGCCGCATCGCTGACCCGCCAGCTGCTCGCCTTCTCGCGTCAGCAGACGCTGCGGCCCGAAGTGCTGCAGCTGCCCGACGTCGTTGCCGATGTGTCGCAGATGCTGCGCCGCCTGATCGGTGAGAAGATCGAGCTGGTCGTTTCGCACGACCGCGATCTCGGACCGGTGCGCGCCGACCCGACCCAGCTCGAGCAGGTCATCGTCAACCTCGCGGTCAACGCGCGCGATGCGATGCAGTCGTCCAGCGCCAAGAAGGGCGGTGACGGCTCGGGCGTCCTCACCCTCGCGACGCGCAAGGTGACCACGACCGACGTGCGCGCGATGCGCAGCGAGATCATCCCGGCGGGCGAGTACACCGCGCTCATCGTCGAGGATACCGGAGGCGGCATCGCGCCCGAGCATCTGGGCAAGATCTTCGAGCCGTTCTTCACCACCAAGGAGCAGGGCAAGGGCACCGGGTTGGGGCTTTCGACCGTTTACGGCATCGTCAAGCAGTCGGGCGGCTTCATCTTCGCCGAGAGCGAAGTGGGCAAGGGCACGCGCTTCATCGTCTACCTGCCGGTCTATCACGTTGCTCCGGGCACGACGCCGACTCCGTCGGTCAAGGAAGAGGCGCCCGTGCTGAGCCAGTGGGCCGGCGGCGGGCGCATCCTTCTGGTCGAGGACGAGGACCCGGTGCGCATGGTCGCCGAGCGCTCGCTCACGCGGCAGGGCTACGAAGTCACCAGCGCCCGCGACGGGGAAGAGGGGCTCGCGCTCGTGGAAGAGGGCGGCCAGTTCGATATCGTCGTTTCCGACGTCGTCATGCCTTCGCTCGACGGCCCGGCCATGGCGCGCGAAATCCGCAGGCTGCAGCCGAACCTGCCGGTACTGTTCATGTCGGGTTATGCCGAGGAACAGCTGCGCAAGGAGATCGGCCTGTCGAATGCCTGGTTCATGCCCAAGCCGTTCTCGGTCCAGCAGCTTTCCGAAAAAGTGGGCGAGGTCCTCGCGCGCACGGCCAAGTAAGGCCCGGCGCTCCCTAACGTGTTGATTTCCGGCCCGCTGTCCGCGCTGCGGTCCGGCGCCTTCTCGCGCTGCCTGCGCCTGCCGCAATTAAATTTGGGAAAACTCCCGTTGTTCCCCTCTTGTTCACGGAGAACAAACGCGATACATCGGGGTCCGCGACGTTGACCTTTCCGGTCAGGCCGGTAGCAAAGGGGAAGTGAAATGGCTGCTCAGCTCAAGCTGATCCAGGAAGGCAAGGATAAGGACTCCATGGACCGTCAGAAGGCGCTCGACGCAGCGCTCGCCCAGATCGATCGCGCGTTCGGCAAGGGCAGCGCGATGAAGCTCGGCTCGAAGGAGACGATGCAGGTCGAAGCGATCTCGACCGGCTCGCTCGGGCTGGATATTGCGCTTGGAGTCGGCGGACTTCCCAAGGGCCGCGTGATCGAAGTCTACGGGCCGGAAAGCTCGGGCAAGACCACGCTGGCACTGCATGTCATCGCCGAAGCGCAGAAGGCCGGCGGCACCGCTGCCTTCATCGATGCCGAGCACGCGCTCGACCCGGTCTATGCCAAGAAGCTGGGCGTCGACATCGACGAGCTGATCGTCTCGCAGCCCGACACCGGCGAGCAGGCGCTCGAAATCACCGATACGCTGGTGCGCTCGAACGCGATCGACGTGCTGGTGGTCGACTCGGTCGCCGCGCTCGTTCCCCGGGCGGAGATCGAAGGTGAGATGGGCGACAGCCACGTCGGCCTCCAGGCCCGCCTGATGAGCCAGTCGCTGCGCAAGCTGACCGGCTCGATCAACCGTTCGAAGTGCATGGTGATCTTCATCAACCAGCTGCGCATGAAGATCGGCGTCATGTACGGCAACCCGGAGACCACCACCGGCGGCAATGCGCTCAAGTTCTATGCCTCGGTCCGTCTCGACATCCGCCGTACCGGGCAGATCAAGGACCGTGATGAAATCATCGGCAACGCAACCCGCGTGAAGGTGGTCAAGAACAAGGTCGCGCCGCCGTTCAAGCAGGTCGAATTCGACATCATGTACGGCGAGGGCATCTCCAAGATCGGCGAAATTCTCGACCTCGGCGTCAAGGCCGGCATCGTCGAGAAGTCGGGCGCCTGGTTCTCCTACGATTCGATTCGCATCGGTCAGGGGCGTGAGAACTCGAAGAACTACCTGCGCGAGAATCCCGAGGTCTGCGAACGTCTTGAAAAGGCGATCCGCGCCAAGACCGAAGGGCTGGCCGAGGAAATGATGGCAGGCCCCTCGGACGAGGATGGCGCCGAATAAGTCGTCCGCCCCTTTGCAGGAACAGGAACCCCGGTGCGTTGCGCCGGGGTTTTTGCTTGGGGGAGGCACGGTGCGCGAAGGCCTGCGCGACCGGCAAAGCTACCTCCGGCGTAGCCGATTTGCCGCATATCTGCGGATTATCGCAAAAACCGAACAGCCTGACGGTGCCTTATAGCTTGTCGGTTTCGCGCCTGTGCCTTATCGGCCCGAATTATGCAGACGACCAACGAAATCCGCCGGTCCTTCCTCGACTATTTCGCCAGTAATGGTCACGAGGCCGTCCAGTCCGCGCCGCTCGTTCCCTACAACGACCCGACGCTGATGTTCGTGAATGCCGGCATGGTGCCGTTCAAGAACGTGTTCACCGGCCTTGAGACCCGCGCCACCCCGCGCGCGACGTCCTCTCAGAAGTGCGTACGCGCCGGCGGCAAGCACAATGACCTCGACAATGTCGGCTATACCGCGCGCCATCACACTTTCTTCGAAATGCTGGGGAATTTCTCCTTCGGCGATTACTTCAAGGAACAGGCGATCACCCACGCCTGGACCCTGCTGACAAAGGAATGGGCACTTCCGGTCGAGAAGCTGCTGGTGACGGTCTATCACACCGACGACGAGGCCTTCGACCTGTGGAAGAAGATCGCCGGCCTGCCTGAATCGAAGATCATCCGCATTCCCACCAAGGACAATTTCTGGGCGATGGGCGACGATGGCCCGTGCGGTCCGTGCTCGGAAATCTTCTACGACCACGGCGACCACATCTGGGGCGGCCCTCCGGGAAGCCCCGAGGAAGACGGCGACCGCTTCATCGAGATCTGGAACCTCGTGTTCATGCAGTTCGAGCAGGCCGCGGGCGAAATCGTCGGCGATCTGCCCAAGCCCTCGATCGACACCGGCATGGGGCTCGAGCGTATCTCTGCAGTCATGCAGGGCGTCCATGACAATTACGACATCGACACCTTCAAGGCGCTGATCGCCGCTTCCGAGCACCTCACCGGCGTGGCCGCCGAAGGCGACAGCCGCGCGAGCCACCGGGTCATTGCCGATCACTTGCGCTCGACCAGCTTCCTGCTTGCAGACGGCGTGCTGCCGTCGAATGAGGGCCGCGGCTATGTCCTGCGCCGCATCATGCGCCGCGCCATGCGCCATGCGCACCTGCTGGGCGCCAAGGACCCGCTGATGCACCGCCTCGTGCCGGCGCTCGTCGCCGAGATGGGCCAGGCCTATCCCGAGCTCGGCCGCGCGCAGCCGCTCATCGAGGAGACGCTGGAACGCGAGGAAGTGCAGTTCCGCCGGACCCTGTCGAACGGCCTCAAGCTGCTCGACGAAGCCACCGCCGAAATGGGCGAGGGTGCCCGCCTGCCCGGTGAGACCGCGTTCAAGCTCTACGACACTTACGGCTTTCCTTATGACCTGACCGAAGACGCCCTGCGTTCGCGCGGCATCAGCGTCGACAAGGATGGCTTCGACGCCGCCATGGCGCAGCAGAAGGCCGCTGCCCGTGCGGCCTGGAAGGGGTCGGGACAGACCGCCGACAACGAAGTCTGGTTCGACATCGCCGAGCGCGAGGGTGCGACCGAATTCACTGGCTATACTTCGACTTCGGGCGAGGGCCGCGTCGTGGCGCTGGTGAAGGACGGCAAGGAAGTCGAAACCGCTTCGGCCGGCGATGAAGTCATCGTCCTGACCAACCAGACCCCGTTCTACGGCGAATCGGGCGGACAGGTCGGCGATGCAGGCACGATCACCGGTCCCGGCGGCCTTGCCATCGCGATTGCCGAGACCGCCAAGCCGCTTGGCCGCCTGCACACCATGACCGGCAAGGTCGAGGCCGGGCAGATCAAGGTCGGCGAGACGGTGAACCTCGTCGTCGACGTTGTGCGCCGCGATGCGATCCGCGCCAACCACTCGGCCACCCACCTGCTGCACGCCGCCCTGCGCAACCGCCTGGGCGATCACGTCACGCAGAAGGGCTCGATGGTGGCGAGCGATCGCCTGCGCTTCGACTTCTCGCATCCCAAGGCGCTCGAGGCCGAGGACATCGCTGCGATCGAGGCTGAAGTGAACGCCGAGATCCGCGCCAACGATCCGGTCATGACCCGCCTGATGACACCCGACGATGCCATCGCTGCTGGCGCCATGGCGCTGTTCGGCGAGAAGTACGGCGACGAGGTGCGCGTCTTGTCGATGGGCCGCAGCAATGGCGGCAAGACTTACTCTGTCGAGCTGTGCGGCGGCACCCACGTCAACGCAACCGGCGACATCGGCGTGTTTCGCATCGTATCGGAAAGCGCCGTCTCCTCCGGCGTGCGCCGTATCGAGGCGCTGACCGGCGAGGGCGCGCGCCAGTGGCTGGTTGGCCGCGAGGAAGCGCTGAAGAATGCCGCCGGTATTCTGCGCACTACCCCCGAAGACGTCGAAGCCCGCGTCGCGGCCCTGCTCGATGAGCGCAAGAAGCTCGAGCGTGAACTGGCCGAGGCCAAGAAGGCGCTGGCGCTCGGTGGCGGCGGCGCTGCCGCGGCCGGTCCGGCCGACGAGGAAGTCGATGGCGTGAAGTTCTCGGGACAAGTCCTCGAGGGCCTCGATCCCAAGGAACTGCGCGGACTGCTCGACCAGGCCAAGCAGCGCCTCGGTTCGGGCGTGGCGGCGATCGTGGCGATCAACGAGGGCAAGGCATCCATCGCCGTGGCCGTGACCGACGATCTCAAGGACAAGGCCAGCGCGGTCGATCTCGTGCGCAAGGGCGTCGAGGCGCTCGGCGGCAAGGGCGGCGGCGGTCGTCCGGACATGGCGCAAGGCGGCGGTCCCGACGGTTCGAAGGGCGCCGATGCCATCGCTGCGGTAAAGGCGGCGCTCGCCGGCTGATCGGCCGGATGTAATGGAGATGTCGGCAATGGATCCGGGGCGCAATGACATCGGCCGGATCGTTGCCGAGATCGCCGAGGAAATGCGCGGCCATGCGCATCGCGGCAAAGTGGCGGACTACATTGCGCCGCTCGCCTGCGTGCCGCTCGAGAAATTCGGTCTGGCCGTGGTCATGGCCGACGGCACCGTTCACTGCGCGGGCGATTCCGACGAGCCGTTCTCGATCCAGTCGATTTCCAAGGTCTTCGCGCTCACTCTCGTGCTGGGCGCGGTGGGCGACCAGTTGTGGAAGCGGGTAGGGCGCGAGCCGTCGGGATCGGCTTTCAACTCGATTGTCCAGCTCGAGACCGAACACGGCATCCCGCGCAATCCTTTCATCAATGCCGGGGCAATCGTCGTGTGCGATGTCCTGCTGGGAGGGCTGCAGCCGCGCGAGGCGATTGGCCAGATGCTGCGTTTCGTGCGCGAGCTGGCGGGCGACGACACCATCGCCATCGACGAGACGGTTGCCCGCGCCGAACAGGAGACCGGCTTTCGCAATATGGCACTGGCCAACTACATGCGCGCCTTCGGCAATATCCATGCGCCGGTCGACCTGGTGTTGGGTACCTACTTCCACTTCTGCGCGCTGGCCATGAGCTGTCGCCAGCTTGCCCTGGCCGGGCGGTTCCTGATGGCCGATGGACGCAATCCGGTGAGCGGCTTCAGCGTCGTCACCCCGCGCCGGGCGCGGCGCATCAATGCGCTGATGATGTCCTGTGGGCACTATGACAATTCAGGTGACTTCGCCTATCGCATCGGCCTGCCGGGCAAATCGGGCGTCGGTGGCGGCATACTTGCGGTCGTGCCGGGAATCGCCAGCATCGCCGTTTGGTCGCCGGGGCTGAACCGCAGCGGCAATTCGCATCTGGGGCAACTCGCGCTCGAACGGCTCGTGCAGAAGACCGGGTGGTCCGTGTTCGATCCGCGCGTCGGCAGTCAGGCGTGAAGGCTGTCCTCGAGCGATGAGGATTTGAGCGCGGGTTTCTCCGTGAGCCCGCCCTGTTCCATGATGCTTTCGCGAAATTCGTCGCGCTTCTCGTGGATCGAGGCGATGACAGGCCCCATGGCAACGCCGGTTTCGATCAGCACCGCTTCCGACAACTGCAGCGAGCTTTCCAGCGTTTCCGGCACGGCATGGGTTGCGCCGGCGCGGTAGAGCTGGGCTGCGTGCTCGGGATCGCGAGCGCGTACGAGAACCGGAAGGTCGGGGAATTGCTGGCGCAGCTTGCGCACCATGCGTTGGGCCGTGACCGGTTCGTCCATGGTCAGGATGACCGCGTTGGCCTGATCGGCACCGAGCCGCATCAGGGCATCGCCGCGTCCGGCATCGCCGAAGGAAACGGTATAGCCAAGGCGCTTGCCCTGGCTGACGAGGTCGGTGTCCGAATCGATGGCGATGTACGGCTTGTTGTGAGTGGCAAGCATGTCGGCGACAAGGCGACCGACGCGCCCGAAACCGACGATCACGGTGTGCGGCTCGCCGGTATGCTCGGGCGGCTGGTGCAGCGGCTCACCGGCATCGACGCGCCGTGCCATCATGCGCCCGAACAGCGATAGCAGCGGCGTAACGGTCAGGCCGATGGCGGTAACGATCTGCCAGAACATCGCCGTGCCGGGCTGGATCAACTGCGCCGATCCGGCCGCGGTAAGCACGATGAGCGTGGTTTCCGAAGGGCTCGACATGAGGATGCCGGTTTCGGTCGAAGTGCCGCGCCTGGCCCCCATCATGCGCAGAAGCAGCCCGGTCACGACGGCCTTGAGCAGGATGACGCCGACCGTGGCGACGAGGATCGAGCCGAGGTTCTCCCAGATCACCTGCAGGTCGATGCTCATGCCGATGGTGATCAGGAAGACACCCAGCGCGAGCCCCTTGAACGGCTCGGTGATCTCCTCGACTTCGGAATGGTATTCGGTTTCGGCGATCAGCAGGCCGGCCACGAGGGCCCCGACGATCGGCGAGAGGCCGGCGGCGGCGGTCGCCAGCGAAGCGAGGATGACGACCAGCAGGCTGGCAGCCAGGAACAGTTCCGGGCTCTTCGTGCGTGCCGCTTGGGCGAACACCGGCGGCAGCAGGTAGCGCCCGAACACCAGCAGCGCGAAAATGACGACGGTGCCCCAGATCAGTGTGTTGATGAGGTTGCCCATCCCGTCGGCTTCGGCATGGGGCGCCAATGCGCCGAGAAGGAAGATGATCGGGACCAGCGCGATGTCCTCGAACAGGAGCATCGAGAGAGCGGCTCGTCCGACCGGCGTCGTCGTGTTGGTGATCTTGAGGACCAATGCGGTCGAGGACAGGGCGAGGGCAAGGCCCAGTGCCAGCGCGCCGGTGAAGTTCTGGCCGATGGCCGAGAGGATGAAGGTCAGCGACCCGCCGATGACGATGAGTTCGAGCGAGCCGAGCCCGAAGACCAGTCTTCGCATTTGCCACAGTCGGCCGAACGACAGCTCGAGCCCGATGGAGAACAGCAGGAGGATGATGCCGAACTCGGCGAAGACCTCAAGCCCGCTTGGGTCGGTAATGGTTATGTGGGCGAGCCATGGATAGTCGAAGACGTGGCGCCCCAGTCCGAACGGCCCTACCAGCACGCCGACCAGGATGAACCCGATGACCGGCGTAATGCGAAAGCGCGAGAATACCGGGATGACGATGCCTGCCGCACCGAGGATGACGAGAGCGTCGGAAAGAACGGGTGAGTAGAGTTCGCTGGAGCCGGCCATGTGCCGGTCACTATGGCAGGCGAAGCGAATTTGTCACCTTCGAAGCTGCATTTTCGGGCCATTTGCGCTGGCAGGGCAGGGGCTTGCAGGCGCGAGGTACGACAGGGGCGGTGACGCGGACGACTGGGCATACCCGCGTAACTTCACTTGGCGTTCAGCAAAGCGCTGGTTATAGACCCCGCCATGTTCGAACGCTCGCGTCTGAAGACCGCCCTGCTTGCCGCTGCCACTGGCGCGATTGTCCTCACTGCCGGTTGCGCCGGTCGCGGGGGGGCAAACAAGGACACCGCCTACGTCGCACGCGACGTCGACACCCTCTATGCCGCGGCCAAGGAGCGCCTCGACACGGGCCGCACCAAGCAAGCCGCTGCGCTGTTCGACGAAGTGGAGCGCCAGCACCCCTATTCGCCCTGGGCCCGCCGCGCCCAGTTGATGAGCGCCTTCAGCTATTATGCCGCACGCGACTACAACAAGGCGATCCAGTCGGCGCAGCGCTTCCTGTCGATCCATCCGGGCAACAAGGACGCGCCTTACGCCTATTATCTGATCGCCATCTGCTACTACGAGCAGATCAGCGACGTGACCCGCGACCAGCGCACGACCGAGCAGGCGAAGCAGGCGCTGACCGACATCACGCGCCGCTATCCGACCACGCCCTACGCGGCGGACGCCAAGCTCAAGCTGGACCTTGTCAACGATCACCTCGCCGGCAAGGAGATGACCATCGGCCGCGCTTACGAGCGTCGCGGCAAGTGGCTGGCTGCAACGCTGCGCTTCCGTAACGTGGTCGACAACTTCCAGACAACCAGCCACGCGCCTGAAGCGCTGTTCCGCCTCGTCGAGGGATATCTCTCGATGGGCATTCCAGAAGAGGCGCAGAAGGCCGCGGCGGTGCTGGAGGCAAACTATCCGGGCAGCAAGTGGTACGACCGCGCATACAAGCTGATGACGCGTTACGCTCCGGAGAACGTCGCAGCCTAAATGGTGCGGGCCGTCCATTAGGGGATGGGTTTTCTCTACTGGACAGGTTGACATGATACTGTGCCCCCGCGCAGTGTCCCGTCATGCTGTCGCAGAAAACCCGTTACACCATCCGCGCCCTGCAACATCTGGCTGACAACTACCTCAAGGGCTGCGTGCGTCTCGACGAGATTGCAACGGCGCAGAACATCCCGCGCAAGTTCCTGACGGTGATTCTCTCCGAACTGGCGCGCGACGGCATAGTCATCTCCCACAGGGGGCGCTCTGGCGGCTATGAGCTGGCGCTGCCGCCGGTCGACATCCGCTATGGCGACATCATCCGCATTACCCGCGGCAGTCTCGCGCTCGTGCCTTGCGCCAGCCGCAATGCGCACGAGACCTGCGCCAATTGCCTGCCGGAGGCCGAATGCCGCCTGCGTGGCCTGATGCTGACCTTGCGGGACGAGACCGCCAACATGCTCGACCGCCTGACCCTGGCCGACCCGGTCGATCCCGAGCCGCCGGTCCTCGCCGAGCCTGAATACTGATTTCCGCTTGCCTCGGGCCGTTGCGCTTCGCGCACAGTTGGGGGAAACTGGCAGGCAAGGCGCGCAATCGCGGGTGACGCGCGAAAAAGACTTCGCTAGAACGCTTCGCGAACATGCTGACCCGGCTTTCCATCCGCAATATCGTATTGATCGAGGCGCTGGATCTCGATTTCGCCGGAGGGCTTGGCGTCCTCACCGGTGAAACCGGGGCGGGCAAGTCGATTCTGCTCGATGCGCTGGGCCTGGTGATCGGCAACCGAGCCGACAGCGGGCTGGTGCGGGCGGGCGAGCCGAAGGCCAGCGTGACTGCCAGCTTCGAATTTTCAGCGCTTCCGCCTGCCGTCCATGCGGTGCTCGAGGATGCCGAGATCGATGTCGAGCCGGGTGAACCGCTGATCCTCAAGCGCCAGCTCAAGGCGGACGGCGGCTCGAAGGCCTTCCTCAACGACCAGCCGGTGAGCGTCGCGCTGCTGCGCGAAATCGCGCCGGCGCTGGTCGAGATTCACGGCCAGCATGACGATCGCGGTCTCGTCAATCCGCGTGGACACCGTGAACTGCTGGATCGCTTTGCAGGCGGAGACGTCGCCGGCGTCGAGGCGGCTTGGAAGGACTGGCGTAAGGCCCAGGATACGCTGGACGAAGCGCGGGCCCGGGTCGCCAAGGCGGCCGAGGACCAGGACCTGCTGGTCGCACACCTTGCCGAACTCGACGCGCTTGCACCGGAAGAGGGCGAAGAGGAGCAACTCGCCCACGCGCGCGCCGACATGCAGAAAGGCGAGAAGCTCTCCGAGGACCTCTCGGCACTGCAGCACTTGTGGGAGGGATCCGATTCGGCGCTTGCCAGCATGCGCGGCGCGGCGCGGCGGCTCGACCGCATCGCTGGTGAGCACGAATTGCTGGCCGAGGCTCTGGCCGCGCTGGACCGCGCGGTGATCGAGGCGAGCGAGGCGGAAGAAAAGCTCGAGCGCGCTGCCGAGGCGCTGGCCTTCGATCCGGCCGAGCTGGACAGGATCGAGACGCGCCTGTTCGATCTTCGCGCCGCAGCCCGCAAACACGGTTGCCAGGTCGATGACCTGCCCGGTCGCATGGCGCAAATGCGCGAGGATCTGGCGGCCATCGAGGGCGGCGAAGAGCAGGTTGCGGGGCTTGAAAGGGCGGCGGGCAAGGCCGCGCTTGCCTACCATCAGGCGGCGAGCGCCCTGCACGACCTGCGCCGGGCGGCGGCCAAGCGGCTCGATGTGGCCGTGGCGTCGGAACTGGCCCCGCTCAAGCTCGATGCGGCGCGCTTCCAGACCTCCGTGGCAAAACTGCCCGAGGAGCGCTGGGGGCCGCAGGGCATGGACGCGGTCGAGTTCCTGATCAGCACCAACCCCGGCGCCGATTTCGCGCCGCTCGCCAAGATCGCCTCGGGCGGCGAGCTTTCGCGCTTCATCCTCGCGCTGAAGGTCGCGCTGGCCGAAGAGGGCGGGGCTTCGACGGTGATCTTCGACGAGATCGACCGGGGCGTGGGCGGCGCGGTTGCCTCGGCGATCGGCGATCGCCTGGCGCGGCTCGCCAGCGACGGGCAGCTGCTGGCGGTCACGCACAGCCCGCAGGTCGCGGCACGCGGGCGTCGGCACTACATGATCGCCAAGTCCAGCGAAGGCACGGTCACGCGCACCTCTGTTACCCTGCTGGGCGACGGCGACCGCAAGGAAGAGATCGCCCGCATGCTTTCCGGCGCGGAAGTGACGGACGAGGCACGGGCCCAGGCCGACAGGCTGCTCGAAGGCGTCTGAACGGCCTCCCGCAACGCGTTCGGAGCCAATTGCCTTGCGAGCCGTTGCAAAGGGCATGGCTACGCCGCAATTTCCCTACTGGCTCCACGCGCTGTCCATTGTCTCGCTGATCCTTGGCCTTGCCTGTGCCATCGTCATCGCGCTCCATCAGCGAAGCCATCCGCCGAAAATGGCGGTCATGCAGTGGGTCTGGCCGCTGGCCGCGCTTTTCGGCAGCGTGATCTGGCTGGCGCTCCATTTCCGGGCACAGCGGGCAGACGAAGACGTGCCGATGTGGTTGTCGGTTGCCAAGGGTGCAAGCCACTGCGGTGCGGGTTGCACACTGGGCGACATTATCGCTGAATGGCTGGCCTTCGCTTTCCCGGCGATTGCCGTCTGGCTGGGCTGGCACACGGTCTTCGCCGAGAAGACGTTCGCGGTCTGGATCCTCGATTACGTTCTGGCTTTCGGCATCGGCATAGCCTTCCAGTACTGGGCCATCGTGCCTATGCGGGACCTGTCCTTTGGCAAGGGCGTGACGGAGGCGGTCAAGGCGGACTTCCTCTCGATCGGCGCTTGGCAGGTGGGCATGTACGGCCTGATGGCCGCCGGACAGTTCCTCTGGTTCCGGCCCGCCTATGGCGACATCGCCGAAGTCGCCTCGCCCGAATTCTGGTTCCTCATGCAGATCGCCATGCTTGGCGGTTTCGTGACGGCCTACCCGGTGAACTGGTGGCTGGTGCGCGCCGGGATCAAGGAGCGGATGTAGCCTCTTCGCCCCGCTGGTTGAGCACGATCAGCAGCAGGACGTAAGACGCGCCGAAAATCCACGAGCAGTAGAACGGATCGCGCCCGGCTTCGATCTGCCACATCTGGTACCCGGCCCCGGCCAGCGCCTGGAACAGTCCCCACCAGTTGGCGACCGCGCAGGCAATGCCGACCTTGGCTATGCGCACGCCGCCGGCAAAGGCCGTAGCGTCCTTGCGGCCCGAGATCATCTGCGCTCCGCCCCACAGCAGGAGCACGCCTGCCGCGGCCTCCAGCGCGAACACGACGATCATGGCAACCACCACCAGCGCGGGTGGCGGCACCGGCAGCAATGTCACCGGATAGGCCTTCTGGTCGGCATGGCTGGTCACGTAAGTGAAGAAGGCCTGTGCAGCTTCGATATTGGCAATGTTGTGCACGACATAGAGCAGTGCCATGGCACCGAGAATGAGCGCGAAAAGCGCTTTGAGGAGCCTGTCGATCATGGCTATCTCCCTGTTGCCCGCCCGCAGGTTAACATGGGCCGGGACGAATAAGGAAACGGACCGCCAAGTGGCATCTGACAGCGAATCGATCACCGAAGCCGAAGCCGCCAACGAACTGATGCGCCTTGCGCGCCAGATCAATCGCGCCAACCGCCTCTATCATGCCGAGGATGCGCCGGAGATTCCCGACGCCGAGTACGACGCCCTCGTGCGCCGCAATGCGGAACTGGAAGCGGCCTTCCCCGATCTTGTGAGAGCGGACAGTCCATCGAACCAGGTCGGTCACGAAGTCGCGGCCTCGCCCCTGTCCAAGGTTCGTCATGAGGTTCGCATGATGAGCCTCGACAACGCCTTCACCGACGAGGAAGTGGGCGAATTCGTCACGCGCGTGCGACGTTTTCTCTCGCTCTCGGCGGATGAGCCGGTGGTCATGACCGCCGAGGACAAGATCGACGGTCTGTCCTGCTCGCTGCGTTACGAGAACGGCAAGCTGGTGCGCGCGGCGACGCGCGGCGACGGACAGGTGGGCGAAGACGTCACCGCCAATGTCGCCCACATCCCGGACATCGTGCAGGAGTTGCAGGGCGAAGGCGTACCCGAGGTCTTCGAGGTGCGCGGCGAAGTCTACATGGAAAAGGCCGCTTTCCTCGCACTCAACCAGGCTCTGATGGAGGATGCGCGCAAGGCTGCCGAAGCCAGGGGCGAGACGCTCGACGAAAGCAAGGTTCGCCAGTTCGCGAACCCGCGCAATGCCGCCGCCGGTTCATTGCGCCAGAAGGACGCCAGCGTCACAGCCCGGCGTCACTTGCGCTTCTGGGCGCATGGCTGGGGTGCTGCCAGCGAAGTGCCGGGCGAAAGCCAGCATGAGGTCGTGCGCAGGATCGAGGCCTGGGGCCTGCCGGTCTCTCCTCAGTTCCGTCAGTGCCGCTCGCTCGACGAAATGCTGGCTGCCTACCGCGAGATCCGTGACGGTCGCCCCGACCTGCCGTTCGAGATCGACGGCGTCGTCTACAAGGTCGATCGGCTCGATTGGCAGCAGCGCCTTGGTTTCGTGGCGAAGGCGCCGCGCTGGGCCATGGCGCACAAGTTTCCTGCCGAGCGAGCCGAAACGACGCTGGAATCGATCGACATTCAGGTCGGCCGCACCGGCAAACTGACGCCGGTCGGGCGGTTGAAGCCCGTGCTGGTCGGCGGCGTCACCGTCACCAACGTCACGCTGCACAACCGCGACGAGATCGCGCGCCTTGGCGTGCGGCCGGGTGATACGGTGGTGCTGCAGCGGGCAGGGGACGTCATCCCGCAGGTTGTCGAGAACCTCACCCGCGAGGCCGAGCGCGCGCCTTTCGAGTTCCCCGATCATTGCCCCGAATGCGGCTCGGAAGCCGTGGCAGAGGAAGGCGAAGTCGATGTGCGGTGCACCGGCGGCCTGATCTGTCCGGCCCAGCGCACCGAGCGCCTCAAGCATTTCGTGAGCCGCGCCGCGCTCGACATCGAGGGGCTGGGCGAAAAGACCATCGACGAATTCTTCGCCAAGGGCTGGCTGGAAAGCCCTGCTGATATCTTCCGTCTCAAGGACCGCAGGGACGAGATCCTCGCGCTTGAGGGTTGGAAGGACAAGTCTGTGGAAAACCTGTTGAGTGCTGTGGAAAGCAAGCGCGCTCCCGATGCCGCGCGGCTGCTTTTCGGGCTCGGCATACGCCATGTCGGCGCAGTCACTGCGCGCGACCTGATGAAGCGGTTCGAGACCCTGCCGGCCCTGCGCGCCATTGCCGAGAAGGCGCATGTGAAGGACGGTGAGGAACAGGCCGCCCAAGCTTCGGAAGCCTATGCCGAACTCACGTCCATCGACGGGATCGGACCGGCCGTGGTCGAAGCACTGGGCGACTTCTTCCACGAGGAGCACAACCGCGAGGTCTGGGACGACCTGCTCTCGCTGGTGTCGCCGCCGCCCTACGTCGTGGAGACGAGGGACAGCGCGGTTGCAGGCAAGACGGTGGTTTTCACCGGCAAGCTGGAAACGATGAGCCGCGATGAGGCCAAGGCCCAGGCCGAGCGTCTGGGAGCCAAGGCATCAGGATCGGTTTCGCCGAAGACCGATCTGGTCGTGGCCGGGCCGGGAGCCGGGTCCAAGCTGAAGAAGGCGGCGGACCTGGGAATCGAGGTGATCGACGAGGCGCAATGGGCGGAAATCGTGAAGGCTGCCGGCTGAACACGCATCAGCCGCCCGTGCCCCGGTGATTTCCGCCCATCGGCCGCTCCATGACTGGGTCGGGTCAGGAGCGGCGGCTCTGCCTTTCGTGAATCTGGCGATAGTGCTGAACACGCGTCGCACGGAGTCCGGGCATGCCTTCGCGTTCTATCGCACGTTGCCACGAGGCCAATTCCTCGAGGGTCAGGCCGTAGCGTTCGCAAGCCTCGGTTGCCGACAGCAGCCCGCCATTGACGGCTGCGACGACTTCCGCCTTGCGCCTCACGACCCAGCGCGACGTATTCGCTGGAGGCAGATTCTCTCGCTTGAGAGCTTCACCCAGGGGCCCGACGACCGTCTCAGGACGGGTCCGTTCAGATTGCAGCATGTGATGCCTTTCGAGCTAGTTAGTACCAGCCCCCCTTGGCCTCAGATTCTTGGCTCAAAGTGTTAATGACCGCTCACTTGAAATGGTTAATTTCATCTTAGGGAACGAACTCCAAGAGTTTGAGTAACTTGGGTAATCTTCCAGAGTGTGAGCGGCTGATCGTTTACTTTTGCTTCACGTTTCTTAACCTCTCGGTCCCGGTGCCGAATGGATGTGCAAACCTCTGAATTCGTGCGGATTGCTCCCAGGAGGCGAGGGCCAAAGGAAGCGGGCGCGTTCCTCGCCGGGGCCGCTGCCCGGCCGCCGCAGACGCTGAAAACGCGGCTTCGAAGGGCCTGGAATGACTTTTTGGCGCGGTTATCGGGATGACCTGCGCGAAGAGTGCGATGGGCCGTTGCCCGGGGCTTTCCGTTGGACGCCCGAAACCTTTCGCGCAGAAGTGCCAAGGCGCGCTGCCGTTGCCGCAGCGGTCCTTCGCCAGATCAGGAATCGGTGGGGGATGAGGCCCGATGCGCGGTACAGTATTAAGCCGCGCATCGGGATCTATGCGCAGGGTCCTAGCGGCGCTTGCGCAACCACAAAATCGACCAGTCGCCGTTTACGAGTCGGGCTGCGAGTCGCATTCCCGCCTTGCGGCAGGCAGAGCGCACGGCGGCTTCCTGAGTCTCGAGCAGACCCGCCAGGAGCAGGTGCCCGCCCGGAACCAGCGAGGTCGCGAAGTCCGGGGCAAGGCTCACCAGCGGGCCGGCCAGGATGTTCGCCATGATCAGGTCGTAGGGCCCGCGCGCCGCGAGCAGGGGATGGTTCATGCCATCCGCCACCGTCATCACGAGTTGGCCGCCGCGCGGCCCCATGGCGATGCCGTTCGCGGCGGCATTGTCGCGCACGACGTCGACGCAGACCTGATCGATGTCGCTGGCCGTCGCGAGCGCCGATGGCCAGAGCGTCAGCGCGGCGAAGGCGAGAAGACCGGTGCCGGTGCCGATATCCGCGCAGTTGCGCACGACCACGCCCTGCTTGCGCATGTGCGTCAGCATCGAAAGGCAACCCGCGGTCGTCGCGTGCTGGCCCGTGCCGAAAGCCTGGCTGGCGGGAATGGTGAAGTCGGTCACGCCCGGTTCGTTCACAGCCGGGTGATCGGGCGTGTGGACGTGAAAGCGACCGGCGCGGATCGGCTCGAGACCCTGCTGGCTTGTAACGAGCCAGTCGGTGTCCGGCAGCTGCTCGACGATCAGTTCCGGAACCTCGCCGGCAAAGAGCGCGGCAATCGCGCCTTTCTCGGCTTCGCCCGGCTCGTCCGCGAGCCAGGCTTCGAGTTGCCAGTCGTCCGGCTTGTCCTCGGCGATCTCGCTTCCGGACAGGACGATCTGCGGATCCCAGTCGAAGGCGTCCTCATGGGCGAGGAGGGCACCCTCGATGACGCTGCGCGGGGCAAAGGCGGTGATCTTCCAGCTCACTGCGCGGCCTCCCCGGCTTCCTCGGCGAGGCGCTTGGCGAAATAGCTTCCTGCAGCCTGCGAATAGGCGGCGCAGGCCTGTGCGTTCACCAGTGGGGCCTTGCCTGAAAGGCGGTCGAACAGGTTGCTGGCCGAGGGGTGGGGGGTGACGAGAATGTCGCAAGGCAGCTGGGCGATTCGCGACAGGCCGGTGCGGATCCTCGCGATGCGATCGGGATGATCGGAGAAGCGATAGTCGTCGGCCGAGATCGTCGTGGCACTGTCCGCATAGGCGATCATCCTGCAGGTGAAGGCTTCGTCGCAGGCCTGCCAGGTCCAGCTTGCCGATCCGGGCGAGTGGGCGGGAGTTTCATGTACGGTCAGGGCAAGCCGGCCAAGCGTGACCGAGTCCCCGTCGACAAGGACGCGCGCGACATGGACAGGGGGAAAGCCCTCGATCAGGCCGGACTGGGGGTCATCGGCAGAAGGCTTGCCGCTTTCCAGCACCTGCCGAGCCGAGGCCAGAGCGGCGATCTGCGCGCCGGTGGCCTTCTGCAGCTCGGCAATGCTGCCGGCATGGTCATGATGTTCGTGGCTGGTGAGAACCCAGCGCACGTCCGCGGGATCGAAGCCAAGCCTGCGGATGTTGGCGAGGACCAGCGGCGCGGCGTCAGCCGGGCCGCTGTCGATCAGGACATGCCCATCGTCGGAGGTGACGAGGATCGAGGCGATGCCGCAGGTGCCGACGTACCAGGTGTTGCCATATATATGCGCAGGCGGTGCGGGGTGCGACCAGCCTTCGCGGCCGTCGAGGCCCTTGCAGGCCGTCGCTAGAGTGGTTGGGGGCGCTTTGGCCGCGCTGTCGCGGGCCTGTGCGATCGAGGGGGGAGTAGCGGCGATCAGCGCCGCCAGGACCATGTACTTGACGATGCGACTCATGTGGGCCGCTTTAGTCCCCACCCGTTACATAGGCCAGTAGGCGCGCGATAAGTTGCCTTGCGGAACTTGCACGCTGCCGCGATTTGGCTAAGGGGACTTCGACGAAGGCAGTGTCACTGGCTGCCGCAGGCAAGGGGATTCGCAAGAGCATGGCAAACGCCGGTACCAAGAACCGTCCGCTGTCGCCGCACCTCCAGATCTGGCGCTGGGGTCCGCACATGTTCGTTTCGATCATGCACCGCGTGACCGGAAACGGAATGGCTTTCGCTGGACTGGGCGTGCTGTTGTGGTGGCTTGGCGCACTCGCAAGCGGGCCTGCCGCCTATGCGACTTTTGCATGGGCCATGACCACTCCGATCGGTTACATCGTGCTGGTCGGCATCTCCTGGGCCTTCTTCACCCACATGATGAGCGGCCTGCGTCACTTCGTGCTCGACATCGGCGCCGGCTTCGAACTCAAGACGAATCGCACCTGGTCGATCCTTTCGCCGGTCCTGGGCGTGGTTTTCACCGTCGCCTTCTGGGCGATCCTGCTGCTTCGCTGAGGAACGAAAACAATGGGTAACGGAACATCCATCGGCCGCGTTCGCGGCCTCGGCTCGGCCAAGGCCGGTGCGCACCACTGGCTGGTGCAGCGCTTCACCGCCATCGGCAACCTGCTGCTGGTGCTCTGGCTCGCCGTCTCGATCCTGCTGCTGCCGGACATGACCTACGCCTCGGTTTCCGAGTGGCTCTCCACGCCGGTTCCGGCGACGGCAATGGCGCTGCTGGTCGTGTCGACCTTCTGGCATGCACGCATCGGCCTGCAGGTCGTGGTCGAGGACTATGTCCATGAGCACGCCAACAAGTTCGCCTGCATCGCCGCCCTGAACCTTGCCGCATTCGCTGGCGCCGCCTTCGGCGTCTTCTGCGTCGTCCGCCTCGCGCTGGGAGCCCACGCCTGATGTCCGCCCCTGCTTACAAGATCATCGACCACATCTATGACACCGTCGTCGTCGGCGCCGGTGGTTCGGGTCTGCGTGCCACGATGGGCTCGGCCGAAGCCGGCCTGAAGACCGCGTGCATCACCAAGGTCTTCCCGACCCGTTCGCACACCGTTGCGGCGCAGGGCGGCATCGCCGCCTCGCTGCAGAACAACACGCCGGACCACTGGACCTGGCACATGTACGACACCGTCAAGGGGTCGGACTGGCTGGGTGACCAGGACGCCATCGAATACATGGTGCGCGAAGCTCCGCAGGCGGTCTACGAGCTGGAGCACGCCGGTGTGCCCTTCAGCCGCAACGCCGACGGCACGATCTACCAGCGCCCGTTCGGCGGCCACATGCAGAACATGGGCGAAGGCCCGCCGGTGCAGCGCACTTGCGCCGCCGCCGACCGTACCGGTCACGCCATGCTGCACGCGCTGTACCAGCAGTCGCTGAAGTATGACGCGGACTTCTTCATCGAATACTTCGCGATCGACCTGATCATGGACGGCGGCAAGTGCGTCGGCGTGATTGCGCTGTGCCTTGATGACGGCTCGATCCACCGCTTCCGCTCGCAGGCCGTCGTGCTTGCGACCGGTGGTTACGGCCGCAGCTACTACACCGCCACTTCGGCCCATACGTGCACCGGCGACGGTGGCGGCATGGTCCTGCGCGCCGGCCTGCCCCTGCAGGACATGGAATTCGTGCAGTTCCACCCGACCGGCATCTACGGCGCGGGCGTGCTCATCACCGAAGGCGCGCGCGGCGAGGGCGGCTACCTTACCAATTCCGAAGGCGAGCGCTTCATGGAGCGCTACGCGCCTTCCGCGAAGGACCTCGCCTCGCGCGATGTCGTCTCGCGCTCGATGGCGCTGGAAATCCGCGAAGGCCGCGGCGTCGGTCCGCACAAGGACCACATCTACCTGCACCTCGATCACATCGATCCCAAGGTGCTGGCAGAGCGTCTGCCGGGCATCACCGAGAGCGGCAAGATCTTTGCGGGCGTCGACCTGACCCGCCAGCCGCTGCCGGTCGTCCCGACCGTGCACTACAACATGGGCGGCATCCCCTGTAACTATCACGGCGAAGTCGTGACCATCGGCCCGGACGGCAATCCGGACACCGTGGTCCCGGGCCTGTTCGCTGTGGGCGAAGCCGCATGCGTTTCGGTCCATGGCGCCAATCGCCTGGGTTCGAACTCGCTGATCGACCTCGTGGTCTTCGGCCGTGCGACCGGCCACCGCCTCAAGGAAATCGTCAAGGCCGGCGCAGCGCAGCCCGAACTGCCGAAGGACTCGGCGGACATGGCTCTCACCCGCCTCGACCACTTCCGCAATGCCAACGGCGGTTCGCCGACCGCGGAAGTCCGCACCGAGATGCAGCGTACGATGTCGGCTCACGCCGCAGTGTTCCGCACCGACGAACTCATGGTCGAAGGCAAGCAGAAGCTCGCCGACACCTATGAGCGCATGCAGGACATCAAGGTCACCGACCGCGGCCTGATCTGGAACTCGGACCTGGTGGAAACGCTGGAACTCGACAACCTGATCTCGCAGGCTTCGGTAACGCTGCACGGCGCGCAGGCGCGCAAGGAAAGCCGCGGCGCCCACGCGCACGAGGACTTCCCGAACCGCGACGACGCGAACTGGATGAAGCACACTGTCGGCTGGTTCAACGGCTGGGGCGGCAACGGCGGCGAAGTCCGTCTCGACTACCGTCCGGTCCACGAATATACGCTCACCGACGATGTCGAGTACATCAAGCCCAAGGCGCGCGTTTACTAAGATCATGGCGGGGCGCGCGGCGATCCTGAGATCCTGGGTCGCCGCCGCGCCCCTGCTTGCCCTGCTTCACCCGGCCCCCGTCACCGCGAAGCAGGAGCCTCCCGCCCGGGAGGCAGTAGATCCGGCATCGATTGCCGGCACTTACGACGGTTCCCAGATGGAAATGGCCGCCTGGCTGGAACTGGGCGATGATGGCCGGTACCGCTATGCGCTGAGCTACGGCGCTATCGACGAATATTCGTCGGGAACCTGGACCCGCCAGGATGGCGGCATCGTACTCAACAGCGATCCGTCCACGCCGCCGCAATTCGAACTGCTGGGGACCGAGCAGGGGACGGGCGCACCCGATGCCGTGACGCTCCACCTCGAAGGGACCGGCAACCTGCCGATCTCTTTGTTCAGCGCTGTCGTCGAGCGCGGCGACGGGACGAGCACGATCGCCGACTTCTCTGACGGATCACTGCAGATCCCGCTCTCGGAAAGTGACCAGCTTCTCTCGATAGCTCTCTCCCTGCCGATCCTGGAAGTGAGGGGGGAACCGATTTCTGTGCCGGAACCCTCGGGCAAGTCGCTCTATTTCGCGTTCCATGCCAATGACCTTGGTTTCAAGGCATTCGACCACGCGGGCCTGTTCGAGAGCGACGGAATGTTCCTGCTCGAACGCTACGGACGCCAAATAGCATTCCGCAAGGTTTCTCCGTAGGCGTTCTCTTCATTCATCCCGCGTTCATGTTTACAAACGTAATCGATTACGCCTGTAAACGATGGAGGCGAAGGTGTCCGACGAAGCCGTGCAGCCTGAGCGCATCTCGGAAGCCGAGCATGCGGTGATGGAGGCGCTGTGGGAACGCAGCCCGCTTACCGCCCAGGAAGTCTGCGAGGAAGTCTGCGGTCCGCGCGGCTGGAGCCTTGCGACGGTGAAGACGCTTCTCTCGCGTCTTGTCGCCAAGCAGGCTGTGACCACCGAGCCAGACGGCAAGCGCTTCCTCTACTCACCGAAAATGGCACGCGACGCCTATGTCGGAACGGAAAGCCGCCGCCTTGTCGACCGCCTCTTCGGCGGGCGCGCGGCCCCGCTCTTCGCTCACCTCGCGCAGAACGAGGCGTTGACGGAAAATGACATCGCCGAGATCGAGGCCCTGCTGAAGGAGCTCAAGTCATGATCGCGTGGCTTACCGATACGCTTGTGATGACCGGCGTGCTGATGGCGCTGGTACTCGTGGTCCGCCGCCCGGTCGGGCGCTGGTTCGGCCCGGCTGCTGCCTACGCGCTTTGGGCGCTGCCGATGGTGCGCCTTATTTTGCCACCGCTTGCGTTGCCGCAGGGCCTCCTGCCGCGGCCAGAAGTGGCGATCGAGCCGATCGTGGCGAGCGCGAGGACCATGGCTCCTGGCTCGGCAGAGCTTGCGGCGCATTCGTTGGGGCAGGGGGGGGCCGTCACGGCCGTACCCATCGCTGCTGCGACCGATCCGGGGTTCTTGGCGCAAGTGCCCTGGACCGGCCTGCTGATCGCTCTCTGGCTTGGCGGCGCCGCCGTGTTCCTGGGCTGGCGTGTCTGGAATTACGCCTCCATGCGGCGCGAACTGCTGGCGGGAGCGCGGCAGGTTGCGCAAGCCGAGGGCGTGCGCATCGTCGAGACTCCGGCCGCTGCCGCGCCGCTTGCCTTCGGTATCTTCGACAAGGTTGTGGCTTTGCCGTCCGGGTTTCTGGCTGAGACGGATAGCGAAAGTTCCGACTTCGCGATTGCCCATGAGCTGGAGCACCACGCGGGCAATGACCTGATCGCGATTATCGCAGTTCAGCCGCTCTTCGCGCTTCATTGGTTCAATCCGCTGGCGTGGGCGGCCTGGCGCGCGCTTCGCGGGGACCAGGAGGCTGCGTGCGATGCCCGGGTCATGGCGGGTTGTGATCGCAAGACGCGGGCGCGCTACGGCCGGCTCATCGCCTCGTATGCGGCCGGCTCGCGGCTCGCGCTTGCGGCTCCGATTGCCGGACCGCTGGGCGGTGAAAAACCGATCATTCATCGTCTCAAGGCATTGGCCTGCACCGACGTTTCGCCGGCTCGCCGCGTGCTTGCCCGCAGTCTCTTCGCGGCATCGCTCGTGGCAGTCCCGATGACGGCCACGGTCAGCTACGCGGCGATGGAAGTGCCGGAAATTCCCGAAGCACCGGAACCGCCGTCGCCCCGCACTCCGCCTGAACCGCCTCAGGCGCCCGAACCGCCTTCGGTTCCCGATGCAGAAATGCCGGGCAGGGACCTGGCGCTGCCTGCACCCCCGGCTCCTCCGGCCCCGCCGTCAGCCGTCGTCGAGGCTCGGCAGGAAGCGGAACTGCAACGCGCTGAAGCCGAAGTGGAACGCCAAGCCGCCGATGCCGAACGTCGGGCCGCGCAGGCGGAACGTCGCGCAGCCGAAGTTGAGCGCAGTGCAGCCCGGGCGGCAGCCCGTGCGCCGCAAGTGAGTGAAAGCGTCTCCACCGATGGCAAGGTCCGCCATATCCACATCGTTACCAAGGACGAGAATGGGCGGAACGTCGTGACCAGGGAAATGGTCATCGATGAAACCTGTCCGGCCGACAGTTCCGGACATGACGAAGTGAGTGACCGCAGCAGGTCCGTTCGGATCTGCGCGGGTGAACCCAAGGGGATCCACAAGGTCGTCATAACGTCGCTCCAGTCGGCCCGCGCGGCAGTCGCCACCGACCGCAGTATCAAGGAAGATGTGCGCACCGAAATCCTGCTCGACCTCGACCGGGAAATCGAGCGGGCGCGCAAGGAAATGGGTGCGAGCAGGGGCTGATCCGGGCCGGGTCTGAGAGGTACCGGCGTCAGGCCGATCTCGTCACCCCGGCGAGGGCAAGCATGACGCTGATCTTCCCGTAAAGCCTAACGAACGCACGTCACTACGGACCGGGTCCGCGGTGGTGCGTGCGTATCGATCAGGGAATCCTCTGGACGACCGGCTCGGAAACGATGGGAACGCCGGCGCTTGTCGTCTCCTGCGCCTTGCCGTCCTGCTGCCTGTCGTCCTTGCGGTCTTCCTGCGCCTTCTTGTCATCGTCCTTCTTATCGTCGTCCTTCTTGTCATCATCCTTCTCGTTCTGGGCGAGGTAGGCGTTGATGACTTTTTGCGTAGCGGGTGAGGCGGGGTAGGCGCAGCCGCGCTGGGCGCCCACGCCCTTGAGAAAACCGCGGCGGGCCAGTCCCGCCTGAATGGCGGCACGCACGGCGCGCTCCTGCGCATTGGCACCGGAAAGTTCGCGGATCAGCCCGCGGAAGGGAATGAAGGAACTGACCACCCACTTGGCGACGCGCCCGGCACTGACCCGGTCGCGTGCCTCCTGCGGCAGGTCCATGTCCGGGCCGAGGATCGTATCGAGCCGCTCGACCGCGGCAACGAGCTGCTTGCACCTGCCAAGGTCGGTAAGGTCGTAGGGCTTGTCGATTGCCTCGATCAGGATCGGCGGAATTTCTTCCTTTGTGATGTTGAGATCGGTCGTGGGAGTCTTGGCGACGTCCATCACATCGGGGTCGCTGTCGGTGATCGGCTTATCCTGGCTGCGCGCTTCGGCCTGGCCCAGCGATAGCGCTGCAGCCACGGTAACCAGGAAAAACGATCTCAGCACTCGCACCCTTCAGGTCCTTTCACTCGGGAAACCGGGAGCGGCCATCTCCCCTACTGTTGATTGAACGTATCGCAGGCGTCCTCGTTCCCGGTCTCGATGCCGCGCCGCAGCCACTTCATGCGCTGGGCGCTGCTGCCGTGGGTGAAGCGCTCCGGGCTCACCGAGCGACCGGCCCCGCGCATCAGGGCATCGTCGCCGATGGCACTGGCAGCGGTCATGCCTTCTTCCATGTCGCCCGGTTCGATCAGGTCGGCATGTTTGCCGGCCCAGACACCGGCATAGCAATCCGCCTGGAGTTCCATGCGCACCGACAGGGCATTGGCCTGCGAGGGGTTCTGCTGCTGCGCATTGCGGACCTTCCGGTCGAGCCCGAGAAGGCTTTGCACGTGGTGGCCGTACTCATGGGCAATCACGTAGTAGCGGGCGAAGTCTCCGCGCGCGCCGAGCTGGCGGTCGAGCTGGTCGTAGAAGGACGTGTCGATGTAGATGCCCCGGTCGGCGGGGCAGTAGAACGGTCCCATTGCGCTTTGCGCAGCGCCGCAACCGGTGCGGGTGCCGCCGGTAAAGAAGTTGAGCGTGGGCTGATCGAAGGCGATGTCGGCCCGTTCGAACAGCGGTTGCCATGTCCGGTTCAGCGAATCGAGCGCGTTGCAGGCCTCCAGCGAATAGGCATTGGCTTCGCAGATCGCGGTGGCATCGGTCGGGGCTGCACGGCTATCGGGCGAGGGCTGCTGCTGTTGCTGCACTTCGCTGATGGTGCCGAGCATCTGCGCCGGATCGAGCCCGAAAACGAGCGCGCCGATCAGGACGAGGACGATCGAGCCGCACCCCAGCTTCGCTCCGCCTCCACCCGGAAAACCGCCGCCGCCACCACCCCGGCGTACCTTGATGTTCGCAGGATCGAACCGGTTGAGCCGCATGATGGGGTATCCTTTCCCGTCCGTTTCGCCGTCCGCCCAAGCGCTGGGAGAACAAGACCAAATCTGCCTATCCGGACTGCTAACGAAAGTGAAATTGAATTGGCTTGCATCGGTTCCCGCATCTTCGTGAGGCACTCATGCAACGCTGTTGCTCATCGACGCGCAAAAAACGACTGCAATCGCGAAGTTTTCTGACACCTGCCGAATTTCCATCGTATAGAAGAGCGGCAATGAATTGGGGTGCAGTGGCAGGTTCGACGCGAACGGTCAGGGCTATCGCTCTTGGCCTCATTCTCGTTGTTTGCACGCCTGTCCACGCCTTTGCCGCCAGTTCGCGAACCGACCGCGAGATTCAGGCCCAACTGCTCGCGCAGATCAAGGTCCTCGCCAGCGACAATTTCGACGGGCGCGAGCCGGGCACCGAGGGCGAGGCGAAGACCTTGCGCTACATCGCCCGGCAATGGTTCGACATCGGCCTTGTCTCAGGCACCAACGATCCGGGCAATGAGTGGTTCATGCCCGTCACGCTCGTCGCGCGCGAGCCTGCCGCCTCCAAGGCGACGTTCCAGCGCAAGGGCTATCGTACCGCATTGACGCCCGCCAATATCCTCGTCCTGACTTCCGGCCACCGCAGTCTGGTGCGCAATGCTCCGCTGCTTTTCGTCGGCAAGGCGCGCGGCAATGACTTCACCCGCAACGAACTGGCGGGCCGGATCGCAGTCATCCTCGATGGCAGCCGCCCCGACAGCGAGCGGCAGAACGAGTTGCTTTCCCTTGGCGCTTCGGCCGTGCTTACCGTTCTCGACGGCGAGCGCAGCCTCGAGCAGGTTGCCGCGCGCCGCAAGCGATCGGGCTATGCGCTTTCCGATGACGCGATTGGCGGCGACCTTGAGGCCTTCATCACCCGCGAGGACATGGTGAGCCTGCTCAAGGGCACTTCGCAAAGTCTCGAAGAGCTGGAGAAACTGGCCGATGCGGCAGACTTCGCGCCGGTCACCCTCGACCTGACCGCGTCGCTGGAGGCGACGACGCGCGAAACGACGATCCATACGCACAACCTGATCGGCAAGCTGCCCGGCCGCCATCCCGAGGCGGGCGCCGTGCTCTACGTGGCGCACTGGGACCATTTCGGCGAGTGCGGCGAGCCGACCGCGGAGGACCGGATCTGCAACGGTGCGGTCGACAATGCCAGCGGGGTCGCGGCGATGACCGAGGTGGCGCGCCGACTTGCCCGTGGCCAGCCGCTCGACCGCGACGTCTATTTCCTCGCAACGACGGCGGAGGAACTGGGCCTTCTCGGCGCCCATGCCTTTGCCGAGAATCCGCCGCTGCCACTCACCCGGATCGTCGCGGCCTTCAATATCGATTCGGTCGCGATTGCGCCCAAGGGCACGCCTTTCGCCATTGTCGGACGCGGCATGACCTCGCTCGATGCGGACATCGCCAAGGTCGCCAAGGCAGAGAAATTCCGCCTGCGCGACAACGACGATGCCAACGAATTCGTCAAGCGGCAGGACGGCTGGGCCTTGTTGCAGCACGACATTCCTACCGTCATGGTGACCACAGCCTATGGCGACATCGAGCGCATGCGCGCCTTTTTCGACGGGGATTATCATAGACCTAGCGACGATCTTTCGCATCCGATCGAACTGGGCGGGGCGGTTCAGGACGTGAAGATGCTGACCGCACTGGGCCGCTGGTTCGGGGATCTGCGCAAGGTGCCGACGGAGCCCGGCGCCGGTTGACCGGCAATCTGTGCCGCATTGGCGAAATCAGGCACTAGCCCAATTGGGCACCTTTGATTACATGGGCCGCCACGATTCTCCCCCGCACAAGGCATGGTGGCACACATGGAAATCCAGCTCGGACTTACTTTCGACGACGTCCTGCTGCGTCCGGCTAAGTCCGACATCGTCCCGACCCAAGCCGATACCCGCACGCGTCTCACCCGCGAAATCGGTCTCAACATCCCGGTCATTTCCTCGGCGATGGATACCGTTACCGAAGCCGACATGGCGATCGTCATGGCGCAGATGGGCGGCATCGGCGTTCTCCACCGCAACCTGACGATCGAAGAGCAGTGCGCCGCGGTCCGCGCGGTCAAGCGCTTCGAAAGCGGCATGGTGGTCAACCCGATCACGATTTCGCCCGATGCGACCCTTGGCGAGGCGCAGGCGATCATGCTCGCCAACCGCATCAGCGGCATTCCGGTCGTGGAAGGTCCGGGCAAGCTGGTCGGCATCCTGACCAACCGTGACGTGCGCTTTGCCGACAACCCAAGCCAGCCGGTCCGCGAACTCATGACGCATGAGAACCTCGCGACGGTCCAGGTCGGCGTATCGCAGGAAGAGGCGCGCCGCCTGCTGCACCACCGCCGCATTGAAAAGCTGCTGGTCGTCGACGATTCGTTCCACTGCGTCGGCCTGATCACGGTCAAGGACATCGAGAAGGCCGTCACTTATCCCGACGCCACCAAGGACGCAGCGGGCCGCCTGCGCGTCGCTGCGGCGACGACCGTGGGCGACAAGGGCTTCGAGCGCACCGAGGCGCTGCTCGCCGCCGAATGCGACGTCGTCGTGATCGACACTGCGCACGGCCATAACAGGGACGTCGCGCTTGCCGTGGAGCGCGTGAAGAAGCTGTCGAACTCGGCGCAGGTCATTGCCGGCAACATCGCCACGGCCGAAGCGGCCCGTGCGCTGATCGATGCCGGTGCGGACTGCGTTAAGGTCGGTATCGGCCCCGGCTCGATCTGCACCACCCGCGTCGTTGCCGGCGTCGGCGTGCCGCAGCTGACCGCGATCATGGATGCCGCCGAGGAAGCCGACAAGTCGGGCGTGCCGGTCATCGCCGATGGCGGTCTGCGCACTTCGGGCGATGCCGCCAAGGCGCTGGCTGCCGGTGCCTCGACCATCATGGTCGGCTCGATGCTGGCCGGTACCGAGGAAGCCCCGGGCGAGACGTTCCTGTATCAGGGACGCGCCTACAAGTCCTACCGCGGCATGGGCTCGGTCGGCGCCATGGGCCGTGGCTCGGCGGACCGTTATTTCCAGGGCGACATCAAGGACCAGATGAAGCTCGTGCCCGAAGGTATTGAAGGCCAGGTGGCCTTCAAGGGCCCGGCCAAGGATGTCATCCACCAGCTCGTGGGCGGCGTGAAGGCGGCCATGGGCTACACCGGGTCGGCGACCATCGAGGACATGCGCAAGAACGCGCAGTTCGTGCGCATCACCAATGCGGGGCTGCGCGAGAGCCACGTCCACGACGTCACGATTACCCGCGAGGCGCCGAACTACCCGTCGCGTTGAGGGGCGGGCGATGACGCCCGCCGCCCGCGTTCAGGCCGCGATCGAGATCCTCGATCTCGTGATCGCGGCCGCGCGCGCAAATGGCGCGCCTGCCGACCGGCTGATCGTCGACTGGTTCCGTGCGCGCCGATTTGCCGGCAGCAAGGACCGACGGGCGGTGCGCGAGCTGGCCTACCGGGCAATCCGGGCCTGCGGCGAAGTGCCCGAGACCGGCCGCACGGCGATGTTGCGTGTCGCTGCCGAGGATCCGGCTCTGGCATCCCTGTTCGACGGATCGCGCCATGCCCCCGCGCCTGTCGAAGCGGATGAGCCAAGGGCCGAAGGCGGCGTTGCGCCCGTCTGGCTGGCGGATCGTCTGGCTGCCAGCGGCGTGTCGCAAGCCGACGCGGCATCGCTGCTTGACCGCGCACCGCTCGACATTCGGGTCAATACGCTGCGGGCAGGGCGCGTAACCCTGCCGGAAGGTGCCGAGCGGACGGTCGCGGCAAACGGCTGGCGCTATCCGCCCGAGACCCGCATCGAGCAGTCCGATGCCTATGCGATGGGCGCCATCGAAGTGCAGGATACCGGCTCGCAGCTTACCTGCGAGGCCGTGGCGGCCAAGCCGGGCGAAACGGTAATCGACTTGTGCGCCGGGGCGGGCGGCAAGACCCTTGCGCTGGCCGCAACGATGGAAAACCGGGGCAACCTGATTGCCTGCGACGCCGACCGTGCACGTCTTTCGCGACTGGCTCCGCGCGCAGAGCGTGCGGGGGTGACGATGGTCGAGACCGTGCTGCTCGATCCCGGCCGCGAGGTCGAGGCGCTGGAGCCGTGGCGAGGCAAGGCCGATGCGGTGCTTGTCGATGCGCCCTGTTCGGGAACCGGCACCTGGCGACGCAATCCCGAGGCGCGCTGGCGTCTCACGCCCGGGCAGCTCGATCGCTATGTCGCGATCCAGTCGCGCCTGCTCGATGTCGCGGCGGGGCTGGTGCGCCCCGGCGGGCGCCTCGTCTTCGTGACGTGTTCGCTGCTGGACGAGGAGGGCGCCGATCAGGCGAGCGGCTTCCTTGCGCGCCATCCCGGCTGGCGGGCCGATATTCCGGTGCTTCCCGCCGGATCCGAGCGCGGCTCCGGGCTGCGCCTGTCACCGTATCATGACGGGACCGACGGCTTTTTCGTCGCACGTATGACTTGCGTATGATAGCGTAATCCCCATGATGAGGACGAAACCCTCGGCCAAGGACATGCTGATGCGTTACACGCCCGCTGCCATTGCTCTTTCGCTTCTCGTTGCCGTTTCTTCCAGCGCCATCCTCTCCGAACCCTCGGAGGCGCTCGATCCGCGTGCCGCGAAGCTGATGAGCGAAGGACGCAACGCCGTCTCCACCGGAAAGCTGCAGGCTGCGATCGATGCCTACGAAGCGGCACTGACCGTCGAACCGGGCAATGTCTCGGTGCTGGTCGCGCTGGCCGATGCCACCCGCCGCACCGGAATGCAGGGCAAGGCCGTGCACTATTACCGCATGGTCCTGGACTCCGATCCCCGCAATCTCGATGCGCTTGCCGGCGAAGGCGTGGCGCTGGCCGAAAAGGGCGCGACCGAGAAGGCAAGCCGCAATCTGGCCCGGCTCGAAACGCTCTGCGGGAATTCCTGCGCCGCGACGGAAAAGCTCGCCGCCGCCATCGCCAAGGGCCCGAGCCCGCGCATGGTCACCGCCGAAGCCGTGACGCCCAAGCCCATCGTCAGCGAGAACTGATCGCGCGCGCCCGGCCGCGACGCTGAAACCCCTTCAGCAGAACGGTCGGACTCTACCCATATTCAAAGCGGAATAGCGCGCCTTGAGTGTGCTCAGATCAGGGCGCGAAACTCTTCCAGTACAGAGCGATAGACGCGCTTCTTGAAAGGCACGATGAGGTCGGGAAGCAGCGCGGCCTCGACCCATTTCCAGTCGCAGAACTCGGGCGGATTGTGCGCCTTCAGGTTCACGTCCTTGTCGCCGCCTTCGAAGCGGGCGAGGAACCAGTGCTGGCGTTGCCCGCGGTACTTGCCCTTCCACAGCTTGCCCAGCAGTTCGTCGGGCAGGTCGTAGAGCAATTCTTCCCTGGTGCGGCTCAGGATCGTCACGTGCCGCTCCGTCACGCCGGTTTCCTCGTGAAGCTCGCGCAGCGCCGCTTCCCTGAGATCCTCGCCATCGTCGACGCCGCCCTGCGGCATCTGCCACCAGTCGCCTTCCTTGGTGTCGATTCGCTTGCCGACGAAGACTTTCCCGTCAGCGTTGACGAGCATGACTCCGACGCAGGGGCGATAAGGCAGGGACGAAAAATCGTTCATCGAGAATAAGGATTCCGTGGGTTATGAGGAGGTGCGGCGGGAGAGAAGGGATGCTGCAATAGCCGGTCCGCGCAACGCATGAAACAGAGAATGACCGATGCCGGTGCTCTTGACTAGCGTCTTTTATGGTTCTCTTGCGGAAATGACAGGTTTGTCCGCCTGAGAGATTTTCTAAATTGCACCCGGGCCCCGGAAAGCCCACGTGCAAAAAGGCAAGAGCAGTTCCGGCGCGCAGCCGAAGAGGAAAATGATGGCATCAATTACAGCCGAACAGGAAAAGCCGGCTTCCGTTCAGGAAGCATCGCCCGAAGCCGTCGTCGTGCGCTTCGCCGGCGACTCGGGCGATGGCATGCAGCTCACCGGCGGTCAGTTCACGCTGTCGACCGCGCTGGCGGGTAACGACCTGGCGACCTTCCCGGACTTTCCGGCGGAAATCCGTGCGCCGCAGGGGACGCTGTTCGGCGTCTCGGCTTTCCAGATCAACTTCGGTTCGAGCGAGATCACGACCGCGGGCGACGCGCCCGACGTGCTCGTGGCGATGAACCCGGCCGCGCTGAAGACCAACGTCCAGGCGCTCAAGCCCGGCGGTCTCGTCATTGCCGACACCGGCGAGTTCTCTAAGCGCAACCTCGACAAGGCGAAGTACGAGACCAGCCCGCTCGAGGATGGCAGCCTCGCCAAGTGGGATGTGCTGGCCTTCGATATTTCGGCGCTCACCCTTGAGGCGGTGAAGCCTTTCGGCCTTGGCAACAAGGAAGCGCTGCGCTGCAAGAACATGTGGACGCTGGGCCTGGCCCTGTGGATGTTCGACCGCGACCGTGAGCCGCTTGTGAACTGGCTCAAGACCAAGTTCGCCAAGAACCCTGTTCTCGCCGACGCCAACATCGCCGCGCTCAACGCCGGCCATGCCTATGGCGAAACCGCCGAACTGGCCGGTCCGCTCAAGAAGCTGCACATCGATCCGGTGCCTTCCGAACCGGGCCTCTACCGCACGATCACCGGTGCGGAAGCCGTTTCGCTCGGCCTCGTGGCCGGTGCGCAGCTGGCCGAACTGCCGATGTTCTTCGGCGGCTACCCGATCACTCCGGCTTCGGCGATCCTTCACAACCTCGTGAAGATGAAGGAATTCGGCGTCACCACCTTCCAGGCGGAAGACGAAATCGCCGCGATTTGCGCGGCCATCGGCGCCTCCTATGCCGGCCAGCTCGGCGTTACTTCGTCCTCGGGCCCGGGCATTGCGCTCAAGGGTGAGGCGATGGGTCTTGCGATCATGACCGAGCTGCCGCTCATCATCGTCAACTCGCAGCGCGGCGGTCCTTCGACGGGCCTGCCGACCAAGACCGAGCAGTCGGACCTCTACCAGGCGGTCTACGGTCGCAACGGCGACGCGCCGTTGCCGGTCATCGCCGCCCGCTCGCCCGCCGATGCCTTCGAATGCGCCATCGAGGCCTGCCGCATCGCCACCCAGTTCATGACCCCGGTCATGCTGCTGACCGATGGCTACATCGGCAATGCGTCTGAGCCGTGGCTGGTGCCCGATCCCTCGACCTTCGAGCCGTTCCCGGTCAAGTTCCTCGAGGACACCAACAACCCGGACGGCAAGGTCCTGCCCTACAAGCGCGACGAGCGCGGCGTGCGGCCGTGGATCAAGCCCGGCACCGCCGAACTGATGCACCGCGTCGGCGGCATCGAGAAGGCCATCGACACCGGTGACCTCGATTATTCGCCCACGACGCACCAGGCCCAGACCGACGCGCGCAAGGCGAAGGTCGACGGCATCGCCGCGGCGGTGCCTGCGCAGGACGTCTGCCTCGGTAACGACAAGGGCAGGCTGGCGGTTGTCGGCTGGGGCTCGACCTACGGGCCGATCCACCAGGCGGTCCGCCGTGCGCGCCGCAAGGGCTTTGACGTCAGCCACATCCACGTCCGCCACGTCTGGCCGCTCCCGGCCAACATGGGCGACCTGCTTGCCGGTTTCGACAAGGTGCTCGTCCCCGAGATGAACACCGGACAGTTCAAGACCGTGCTGCGCGACCAGTTCCTGGTCGATGCCGTGCCGCTCAACAAGACCAGCGGCCAGCCTTTCGCCATCGCCGAGATCGAGGATGCCATCGCGTCCTTCTTCGACGGCGTGCCCGGCCATGCCGAAGGCGAAGTGCCCGTCAACGATACCCAGCTCCCGAGCCCGGAGGCCTGAGCCATGAACGACATGACCCCCATCCAGACCACGCTGAAGGACTGGGAATCCGATCAGGAAGTGCGCTGGTGCCCCGGCTGCGGCGACTACGCGATCCTCAAGGCGGTGCAGCGCACCCTGCCGATGATCGGCGCCGACCCGAAGAACACCGTGTTCGTCTCGGGCATCGGCTGCTCCAGCCGCTTCCCGTACTACGTCGAAAGCTACGGCTTCCACACGATCCACGGCCGCGCCCCGGCGTTCGCCACCGGCATCAAGCTCGCCAATCCCGAGCTCGACGTCTGGCTGGTGACCGGCGACGGTGACGGCATGTCGATCGGCGGCAATCACACGATGCACGTGCTGCGCCGCAACCTCGACTGCCAGATCATGCTGTTCAACAACGAGATCTACGGGCTGACCAAGGGCCAGTACTCGCCCACCAGCCGCGTCGGCACCAGCTCGCCGACGTCGCCGGTCGGCTCGGTCGACCGTCCGGCGCTGCCCTGCGCCTTCGCGCTGGGTTCGGGCGCGCGCTTCGTGGCGCGCGGCTACGACGTTTCGAAGGACTTGCCCGAAGTGCTCAAGGCGGCTCACGCCCACAAGGGCGCGGCCTTCATCGAGATCTTCCAGAATTGCATCGTCTACAACAAGGATCGCTTCGACGACTTCACTGCCAAGGGTGTTGCGGCCGAGAACCAGATCTGGTGCACCGACGGTGAGCCGCTGCTCTTCGCCAAGGGCACCAAGGGCCTCTCGCTCGATCACACTACGCTGACCCTCAAGGTTGTCGATGTCGTCGACGGTGACTGGCAGGCAGCCGATGTCGCGGTTCACAACGTGAAGAACCGCGGCCTTGCGCACATGCTGGTCGAAATGCCCTTCGGCCCGTTCCCGATGGCGCTGGGCGTGATCTACGACGATCCGCGCCCGACTTTCGAAGGCGAAGTCGTGGCCGAACGCGCAAAGCTGATCGAAGGCAAGACCGCCAATCTCGGCAAGCTGCTCTCGAAGGGCCAGACCTGGACCGTCGAGGAAAAGGACGCAGCCCACGGCCTGATGGACTGATGACACCGGGGTGAGATCTGCCCGAAGGTTGGTCTCACCCCCACGTTTTCGCTTTCAGTTCGGCGTTCGCGCGGCCACCTTCCGCCGAACCATGGCCGCAGCACGCTCAATCGTGCTCCAGCCGTTCGGCCGTCATCTGCGCGGGCCGATAGAGCAGGGCAGAGGCCGCAAAGGCCCAGCCTGCGCCGCCGAGCCATCCCGCAATAACGTCGCTGGGCCAATGGACGCCAAGCCAGACCCGGCTCCACGCAATCGCCATGCTGGCCAGGACGGCGCCGCCGATCACCGTCATGCGCACCGATTGCCGCGGGCTCAGCGCCGCGAAGGCAAGGGCCATGGCGATATAGACGGCCGCGGAGTTGAAGCTGTGGCCGCTCGGAAAGCTCATTCCGCCGGCCTCTGTGAGATGCGGCACGATTTCCGGCCTCGGCCTGCCGAACAGGACCTTGGCCGCGCTGTTGGCGATAAGGCCGCCGATCACCGTCAAGGCCAGCAAGGCCGCTTCGCGTCGCAGCTTCAGGAAGAGCAGGGCAACGACCGCGCAAAGCGCGAAGAGATTGCGCAAAAGGGTGCCGCCCAGGGCCGTGACGTCGCGCACGGTTTCCAGCAGCCGGGTCGGCCCGACCGTGCGCAAGTCGCTGTCGCGCCAGAACAGCAGGCCGGCCTTGTCGATGGCGGTGATGTGGCCTGTCTCTACCGCCCAGACCATCATGGCGAAGCCGAGCCAGCACAGACTTGCGGCGATCAGCGCCTTGCGCGGATCGATCCGGTAACTGGAAGTCGGAAAGCTTGCGGAATTGTCTGCGGCTACCATAGAGTTACGGAACGTCCCTGAGGCAATCGCGTTCCGGTCCCATGTCAGCCCAATCGTCAGCCCAATCGTCAGCCAATTCGCACACTCCCGTCATCGTCTGGTTTCGCCGTGACTTGCGGCTTTCGGATCAGGCGGCGCTGGCTGCGGCTGCCGCGCAAGGTCCGGTCCTGCCGGTCTATGTCCTCGACGACGAGACGCCCAGGCACCGGGCGATGGGCAGCGCCTCGCGCTGGTGGCTGCACTACAGCCTCGCAAGCCTCGATGCTACCTTGCGGGAGAAAGGCTCCCGGCTGATCCTGCGCAAGGGCAAGTGCGAGGACGTCCTGGCCGCGCTGGCGCAGGAAAGCGGCGCAAGCGAAGTCCACGCGCTTCACCATTACGAACCCTGGTGGCGCAATGCCGAAAAAAGTGTCGGCAAGCGGCTGACCCTGCACTTGCACCATGGCAATTATCTTGCCCCGCCCGGAACCGTCACGACCGGCTCGGGCAGTCCCTACAAGATCTACACGCCGTTCTGGCGCGCGCTGAACGAGCGCATGCCCCCGCCGGACCCGCAGCGCCGACCGCAGAACATCGCCTTGCCGGACAGCTGGCCCGCATCCGACGCGCTCGATGACTGGCGACTGCTGCCGACACAGCCCGATTGGGCAGGGGGCATGCGCGATATGTGGGAGCCGGGCGAGGAAGGCGCGAAGAAGCGCCTGCGCGCCTTTGCCGATCACGCCTCACGTTACGAAGGGCAGCGTAACCTGCCCGCGGTGGAGGGCACTTCCTTCCTTTCGCCGCACCTGCACTTCGGCGAAGTCTCTCCGGCGCAAGTCTGGCATGCGACCTCGTCGGCGGGCGGATCGGTCGCGACGTTTCTGGGCGAGATCGGCTGGCGTGACTATGCGCAGAACGTGATCGTGCAGTTTCCCGACTATGGCAGCCGGTCGGCACGGGATACCTTCGAGCACTTCCCCTGGCGTTCGGGAAAGGAGGCGCAGGAAGACTTGCGCGCCTGGCAGATGGGCATGACCGGCTATCCTATCGTCGATGCCGGGATGCGCCAGCTCTGGCATACCGGCTGGATGCACAACCGGGTGCGGATGATCGCGGCCAGCTTCCTCATCAAGCACCTGCTGATCGACTGGCAGGAAGGAGAGCAGTGGTTCTGGGATACGCTGGTCGATGCCGATTATGCCTCGAACGCGGTCAACTGGCAGTGGACCGCCGGATCGGGCGTCGATTCCAACATGTTCGTGCGGATCATGGCGCCGCTGACGCAGTCTGAGAAATTCGACGCGGCAGCCTACATCCGTGAATGGGTGCCCGAGCTGGCGGACCTGCCGGATGCCGAGATCCACGATCCGGGACCGATGTATCGGCCCGGGGACTATCCCGCCCGAATTGTCGAACATCGCGCCGCCAGGGAGCGGGCGCTCGCCGCATGGGAGAAGGCAAAAGGGTGAATGCGATGGTTGCTGGTGGATTGCCCCGGTGTGACTTTGTGTTCATATCAAGGACATGAACGCGCCAGTTTCCGGGAGGGGTGAGGAACTCGTGGAGGGCGGCCGCGCCATTGGCGTTGGGCCGCAATGGTTCGCCTGGCTGTGGTCGGGCGGCGTCAAGCGGGTCCTCGACCAGATCGACCGCGGTCTTGATCGCGGTTCCATCCTTGCCACGCTGCCTTCGGGCGAGACCCGCCTGCTGGGCGGGCGCGACACCGGCTTCGATGCGGTGGTCAAGATCAATTCCTGGCGCGCGATCCTGCGGCTGGCGACAGCCGGCTCGGTAGGCTGGTACCAGGCCTGGGATGCTGGAGAGTGGGAAAGCCCCGACCCGGTCCCACTGTTTGCGCTGTTCATGGACAATGCCGTATCGCTGGGCAATTCGGGCCGCGCCCATGGCCCCTGGCGGCTGCTGACGCGGCTGGTCCACTGGCTGCACCGTAACACCCGCACCGGTTCGCTGCGTAACATCCACGCGCACTACGACCTCGGCAACGACTTCTACGAAGAGTGGTTGGGCGAGACGATGCTCTATTCGAGCGGGGTCTTCGCCGCGCCCGATGATGGGCCCAACGCGCTGAGCCAGTTCGTTACCCGGCTCGACATGGCCCAGTCCAACAAGGTTTCCGCGATTGTCGAGCGTCTCGATATCGCGCCGGACGACAAGGTACTGGAGATCGGGTGCGGCTGGGGCACGCTCGCGGCATTCATGGCGGGGAACGAGGCCGTCCACGTCGATGCGATCAGCCTCTCCGACGAGCAGCTTGCCTATGCGCGTGAGCGCTGGGAGATCGAGAATGGAACCGTCGATTTCCGCAAGCAGGACTATCGCGATGTCGGCCTCGGCGATGAAGGGGGGCAGTACGACGCGGTCGTTTCGGTCGAGATGGTCGAGGCGGTGGGCCGCGAGTACTGGCCCGATTTCCTCGACTGCATCGCGCGCAATCTCAAGGCCGGGGGCAGGGCCGGGCTCCAGCTTATCTCGATGCGCGACGAGATCTTCGAAGGCTATGCGCGCAGCGCGGACTTCATCCAGACCTTTATCTTCCCCGGGGGAATGCTGATCCGCGAATCGGAGTTCCGCCGATTGGCCGAAGAACGCGGGCTATCATGGGAAGACCGCACGAGCTTCGGTCTGGACTATGCGAAAACCTTGCGCGAATGGCGGCGCAATTTCGATGTCGCGGTTGAGGAAGGCCGTCTCCCGGCGGGATTTGACGAGCGCTTCGTGCGGCTATGGCGCTTTTACCTGATGTATTGCGAGGGCGGCTTTCGCGGCGGCGGCATCGACGTCGCACAAGTCACGCTGGTCAAGCGCGGCTAAGCACCGTTCCGCATCCGTTGGGCCCTGTCAGGTCAGGGGCGATACGTCGGATCGTCCGACCAGCGCGAGACGATGTTGTCGAGAATGATGGGGCTCAGCAGATTCTCGAAGGCGCAGCCGGTCAATCCGTTGTCCCACCAGATGACTTTCGCCGAAAGTGACTCCATCCCCGGCAGGGTGATCCAGCAGCGGGTCCCGGGATGCAGGCGGCTGACCGCCGTGGCCGAGAAGCCGGACAGAGAGAGATCCCGCACGACGGTCTGGAAGCTGCGGCCCCCGGACGGGCGGAGCCCGGCCGGAATGGTCAGCTTCACGCGATGTGCGCTGCGGTCTTCCTGAGCGGCGAACTCGTATTTGTCCTGTTCCGTTCCAACCATGGAGATGCAATCCTGTCGTAGCCGGAAACCGGGCACGATGCCCGGAATGACTCCGAAAGATCGCAGGCAGGGGTTAACGGAAACTTAAGCCGGCTGGTTAACGGTCTCGCGATGTCCCGTAGGGAACGGTTCACCCAGCAGCGCAACCATGCGGTCGGCCACCACTTCGGGCGGTTTGACCGAAGCGGGCGCTTCGCCGGGATAGGCGCGGGCCCGCATTGCGGTGCGAGTGGCGCCGGGATTGACGATGGCGACGCGGATCTTCGAGAGTTTGGCGGTTTCCTGGCCGTAGCAGTCCAGCAGGACTTCGAAGGCTGCCTTGGTCGCGCCATAGGCGCCCCAGAACGCGCGCGGCTGGCCTGCGACCGTGGTGGTCATGCCGATCACCCGGGCATCGGCGCTCTTGCGCAGGAGCGGGTCGAAATTGGCGATCAGCGCCTGGGTCGCCAGTACATTGGTCGTCAGGGCCTTGTTGAAGGCCTTCTGGTCGATGTCCGCCACCGAAGTCAGCTCCGGCAGGATCGCAGCATTGACGACGAGGATGTCGAGCTTGCCCCACCGCTGCGAGACTGCCGTGGCGAGGCGTGCGATTCCGTCGGGCTCGACAAGGTCGACAGGGGCGATCGTGGCCGAACCGCCAGCCTCGAAGATCGCTTGCTCGACGCCTTCGAGCGCCTTGGTGTCGCGCGCAGTGAGCACGACATGCGCGCCCGCAGCAGCCAGCGCCTGCGCGGTTGCGGCGCCGATGCCGCGGCTGGCACCGGTGACGAGCGCAATCTGGCCCTCGAACGGCTTGTCGCTTCCCGTGTCGCTCATCGTTTCGTCACGCGGCCGTGAGCTGTTGCGGACGAAGTTCGGTGAAGTCGGTCAGCTTGGTCGGATATTCGCCCGAGAAGCAGGCATCGCAGAACTGCGGGCACTTCTTGTTGCGCTTCGCTTCGCCCACGGCACGGTAGAGGCCGTCGATGGAGACAAAGGCGAGACTGTCGGCCTTGATGAACTCGGCCATGGCCTGAATGTCCATCTTGGCGGCGAGCAGTTTCGAACGCTCCGGCGTGTCGACGCCGTAAAAGCACGAGTGGCTGGTCGGCGGGCTGGCGATGCGCATGTGCACTTCGGCAGCGCCGGCATCGCGCATCATCTCGACGATCTTGAGCGAGGTGGTGCCGCGCACGATCGAATCGTCGATCAGGATGATCCGCTTGCCTTCCACGAGGGCGCGGTTGGCATTGTGCTTGCGCTTCACGTCGGCATGGCGGGCAGCGTCACCCGGCTGGATGAAGGTGCGTCCGACATAGTGCGAACGGATGATACCCAGCTCGAAGGGAATGCCCGATTCCTGTGCGTAGCCGATCGCGGCGGGGACGCCGCTGTCGGGCACCGGGATAACGATGTCGGCAGGCGCCGGCGCTTCCTTGGCCAGTTCGACGCCGATCTGCTTGCGCACGCCGTAGACCGAGCGGCCGTCCATCACCGAATCGGGGCGGCTGAAGTAGACGTGTTCGAAGATGCAGGGGCGCGGGGCAGGGCTGCCGAAGGGACGGTGGCTGGAAATCGTGCCCTTGTGGTCGACCTGGACCAGCTCACCGGGTTCGACTGCGCGGGTGAATTCCGCACCGATCACGTCGAGCGCGACGGTTTCCGAGGCGAACACTGTGGCATCGCCGAGGCGGCCCATGACCAGCGGGCGGATGCCCAGCGGGTCGCGGCAGGCGATCATGCCCTCGGAAGTCATGCAGATCAGCGAATAGGCGCCCTCGACCATGCGCAGCGCATCGATGAAGCGGTCGAGCAGGGTGGGATAGCGGCTGGTCGCGACGAGGTGGATGATCACCTCGGTGTCGGAAGTCGACTGGAAGATCGAACCCTTCGACACGAGATCGCGCTTGAGCGTCATCGCGTTGGAGATGTTGCCGTTATGGGCGATGGAGAAACCGCCAGCGGCGAGGTCGGCGAAGAGAGGCTGCACGTTGCGCAGGCCCGATCCGCCGGTCGTCGAATAGCGCACATGGCCGGAGGCCATCGTGCCGGGCAGCGTGTCCAGTTCCTTCTGCGAGAAGACCTGGGCGACATGGCCAAGGCCGCGGTGGGAGTGGAACTCCGTCCCGCTGAAACTGGTGATGCCCACGGCCTCCTGGCCGCGGTGCTGCAGGGAATGGAGCCCGGCTGCGGCAACATTTGCCGCATCCTTGGCACCGATCACGCCGAAAACGCCGCACTCTTCGCGCAGCTTGTCCCCGTCGGCGTCTCGAAAGGGGTGAGTTAGGTTCATGGAGTCGTCCGGCCCGCTGGCGCGTCAATGTCTGCGGCGCATTTGGCGGGGTTCGCCCGCAATTGCAAGGGGTGTGGGAAAGGCTTGTGCAGCTTTGCCTCCTGCGCGCGCTTCGTGACCGGGTCATGACAGCGTTGCGACCCGCTCGTCGAGGGAACCCATAGCGGGCTTGTCGGTTGGGCACAAACCCGGTGTCGTCACGCGTCCCCGGCCAAGTTCGCCCGTGGCTTGCAAGCCTTTGTTCATGTCCTTAATGCCAGCTGCGCATTGACCCGATCACAGACGGACCCGTCGCTTGATCCTTTCCACCTTCGAATGGACTATCGCCAAACGTTATATGTTGCCCGGCAAGGGCGAGCGTTTCATTGCGCTCGTCGCGGGCATCAGCCTTGCCGCGGTGATGCTCGGTGTGGCGGCGCTGGTGATCGTCATGAGCGTCATGAACGGCTTTCGCGCAGAGCTGTTCGACAAGATCGTCGGCCTCAATGGCCACGCCATCATCCAGGCCTATGGCGGCAGGCTCGACAACTGGCAGAACGTTCTTGAGGACGTGCGCAAGACGCCCGGCGTCACCCGCGCCACGCCGCTGATCGAGCAGCCGCTGCTGGCCAGCTTCAACGGGCGGGTCGAGGCGATCCTCGTGCGCGGCAATACCGACCAGGACATCGCCCGGCTTCGCGACAAGGTGAAGGCCGGCAGTCTCGGTCAACTCGAGCCCGGCAGCAACAACGTGGCGATCGGCTCCCAGCTCGCCCAGAACCTGGGCGCGCAAGTGGGCGACATGATCACCGTGATCAATCCGCAAGGCCGCTCGACCCCCTTCGGCACCGTGCCGCGCCAGATCGCCTATCGCGTCGCCGCGATCTTCGAGATCGGCGTCTACGACTACGACAAGGCCTTTGTGGTGATGCCGATGAAGGATGCGCAGACGCTGCTGCTGACCGGCGATTCGATCGGCATGATCGAAGTGACCACGACCGATCCCGACCGTGTCGACCAGATCCTTGCCCCGCTTGAGCGCAAGCTGGCCGGGCAGGCCATCGTCACCGACTGGAAGACGATCAATGCCTCGCTGTTCGAGGCGCTGGCGGTGGAGCGCGTGGCGATGTTCGTCGTGCTCTCGATCATCGTGCTGGTCGCGGTGTTCAACATTCTCTCGTCGCTGATCATGCTGGTGCGCGCCAAGACGCGCGACATAGCGATCCTGCGCACGATGGGGGCGACGCGAAAATCGCTGCTCAAGGTCTTCGTCACCACGGGCTTCTGCATCGGTGCGCTCGGCACGGTGGCGGGCGTTATCCTGGGCTTCGTGTTCCTCTATTTCCGCCAGCCGATCGTCCATCTCGTGGAAATCGTCACCGGACAGAACCTGTGGGACCCTTCGATCCGCTTCCTGACCGAATTGCCGGCCCGCTCCGATCCGGTGGAGATCGCCGTTATCTGCCTGATGGCGCTCGCCTTCAGTTTCCTTGCCACGCTCTACCCGGCCTTCAAGGCGGCGAGCACCGATCCCGTGCAGGTGCTGCGCTATGAGTGAACCCGTGAATGTCAAGGAACCGCACGTCGGCGCCGAGCGCGGCGTTCCGGTCGTGCGTATCGAGAAGCTGACGCGCAGCTTCGAGCAGGGCGGCGTCACTATCGACGTGCTGCGCGGCGTCGACCTTGTGATCCGCCCCGGCGAGATCGTGGCGCTGCTGGGCCCGTCGGGCTCGGGCAAGTCGACGATGCTGCAGGCCATAGGCCTGCTTGAAGGCGGCTTCGGCGGCCATATCGAGATTGCCGGGATCAATGCCTCGAAACTGGGCAAGGACGAACGCGCCTGGGTGCGCCGCGATCACATCGGCTTCGTCTATCAGTTCCACCACCTGCTGCCCGACTTCAACGCGATCGAGAACGTCGTGCTGCCGCAATTGATCACCGGCAAGCCGCGCGAGGAATGCGAAGAGCGCGCGCGCGAGCTGCTGGGCGCACTTGGCCTTGGTCAACGCCTCGAGCATCGCCCGAGCAAGCTCTCGGGCGGCGAACAGCAACGCGTCGCAGTGGCCCGCGCGCTGGCCAACCGGCCGCGGCTGGTGCTGGCCGACGAACCCACCGGCAATCTTGACGAGGCGACGGCCGACAAGGTCTTCGACCAGTTCCTGCGTCTCGTGCGCGGGCAGGGCAGCGCCGCCTTGGTCGCCACGCATAATGAGCGGCTGGCGCTGGGCATGGACCGAGTCGTGCGTCTGCACGACGGCGTGCTGCAATAGCGACACACCGACTTGGCCTGCATCATTGCAGGACGCCGTGAGGATCCACGTTGATTTCGCTGCGGCAAATGCCCAAGTTGAAAGAAAACCACAGGGAATACGAAAGGACCACGCAGATGAGCGACTCTCCCTCCACGATCCAGGGTGAACCGGAGGCGCCGCGCGGTTTCGGCTGGAACGATTCGGCGGAACTGCACAAGTGCGCCGATGGGGGCGGTCTGTTCCACCGGTTCAAGACGATCCGTCGCGGCACCGTGGCCCAATTGATCGACTTCGTCATGGACCTGCCCGAAGAAAAGCAGAGGGAATACGCGATCCAGAAGGAAGGCGATCACCGTCTTTCCATCGGTGAGATTCGCGCGCTTTTCCGCCGCGCGGACTTTCCCAAGACCCCGGACTGACGCAGGTTGCACGGTGAGACCGACCCGCATTGCCGGTCGGTCTCGCTGGGGCCTGCGCGTGCGCCTGCGAGGTTTCTTCCTTGAAAGCGATTTCAGACAACGAGGTGCCGACCTTGAAGACTATCGCCGATTTCAATGCGACGCTTCCCAATGGTGACAAGCTGGCCCTTGCCGACAAGGCGGGCAAGGTCCTGCTGGTGGTCAACACGGCAAGCAAGTGCGGCTTCACCCCGCAGTACAAGGGTCTTGAGGCGCTCTGGCAGAAGTACCGCGACCGCGGGTTCGAAGTGATCGCCTTTCCCTGCAACCAGTTCGGCGGCCAGGAACCGGGTTCGGCCGATGAGATCGCCGAATTCTGCGAGGTCAATTTCGGTCTCTCGTTTCCGCTTATGGGCAAGATCGAAGTCAATGGCCCGGGCGCAGATCCGCTGTTCGACTGGCTCAAGGCCGAAGCGCCCGGCGTGCTGGGCACGAAGAAGATCAAGTGGAACTTCACCAAGTTCCTGATCGACCGCGAAGGCAAGGTCGTGCGTCGCTATGGTCCGACCGACAAGCCCGAGGGCCTTGCGAAGGACATCGAAGCGCTGCTCTGATCCGGCAGGGGCCCTTTCGCGATTGCGCGGGGACGGGGCAAGGCCGGCAATTTGCGCCGCGGCAATGCGCGCTATCCCCCGCTTTGTCGCCAGCGCGGCCTTGATCGCGCGGGCGCGCGATGCCTAAATTCCCATCATGCCGTTCTCGCCTTTCGTCCCGCTTCGCATCTTCTCTAGCTTCACGATGCTGGACGGCTCGATCGACCCCAAGGCGATCGCCAAGCTGGCCAAGGAGCGCAAGTTTCCGGCCATCGCCATCTGCGACCGCAATGGTCTCTATGGCGCCCCGACTTTCGCCGGTGCCTGCATGGACGCAGGGGTGCAGCCCGTTGTCGGGACCTTTCTCGCCGTCGCCCGTCCGGGGGCGGTTGCGCAGGGGCAGGATCTGCCGATCGACTGGCTGGCGCTGTTCGCCCAGAACGAGGATGGCTGGCTCAACTTGTGCCGCCACGTCAGCCGCGCCCACCTCGACCGGCCGCTGGAACTCGATCCCCATGTGGAACTGGAATCGCTGCGCGGCCATACCGATGGCCTGATCTGCCTCACCGGCGGCAACGAGGGCGCGCTGGCGCGGCTTTATGCCGACGACCGTCCCGAGGCGGCGGAGCGCTACTGCGATACCCTGCAGGGCCTGTTCGGCGACCGCCTCTACATCGAGATTACCCGCACCGGCGAGCCCGAGGAGGATGCCTCCGAGGAAGACCTGATCGCGCTTGCCTATGAGCGCGACATTCCGCTGGTCGGGTCGAACCCGGCGCAATATTCCGAGGCGAGCTTTCATTCCGCGCACGATGGCATGCTGTGCATCGCCAACTCCACGCAGGTCGATGCGCCGGACCGGCCGCGCTCTTCGTCCGAGCGCTGGGTCAAGCCGGTCGATGTCATGCAGGAGCTTTTCGCGGACCTGCCCGAAGCCATCGCCAACACCATGGTCGTCGCCCAGCGCTGCGCCTTTGCGCCGCCGCGCCGCAAGCCCCTTCTGCCAAGCCTTGCCGGCGACCGCGAAGGTGAGGCGCGGATGCTGGTAGACGATGCCCGGCGCGGCCTTGCGCGGCGCCTGCTGCCCTACTGGCCCGACGTCAGCGAGGACGAACTCGACGAGGCGCTGGCCTTCAAGGGCGACGAGCGCAAGGCGGCTTACGAGACCCTGCGCGAAAAGGGCGTGAGCGAGGACTTCCTTGCCTATGCCGACCGCCTCGATTTCGAGACGCAGATCATCATCGGCATGGGTTTCCCCGGCTACTTCCTGATCGTTGCCGACTTCATCAAGTGGGCCAAGGACAACGGCATTCCGGTCGGCCCGGGCCGTGGTTCGGGTGCCGGCTCGCTGGTCGCCTGGGCGCTGACCATTACCGATCTCGACCCGCTCAGGCTGGGCCTGCTTTTCGAACGCTTCCTCAACCCGGAACGCGTCTCGATGCCTGACTTCGATATCGACTTCTGCGAAACCCGCCGCGGCGAAGTGATCCGCTACGTCCAGCGCAAGTACGGCCACGACCACGTCGCGCAGATCATTACCTTCGGCAAGATGAAGGCCCGCGCGGTGCTGCGCGACTGCGGGCGCATCCTGCAGATGGGCTACGGCCGCGTCGATTCGCTGTGCAAGATGGTGCCCAACCATCCGACCGACCCGTGGAACCTCACCGAGGCGCTCAACGGCCGCAAGGAACACGGCGTCACCAAGGACCCGCCGGTCGCCGAGTTCCGCCGCGAATACGACACCGATCCCGAAGTGCGCCGCATGGTCGACCTGGCCGTGCAGCTCGAGGGCCTGCCGCGCAATTCCTCGACCCACGCGGCGGGCGTCGTCATCGGCGACCGCCCGCTGGAAAAGCTGGTCCCGCTTTACCGCGATCCGCGTTCGGACATGCCGGTCACCCAGTTCGACATGAAATCGGTCGAGGATACCGGGCTCGTGAAGTTCGACTTCCTCGGCCTCAAGACCCTGTCGGTACTGCGCAAGGCCTGCGACCTGCTCGAACGGCGGGGGATCAGGATCGACCTGTCGAGCCTCGGCTGGGACGATCCGGCCGTCTACGAACTGCTCAAGCGCGGCGACACGGTCGGCGTGTTCCAGCTGGAATCGGAGGGCATGCGCCGCACCCTGGCGGCCGTGAAGCCGACCAACTTCGGCGACATCATTGCGCTAGTCTCACTGTATCGTCCGGGACCGATGGACAACATCCCGCTCTTCGGCCGCCGCAAGAACGGGCTGGAGCAGATCGAGTTTCCGCACGAAAAGCTCGAGGGCATCCTCGCCGAAACTTACGGCATCTTCGTCTATCAGGAGCAGGTCATGCAGGCCGCGCAGATCCTGGCGGGCTATTCGCTCGGCGATGCAGACTTGCTGCGCCGCGCGATGGGCAAGAAGAAGAAGGAGGAGATGGACAAGCAGCGCGCCCGCTTCGTGGCCGGCTGCAAGGAACTATCCGACATCGACGAGCCCAAGGCCAACGAACTGTTCGACTTGATCGACAAGTTCGCCGGCTATGGCTTCAACAAGTCGCACGCAGCCGCCTACGCGCTGCTCGCTTATCATACCGCTTGGCTGAAGGCGCATTACCCGCACGAATTCTATGCAGCGGCCATGTGCTTCGACATGCACCAGTCGGAAAAGCTGGCGATCTTCGTGGACGATGCACGGCGCAACGGCATCGAACTGGCCGCGCCCGACATCAACATGTCGGAAGCGGAATTCATCGTCGAGGAAACCCACGACAGCCACGCCGTGCGCTATGCCTTGGCGGGCATCCGCAACGTCGGTGAAAAGGCGATGGACGCGATCGTCGGGGAGCGTCAGGCGAACGGCAAGTTCGTCAGCCTGCACGACCTGTTCAAGCGCGCTCCGGCCGGATCGATGAACCGCCGCCAGCTTGAAAGCCTGGGCGCGGCCGGTGCGCTCGACAGCCTCGAGCCGAACCGTGCGAAGGTGCTGGCCAATGCGGACCTGCTTCTGGCCGTTGCCGATGAAGCCTCGCGCAGCCGTTCGAGCGGGCAGGCGGGCCTGTTCGGCGGCGACGATCACGCCGAGCCGGGGCTGCGTCTCGTCGATGCCGAACCCTGGAGCCGGATGGACCAGATGGCCAAGGAGCGCGAGAATTTCGGCTTCTACTTCGCCGCCCACCCGGTCGAGCAGTTCCGCGCGGTGGCCTCAGCCAATGGTGCGCGCACGCACGCCAGCCTGATCGCCGGCGGCTCGGGCGGCGGCGGACGATCCGGCGCAGTCATGGCTGCGCTTGTCGAGAACGTGCAGAAGCGCAAGACCCGCAAGGGCAAGGACTTCGTCATGGCCGACTTCTCGGACCAGTCGGGGAATTTCTCCGCGTCGTGCTTCGAGGAAAGCCTGGTCGAGAACTTCGTGAAGTGGGCGAAGGAAGGCACTTGCGTCCTGCTCAACGTCGAACTGGACAGTCCGAGCGCGGACGAGCCTCCCCGGGTCACGGTGCGCGGGGCGCGGCCACTGGCCGAAGTGAAAGCCGATGCGCGCATGCTGCTGCGGCTCGACATCGACCGGGTGGAGGCGGTGCAGGAATTGGCGCTGCTGATGCGTCCCGGATCGCCTGGCGGGGGCGAGGTCATCGCCAACCTCAAGCTGGGCAACGGACGTGAGCAGAAAGTGCGGCTGGGCCGTGACTTCGCGCTCGACGGCGAATTTGCCGAGCAGCTCGCGACGATCGATGGCCTCTCCAACATTTCGCTGACTGCCCGCCGCGGCCCGGAAGGGCTGCGCCGCGCGGCCTGATTTGCAAAGGTCGGTTTGCTATGGCCTAGTGCCGCGCCGATGATTACCCTCCTGTCTCAAGGCATAAGTGCGCAAAGGCACAGCCGCAGAGAGGAGAGCCGATGCTGGGTGCGATGCAGGACTGGGAGCTGCGGGTCACGGGTCTGATCGACCATGCCGCGCGGGAACATGGCGAGCGCGAGATCGTCACCCACTGGGCGGATGGAACGCAGTCCCGCACCAACTGGGGGGAAGTTCGGCGCGATGCGCTGAAGATGGTGCAGGCCTTGCGGCGCCTTGGCATGCAGCCGCAGGATCGGGTCGCGACGCTGGCGATGAACCACTCGCGCCATCTCGTTACCTGGTACGGCGCGCCCGGAGCCGGCTGCGTGCTGCACACGATCAATCCGCGGCTCTTCGACGACCAGCTCAGCTTCATCATCAACCATGCCGAGGACCGGGTGCTGATCTATGATGCGGCATTCCAGCCCATCGTCGACCGCCTGCGTCCGCTGTGTCCGGGGATCGAGCATTACATCTGCTTCGATTCGCCCGAGCATGCGCCCGCGTTCGACGACTGGATCGGTGCCGAGAACGGCGAGACGGCCTGGGCGCCGGGAGACGAGCGCGATCCGTGCATGCTATGCTACACCAGCGGCACGACCGGGCACCCCAAGGGCGTGCTCTATTCGCACCGTTCGAACATGCTGCACACCTTGGCGATGATCGCCACATCGTGCCTGGCGCTGGAGCCGCGATCGTGCGTTCTACCCATCGTGCCGATGTTCCATGCCAACAACTGGGGCATGCCCTGGGGCTGCGCGGCGACCGGGGCAAAGCTGGTCTATAGCCAGGTCAACGATCCGTCGGCGCTTTGTGCGCTTATCGAGCAGGAGCGGGTTTCGCATGTCGCCGGCGTGCCGACGGTCTGGTTCGCCTTTCTCCAGCACCTCGACGAGACGGGCAAGGACATGCCGCCGATCGCTTACGCCATATCGGGCGGCGCTGCCTTTCCGCGCAGCGTCGTGGAACGGCTGATGCGCAGCGGTGTGCGGGTGGGCCATGCCTGGGGCATGACCGAGACTTCCCCGATCGCGACGGTTTCCTATGAAGGGGCCGATTGGGACACGCTGTCGTTCGACGAACAGGTCGATCGCAAATGCCTGCAGGGCAGGGTGGTCTATGGCAGCGAAGTGCGCATCGTTTCGCTCGATGACCATGAAACGCCGCTGCCTCACGATGGCAAGGCCTCGGGCGCGCTGCAAGTGCGCGGGGCCTGGACGATCAGGCGCTATTTCAAGGCGGAAGAAGATGCTGCGAATGAACAGGGCTGGTTCGATACCGGAGACGTGGCGGCGATCATGCCGGACGGTTCGGTCAGGCTGACCGACCGCACCAAGGACGTCATCAAGTCGGGCGGGGAATGGATAAGCTCGGTCGAACTGGAGAACGCCGCGGTGGGGCACCCGGACGTCGTCGAGGCGGCGGCCATCGGAATTGCGCATCCCAAGTGGGACGAACGGCCGCTCCTCATCGTCGTGCCGCGCGGTGGCAGCAGTCTGCACGGTGAGGACGTGCGCGAATTCCTGCGCGACAAGGTCGCCAGCTGGTGGCTGCCCGATGCGGTGGAACTGGTGAATGCCCTGCCGCACACGGGCACCGGAAAGATCAGCAAGAAGGACCTTCGCGTGCAATACAAGGACTACACGCTGCCGGTATGACGAAGGCGGCCGCTAGGCGGGCAGCCGCCTCGGCTCGAATTACTGGTTGGCCGCGTTGCCGGCAGCGGTCTCGGCGGCGTCGCCGACCTGTTCGGCCGCGTTGCCCACGCTGTTCGCCGCATTGGCGATGGCGTTGTCCTTGGCTGCTTCGCTGCTCGATGTCTGGCTGAACAGGTAAATCCCGCCGATAACCGCGACGAGGACAATGACCGCCATGACGATTCCGGTTCCACTGGAAGAACTCTTCTCGTGAATTACAGTCGTGTGCGGAGCCTGCGACGTTTCGCGTGTGGTTTCGTGGGTGGTGTATTCTTCGGCCATGAAGACCTCCTTTTGAATTCCTTGTCTGCAGCGAAGAACTCGCCACCCAGCGAGTTGTTTCAAAACTGACATGTCCTGCGCCGAATCGAGCCTGTTCAGGGACGAGACGTGCCTAGAGGAACGACAACTGTCCGCTTGCGTCGGGCGCCTTGAAACCGGAGCAGTCCAGATGGAGATCCGGCGGGCCGAAGCCATGCCGTTTGGCCGCAAGCCGGAAGCGATTGCGGAACAGATCGGCCCACACGCCGCTGGGGCGCATGCGCTCAAAGAAACGCGGGTCGTTGTCCTTGCCGCCGCGCATCTCGCGAATCGTCGCCATGACCTTGGAGGCTCGCTCGGGGAAGTGCACTTCCAGCCATTCGCGAAACAGCGGCGCAACTTCGTGGGGCAGGCGCACCATGATCCACATGGCGCCGCGCACGCCTTGCCCTGCCGCGGATTCCAGTATCGCCTCCAGGAATTGGTCGGTGATCGCCGGGATTACCGGAGCGATCGAGACATGGGCGGGAATTCCGGCCTCGACCAGCTTGCCCAGCGCGGCAATTCGCCTGGCCGGGGTGGCCGCCCGAGGTTCCAGCAGGCGCGAGAGGTGGGCATCGAGGCTGGTCACTGAAATGCCCACGCCCACCAGATCGAATTGCGCCATCTCGCGCAGGATGTCGAGATCGCGCAGGACCCGGTCCGACTTGGTGGTGATCGTCACCGGGTGGCGCGTCTCCAGGCAGACTTCGAGGATCTCGCGCGTGATGCGGTAGTGCGCCTCGATCGGCTGGTAGGGATCGGTATTGGTTCCCATCGCGATCGGTGCCGGCCGATAGCCTGGCTTTGCCAGCGTGGTGCGCAGGAGCCTTGCCGCATCGGGCTTGGCGAAGAGCCTGGTTTCGAAATCGAGGCCGGGCGAAAGGTCGTGAAAGGCGTGGCTGGGCCGCGCGAAACAGTAGATGCAGCCATGTTCGCAGCCGCGATAGGCATTGATCGAGCGATCGAAGGGAATATCCGGCGATTTGTTGAAAGACAGGATCGTGCGGGGATGCTCCTCGGTCACGCTCGTGGCCGGGTTGCGGGGAGGGCCGTCGATGTCGGCGACGCTGTCGAGCCAGTCCCCGTCGGCTTCCCGTCCGGGCAGGTTGAAGCGAGAGCTTGGCGCCCCGCTGGCAGCGCCTCTTCCCTTGAGAGGTTGCATGCCACGATGTGAACATAAAGAGAACAAAAGTCAAGGGCGCTACCTGCGCCGCATGACGTGCAGGTAAAGAAAAAGCCCTCCCCGCGTGGGGGAGGGCTCTTCCTGTTCCGGCAGCCGGAGCTGCTCGAATCCATGGACCGTAAAGGTCAGGCCCAGGAGGCCATTTCCTTCTCGAGGTTCTCGACGATGGCTTCGAAGAACTGCTCGGTGGTCATCCAGCTCTGCTCGGGACCGATCAGCAGCGCGAGGTCCTTGGTCATCGCGCCGCTTTCGACGGTCTCGATGCAGACGCGCTCGAGGGTCTGGGCGAACTTCACGACGTCCGGCGTGTTGTCGAACTTGCCGCGGTACATGAGGCCACGCGTCCAGGCGAAGATCGAGGCGATCGGGTTGGTCGAGGTCGACTTGCCCTGCTGGTGCTGGCGGTAGTGACGGGTGACGGTGCCGTGGGCGGCTTCCGCTTCGACGGTCTTGCCGTCGGGTGCCATCAGGACCGAGGTCATCAGGCCCAGCGAGCCGAAGCCCTGTGCAACGGTGTCCGACTGCACGTCGCCGTCGTAGTTCTTGCAGGCCCAGACGAACTTGCCCGACCACTTGAGCGCCGAGGCGACCATGTCGTCGATCAGGCGGTGCTCATAGGTGATGCCGGCTTCCTTGAACTTCTCGGCGAAGCCCTCGGTGTCGAACACTTCCTGGAACAGATCCTTGAAGCGGCCGTCGTAGGCCTTCATGATCGTGTTCTTGGTCGACAGGTAGACCGGCCACTTCAGGCCGAGGCCGTAGTTGAACGAAGCACGCGCGAAGTCGCGGATCGATTCGTCGAGGTTGTACATGGCCATGGCGACGCCCGGAGCCGGGAAGTCGAACACGTCGAGGTCGATCTTGTCGCCGTTTTCACCGTCCCAGACGAGACGCAGCTTGCCGGGGCCAGGGATCAGGGTGTCGGTGGCGCGGTACTGGTCGCCGAACGCGTGACGGCCCACGACGATGGGGTCGGTCCAGCCCGGAACCAGGCGGGGAACGTTCGAGATCACGATGGGTTCGCGGAAGACGACGCCGCCGAGGATGTTGCGGATCGTGCCGTTGGGCGACTTCCACATCTTCTTGAGGCTGAATTCCTCTACGCGGGCTTCATCGGGGGTGATCGTCGCGCACTTCACGGCAACGCCATACTGCTTGGTGGCGTTGGCGGCGTCGACGGTGATCTGGTCGTCGGTCTCGTCGCGCTTGGTGACCGAGAGGTCATAGTACTTGAGGTCGATGTCGAGGTAGGGGAGAATCAGACGCTCGCGGATCCATTCCCAGATGATCCGGGTCATTTCATCGCCGTCCATCTCTACGATGGGATTTGCTACCTTGATTTTTGCCATGCTTGAAAGCTCCCCTGGGGATGAGAATTTGGGCGTCTCTTAAGGAGAGGGTGGACGCTTAGCAAGGCAAGGAACGGCATTTTGGCGCCAGTTCGCCTGCGCGGTGGCGTCGATCCGATCTTCCCCGGAGGCGTTGGCGCGCTCCGACCGATTGCGACCGGTCACCATGCCGGTCCCGGAAAGCAGAAAACCCGCCGCTTTCGCGACGGGTTTCTAGCCATCAGGCCTGGGGAATGGTGGGCGTAGCAAGGATTGAACTTGCGACCCCTACGATGTCAACATAGTGCTCTACCACTGAGCTATACGCCCATTCCGTCCAGAGCTCCTTGCGGGCGTTCCCGCTCGGAGGACTGGCCCTCTAGCGTCATGTTTCAGGTGATGCAAGCCGCTTTGGCAGGAATTTTTCAATTAAAGTCGAGCGTGCTCGGGAAGGCCGAAAACCCGCTGCACTTCCATGACAAGATCGCGAAGATGGAAGGGCTTGGAAAGGACTTTCGCCTGCGGTGCCTCGCGGCTGGCGCGCAGGGTGACGGCGGCAAAACCGGTAATGAACATGACCTTGGTCATCGGCGAGACTTCGGCGCAGCGCTGCGCCAGTTCGATGCCGTCCATCTCTGGCATGACGATGTCCGAAAGCAGCAGGTCGAAAGTCTCGGTTTCCAGATGGGGCAGGGCGCTTGTGCCGCAATCGACGGCAACCACATCGTATCCGGCATTTTCCAATGCCCGTGCCAGATAGGTGCGCATCGCCTCATCGTCTTCGGCTAGCAGGATGCGGATCATCGCCTTGTCGTCCCGTATTTCCATGTCGTTGAACGTGGTCGCTTTCGGTGCGACCGGAAGATGGGTCATACGCTAGGACGGGTTAACATTCTCGTCTGGATTTGGGACTGACCGGGAACGGGACGTTTTGACAGGCGAAAGTGAAAGGACCAGTTTCAAGGGCATGGTGAGCAAAGTGGGCGAGAGTGATTCGCAAAGACGAACGGGAGGGCAGATTCCCGGCGCTCCGGCGAGCCCGGCTTTCACGATCACCGCAGCCGAACCCTCGGCGATACCCGTACTCGTTGCCGTCCCCCATGCGGGCAGGGTCTACCCCAGCGGCCTGCTGCGCGAGATGCGCCATCCCGAGTCGGTCTCGCTGCGGCTGGAGGACCGTTACGTCGATCGTCTTGGCGAGGAGATCGCGGCGCGAACCGGGGCGAGCCTGCTGATGGCCCACGCCCCGCGAGCGATGATCGATCTCAATCGCGCGCCCGAGGATATCGATTGGGAAATGTTCGAGCGTTCGGCGCGGCCCGAGCGCAATGGAGAGATGCCGAGCCGGCGGGTCCTGAGCGGGCTGGGGCTGATTCCGCGGCGCTTGCCCGGCCTGGGAGAACTGTGGCGTTCGCGCCACGCAAGGCAGGATCTTACCGCCCGGGTCGATGGGATTCACGCGCCTTATCATGACGCCCTGGCCGAGCAGTTGGGCAATCTGCGTGAGCGCTGGGGGGCGGCACTGCTGCTGGATTTGCATTCGATGCCGCCGTTGCCGAATCGATTCGGCGTTACGGGCGCGCAATATGTCGTCGGCGACCGATTCGGTGTGACTTGCCACGGCAGCGTGATCGCCACGGCCTTTGCCCATTTCGCGGAGCACGGCCTGCCGGCTGCACACAATCGCCCTTATGCCGGGGGTTACGTGCTTGAACGCCACGCGCAGCCGCAGCGCGGGCTGCATGCTTTCCAGCTCGAGATCGACCGCAGTTGCTATCTCGATGCGAATCTTTCCGAGCCGGGAGAGGGCCTGCCGCGAGTCGTCGATGTGCTCGTGGCAATGGTCCAACGTCTGGCGGCTGTCGTCGCCGATCTCGGGCAGGCTGCCGGCGGCAGGGAGTGGCCGCTGGCTGCAGAATGACTTGCGCGCATAAGTTGGCGAAATCTGGCGGTTTTCGCCGGGTTTTCTGAAAACTCTCTCTGGCCATTAAAAAACCACCTCGTGCGATGCACGAGGTGGCCAAGGTTCAGGGAGGAGGTGCACGATGTGCACCAACCCGACCGGGCCATGAGGGTAGCGCCGATCAGGCATTGCAATAATATGCAGGCCTGAGGCGAGATTCAAGAGGTTCTTTAAAACAACTCGGAATCGCTTTGCACGAAGTTTCCGAACCGACCGTGGCGAATTGGACGAGAGTGTGACAAATTTGTCAAAACCCTCGTCCGCATCGGTTTTTCGGTCAGGCGTTGGCCGGCACCAGAGGGCCCTTGCCCTGGCTGATCTGGCGGCCGAAAATGTCACGCACGAGTTCGAGCGAGAACAGGTGTGCGTAGATCAGCGGCAGCATCCCGTTCTGGTTCCACTGGCGCAGGATGTCGCCGCGCATCTCGCGCAGCTTTTCCTCGTTGACCATCTGGAAGCCGCGATAGTTGAAAGGCTGGCCCTGGCCGGTCTCGATGTTCAGCTCGCCGTCCATCAGCAGGTCGTGCTTCTTGAGCTCGGCGATGAAGTTGGCGGTCTTGTTGCCCGCGATCTCGAAGTTCTCACAGAACTGGAGCATGTTCTTGGTGGCTTCGGCCGGATCTGCGCCGTCGAAGAGCGCCTGGCCTTCGTCAAGCTCGCCGACAAGGTCGCTGGTCGGGTCGAAGCACAGCGAGAGTTCATCGCTTTCCTGACGCAGCTTGGCGAGCATGAAGGGGTAACGACGGACATAAGCCGGGATGTAGACCGGGGAGTTCACGGTGCCGTCTTCGTCGACAAAGACGTTCACGCCCTCGTTCATGCCCATCAGCGCGAGTGGGACCGGATTGTCGCCAGTGGTGAAGATGATGGGGAAGTTGCGCTGGGCCTGCGGGAATTCCTCGACCGTGAGCGGGACGGAATTCACCCCGACCAGCCAGGTGGCCTTGTCGGTCGCGCGCGTCTTCCACGAGGCATGCTGCTGTGAATTGAGCGGGATAAGGTCCTTGTAGAACAAGGGCAGGGCAGAATTTTGCGGCGCGCTGGCCATTACGATCTTCTCCGCAGGCTGGGTAGATTTTTGGATAGGTCGCTTTAGTGGCTGGGTTGCAGGCGCGCAAGCGCGCTGGCCGCGTTGCGCACGGGCACAGGACCTCCTTTTTGCGGAGCGCTTCAGATCAGTTTGCCGGGGTTGAGAATGCCCTTCGGATCGATTGCCTGCTTGACCGCCCGCAGCATGGACAGAGCGACCGGATCGCCGAGACGCGCCAGTTCGTCGCGCTTCATCTGCCCGATGCCGTGCTCGGCCGAAATCGAGCCGCCCCACTCGGTTACGAGATCGTGCACATAACGGCTGATGTCCTTGCCCGGGCCGGTCTGCCAGGCGAGTGCGTCCTCCACGTTCGGCGCAATGACATGATAGTGCACGTTGCCATCGCCCAGGTGCCCGAAAGCGACGGCTTCCGTGCCGGGCCATTTCGCCTCGATCATCGGCGCCGTCGTCTCGACGAATTCTGGCATCTTCTCGACCGGCACGGAAATGTCGTGCTGCATCGCCGGTCCGCGCTCGCGCTCGGCGGGAGAAATCGATTCGCGCAGCAACCAGAAGGCTTCGGCCTGGGCTTCGCTGGCCGACATGACGGCGTCTTCGACCAGTTCGCTCTCGAAAGCCGCGGCCATCATGGTTTCGCACCGCTCGCGCAGCGTATCGGCCGCGGCGCGATCGGCCACGACTTCGATCAGTACGTGCCAACCGTGGCGCCCTTCCAACGGCGCGCGGGAATCGGGCAAGTGATGCAGCACGGCATCGAGACAGGCCTGGGGTAGCACCTCGAAGCCTTCGAGCGCCTCGCCCATGGCGTCTTCGCAAAACAGCATGAGCTTGCGCGCATCGCCAAGGGCGGGCACGCCTGCCCAGATCACGACGCGGTCGGCGACGGCGGGCAGCAGCTTGAGCGTGGCCGCGGTGACGACGCCCATCGTGCCTTCTGAGCCGATCAGCAATTGCTTGAGGTCGAAGCCGCGATTGTCCTTCTTCAGCGGCGTCAGCATCGAGAAGACCTGGCCGTCAGGCAGGACAGCCTCGAGGCCCAGGACGAGCGCGCGCATGGAGCCATGGCGCAGGACCTGGCAGCCGCCGGCGTTCGTGGAGATCAGGCCGCCCACGGTCGCAGAACCTTTTCCGCCCAGGGTGAGCGGAAAGCGCAGGCCCTTGGCATCTGCCGCTTCGTGCAGTGTCTGCAGCACCACGCCGGCCTCGCAGGTGGCGCGGCGACCTTCGGTGTCGATCTCGCGAATCGCGTTCATGCGCCGCAGCGAAAGGACCACAGCTGTGCCCGATTCGTCCGGGGTGGCCCCGCCCGACATGCCGCTGTTACCGCCTTGCGGCACGATAGGTACGCCATGGGCCCCGCATAGCTTGACGAGGGCGACGACTTCGGCGGTGCTGGCGGGAGAGGCCACGCCGATCGCGCGCCCGGTGTAGCGTCCGCGCCAATCGGTCAGCGAAGGTGCAACAAGATCGGGGTCGCGCGTGATTCCGCGAGGGCCAAGCAGGGAGAGGGCTTCTTCGAAAAATGTGTCGGAACCGTTCATGAGTTCGCTATGCCACAGCGAACTGGCCGTTTCATCCTCAATCCTTGCAATTGCTTGCACGCCTTGCCTGACCGTGCGCGATGTGATCGACTTCCGTTTCAAGTTAAGCGGTGGTTCAAGCTCATGGGCTATGGCTGCACTTACGGCGTCACCGTGTTCAGGGAACCTGCTCGACGATGAATCTTGCGACTGCGATGCTTTATCCGATCATGGTGCTGCTTCCGGCAGCAGGCCTGGTCGATAGCGAGCGGTCGATGGATAAGAGCGGATTCGATGCGGGCTGGCTGCCCGACGATGACGGCACGGCGGTCTATTCCAGGCGCGAAGCCGATGCCGTGCCGTTCAGTGACGAGACGCGCGCCGCGCTTCCTGCCTGGCCATTCACCGTTTCTGCCTTTCAGCGGGTGGAGCCGCAGGATGCATGGCAGGTCAGGATCGAGCAGCGCATGACGATCCGCATTACCCCACGCAGCCCGCGCACCGCGCCGCCCGACATGTTCGTGGGCCTTCCCGATGGCGAGATCGGTTCGCATTTTTCCGAGCGAAAGATCGGCAAGTGTCTGTCGATCGCGGGCATCGCCGGGGTTCAGCCGGATGGCGACAATCGCCTGCTCCTGTTCATGCGCGACCGGCGTCTCGTCAGTGCCGAACTGGAGCGGGCCTGCAGGGCACGGGACTTCTATTCCGGCTTTTACCTGTCGCATACATCCGACGGACAATTGTGCGTCGACCGCGACACGCTGCTTTCGCGCAGTGGCATGAATTGCAAGCTCACCCGGATCCGCCAATTGGTTGAAGTCGATCATTGAGCGAATTCGCGCAGCTCTTTCGCGGATTTCCTTGACTTTTATACTGGATCACGCATAGGGCGCGGCCAGTTGCACAAACGATGCGCGCGGTGATGCAAAATCCCGCTAGCTTCCTTGCGACCTGTTACTCTCGTATTTCCGGAAACTTGTTCGCCTATGAACTTTGCCGATCTCGGCCTGTCTGAAGAATTGCTGCAAGCGGTGGAAGCCGCGGGCTATACCGAACCGACTCCGATCCAGGCCCAAGCGATTCCGCCGGTCCTGATGATGAAGGATCTCATCGGCATCGCCCAGACCGGCACCGGCAAGACGGCCAGCTTCGTGTTGCCGATGATCGACATTCTTGCGCATGGCCGCCGCCGCGCGCTGATGCCGCGCTCGCTGATCCTCGAGCCGACTCGCGAACTTGCCGCCCAGGTTGCCGAGAATTTCGAGAAGTACGGCAAGAACCACGACCTGAAGATGGCGCTGCTCATCGGCGGTGTGCAGATGGGCGACCAGGTGAAGGCTCTGACCGAGGGCGTGGACGTTCTCATCGCCACGCCGGGCCGCCTGATGGATCTGTTCGAACGCGGGAAGATCCTGCTGACGGGCTGCGAACTGCTCGTCATCGACGAAGCGGACCGCATGCTCGACATGGGCTTCATCCCCGACATCGAGAACATCTGCTCGAAGCTGCCGACCAATCGCCAGACGATGCTGTTCTCGGCAACGATGCCGCCGCCGATCAAGAAGCTGTCGGACCGCTTCCTGTCGAACCCCAAGTACATCGAAGTGGCGCGCCCGGCGACGGCCAACATCAACATCGTCCAGCACAAGGTTGCCGTGACGGCCCGCAAGAAGCGCGAAGTCCTGCGACACCTGCTGCGGACCGACAATGTCTCGACCGCCATCGTCTTCTGCAACCGCAAGACGACCGTGCGCGAACTGGCCAAGAGCCTGAAGGGCCACGGCTTCGGTGCCGGCGAGATCCATGGCGACATGGACCAGCCTGCGCGCCTCGCCGAACTCGACCGTTTCAAGAGCGGCGACGTGAACATCCTCGTCGCCTCCGATGTGGCGGCCCGGGGTCTCGACGTGAAGGGCGTGAGCCACGTCTTCAACTTCGACACGCCCTGGCACCCAGACGATTACGTCCACCGCATCGGTCGCACCGGCCGCGGCGGCGCTTCAGGCCGCGCATTCACGTTCGTGGCGCCCGAGGATGCCGAAGCTATCGACAATGTCGAGAAGCTGACCGGGCACAAGATACCGCTGTTCGATCTCCAGACCGAAGAAGCCGAAGAGGCGCGCGAGGAGAAGCCGAAGGCGCGCCGTGCGTCCAGAGAGACGGCAAGGGATACGGACAGGCGCGAGGTTCCGGAAAAGCGCGAGGTTCCGGAAAAGCGCGAGGAGTCGGCCAGGCGTGCGCCGCGACGTGAAGCGCGTGCACCTGCCGAGGAGCCACGCCGCGAACGCCGCCAGCGCCGTAGCGAGGCCGAGCCCGCCGATGACGGCTGGAACGGTCCGGTTCCCGAATTCCTCAAGGTCTCCGCACTGGCCTGAGATTGCGGTCGCGCGGTCGAGACCGGTCGCGCGTGATCGTGCGGCGGTGACCGTTCCGGTTCCGCCGCCGCGTCAGGCGATCTTGACGAAGCTGTCGATCACGCGCTTGCGGCCCGACTGCTCGAAGTCGATCTCCAGCTTGTTGCCTTCCTGCCCGGCCACGGTGCCGTAGCCGAACTTCTCGTGAAACACGCGCGCGCCGATGGCGATATCGGTGCGCGGCTTGGCCGCGAAGCTGGCCGCGCTGCGCGTCGTCTCGGCGATCCGGCGGGGTTTCGTTTCGAATTCGCGTGCGGCAGCCCGCTGCCAGCCCGGGCCGCGCGTCATCGTGCGCGCGGGTTGGGCGCGGGCGACGTCGGCGAAGGGATCGGCATGTTCTGACCACTGCGCGCGCCACAGCGAAGCACCGCCGGTGAGCGTCGTCTCGCTTTCGACGTGATCTTCGGGCAATTCGGCGATGAAGCGCGAGGGGATCGAGCTGGTCCACTGGCCGTAGATGCGGCGGTTGGCGGCGTGGAGGATGGTGCACTTGCGGCGCGCCCGGGTGATCGCGACATAGGCAAGGCGGCGCTCTTCCTCGAGGCTGGCAAGGCCGCCTTCGTCCAGCGAACGCTGCGAGGGAAACACGCCTTCCTCCCAGCCAGGCAGGAATACGTGGTCGAATTCCAGGCCCTTGGCGGCGTGCATGGTCATGATCGTGACCTTTTCCTCGTCGCTGGCCGCGTCGTTGTCCATGACGAGGCTGACATGCTCGAGGAAGTCGCCGAGGCTTTCGTACTCTTCCATGGCGCGGGCAAGCTCGACAAGGTTTTCCAGCCGTCCGGAGGCTTCGGCTGTCCGCTCGGCCTGCAGCGCGTCGGTATAGCCGCTTTCGTCGAGAACGGTGCGCATCAGGTCCGCCGGGTTCTCCGTCTTCTCCAGATCGCGCCACCGGGCGAAGTCGCGCATCAGCGACAGGAAAGTGTTGCGCGCACGGGCGGGCAGTTCGTCGGTATCGACGATTTCGATGGCGGCCGCGGCAAGAGGGATGCCCTGGCGGCGCGCGAGCTGGTGCAGCTTCTCCAGCGCCTTGGCGCCAAGTCCGCGCTTCGGGGCATTGTAGATGCGCTCGAAAGCGAGGTCGTCGGCGGGCTGGGCGATAACGCGCAGGTAGGCCAGCGCATCGCGGATTTCGGCGCGTTCGTAAAAACGGAAACCGCCGACGATCCGGTACTTGAGGCCGATCGAGATGAAGCGGTCTTCGAACTCGCGCGTCTGGTACTGCGCGCGCACGAGAATGGCCATCTGGTCCAGCGGGGCGCCCTCGCGCTCGAGCCGCTCGATCTCGTCGCCCACGCGGCGCGCTTCTTCCGGTGCATCCCAGACGCCGATCACGCGCACCTTGTCCCCGGGGTGGCGCTCGGTCCACAAGGTCTTGCCGAGGCGCTGGCTGTTCTCGTTGATGAGGCCCGAGGCAGCGGCAAGGATCTCGGGCGTCGAGCGGTAGTTCTGTTCGAGCCGGATCACTTTCGCGCCGGGAAAATCCTTTTCGAAGCGCAGGATATTGGCGACTTCTGCGCCGCGCCATGAATAGATCGACTGGTCGTCGTCACCCACCACGCAAATGTTCTGGCGGCCCTGCGCGATCAGGCGCAGCCACAGGTACTGGACCTGGTTGGTGTCCTGATATTCGTCCACCATGACGTACTTGAAGCGCTGCTGGTACTGCTCCAGCACCTCGCGATGGGTGCGCAGGATGTTGAGCATGTGCAGCAGCAGGTCACCGAAGTCGCAGGCGTTCAGCGTCTTCAGGCGGTCCTGGTAGAGGCTGTAGAACTTCTGGCCGCGGCCGTTGGCATAGGCTTCGTTCTCCGCTGCATCGAGATCCTGCGGATTCAGCCCGCGGTTCTTCCAGCGATCGATGCACCCGGCAAGCTGGCGGGCGGGGAAGCGCTTTTCATCGACGCCTTCGGCCTGGATGAGCTGCTTGAGCAGGCGCAGCTGATCGTCGGTGTCGATGATCGTGTAGTTGGGTTGCAGCCCCACCAGTTCGGCATGGCGGCGCAGCATCCTGGCAGCGATGGCGTGGAAGGTGCCGAGCCACGGCATGCCCTCGACCGCGGGGCCGACGAGCTGGCCGACCCGGTCGCGCATTTCGCGCGCGGCCTTGTTGGTGAAAGTGACGCACAGCACTTCGCTTGGCCATGCAAGGCGATTGCGGATGATGTTGGCAAGACGCCGGGTAAGGGCGGCGGTCTTGCCCGTGCCTGCGCCTGCCAGCATCAGGACCGGCCCTTCGGTGGTCAGCACGGCCTCCTTCTGGGGCGCGTTGAGGCCGTCGATCAGGGGATCGTTGCTGGCGGCAGGCATGCCGCTGGGCGAGGTATCTTGCAGGCTGTTCACACGTGAACAACTAGGGAACGGAACATCGCGGCGCAAGGCCGCTTTGCCGCATGCATGGAACATTCCCGGGCGTGAAACGTCGGTCCGGCAACGGATACACAGTGGAGAGAGACCATGCGAAAATCGATTCTCGCAGGCGGATCGGCGCTTGCTCTGGCGGCCTTGCCCGGTGCGCTACTGGCCCAGAACGCGCCGCCTGCAGCCGCCGATCCGGCGCGAGTCGCCTCGGCGGCGCCGGTAACGCTGACGCCGGAGCAGCAGGCCATGTACGACGGCTGGCCGGCAGACCGTCAGGCCGAGTACGATGCCTGGCCGGACGAGTACAAGGGCTATTACTGGACGCTCGTTCCCGAGCGGCAGGAAGGGTACTGGGCCCTGACGCCCGACCAGCGCGGACAGGTCTACAAGATGAGCCCGCAGCAGCGTGAAACCGCGTGGGCGTCGATCATCCAGCAGCTCAACGGCGAAACTCCCACAACCCCTGCAACACAGGCGAATCCACCCGGCGAGGGCATGCCGACTGCCGGGGTGCCTGCGCCGCAAGCGGCCGAACAGGCCGTGCGCCCCGCGATGCCTGCGGACGAAAGCTATCAGGGCGGCCCCTACAAGGGGGCGCTGACGCCGCCGCCTGCCTCTGCGATGAACAAGGATTATCCGGTCTGCAGCAAGACCGTGCAGGACAGCTGCCGCAATCCCGGAGGCAAGTAACGGCCCCGGTTTTTTGAGTACGAAAAGGGTCCCGCCGCGTGGCGGGGCCCACTTCATATCGGCGCAATATCAGGATTCGATGCGGCGCAGGATTTGGAGCCGTGCCTTGCCGACATCGCGTACGGCGTCGGTTTCGAACCCGCGGATCGCAACGTCCTCGCCGCGCGCCGTCTCCAGGCTCACCCAGGTGGTTTCCCCGATCCAGCCGAGTCGCGTGAGCTTGTCCACGGCGACCGCACCGGCTCCGGTATCGTAAGGCGGATCGAGCAGCACGAGGTCGAGCGGCTCCTTCGCCGGACCCAGCGAGAGTGCCGAGCAGGCCCGAACGTCGCATTGCGACTGGGCCTGCAGGTTGGCGATGTTGCGACGGATGGCGCGGATCGCGGCAGCGTCCTGATCGACGAAGAGGCAATGCGCTGCGCCGCGCGACAGGGCTTCGAGGCCGAGCGCGCCGGAGCCTGCGAACAGGTCGGCGACCTTCAGCCCTTCGAACGTGCCGAGGCGGCTCGTCAGCATCGAGAACAACGTCTCGCGGGTGCGGTCGGCGGTCGGACGCGTCGCGTCACCTTCGGGCGTAGCCAGCTTGCGCCCGCGCCAAGCGCCGGCAACGATTCGCAGGCCGGTACTTGTGCCCTTCATTCGCCTTTGCCCTTGCCGAGGGAGCGGCGGAAGGTCTCGAGATCGCGCTGCGAAACTTCTCCGACCGTGCCCTTGGGCAGGTCGCCCAGCACGAAGGGGCCGTAGGAAATGCGCAGCAGGCGGCTGACCTTCAGGCCGAGATGTTCCAGCACGCGGCGCACTTCGCGGTTCTTGCCCTCGGTCAGGGTCATTTCGATCCACTGGTTGCGCCCCGTCCGACGCTCCATATTCGCGTCGATCTTGCCGTATTGGATGCCGTCGATCTCGATGCCGTCGATCAGGTCCTCGAGCTGGGCCTGCGTGATATCGCCGAAAGCGCGGGCGCGGTAGGTGCGCGGGACGCCGTTGGCGGGCAGTTCCAGCTGGCGCTTGAACTCGCCGTCGTTGGTCAGCAGCAGCAGGCCCTCGGTGTTGAGGTCAAGTCGGCCGATCGGCATGACCCGGCCGCTGCCGGCAGGCAGGGCATTGCGCAGGGCATTGTAGATCGTCGGGCGGCCGGCGGGATCGCGTTCGGCGGTCAGCAGTCCGGCAGGCTTGTGGAAGACGAACAGGCGGGTCGCCTCGGGTGCCTTCACCGGCTGGCCGTCGACGGTTACGCCGCGCAGATCCTTCAGGACGGTCGAGGGCGCGGTAATCGGCTCGTCGCCCAGCTTGACGCGGCCCTCGGCGATCATGCGTTCCGCTTCGCGGCGGCTGGCGACGCCAGCGCGGGCGAGCAGCTTGGCGATCCGTTCGCCCTCGCGCTCGGGCAGCGAGGGATCGCGGGGCGTCGGCGGTGCGGCCGGGCGCGGGACACGAGGCTTGCGCGGCGCATTGCCGCGCGCGTCGTCGCTGCCGGGACGGTTTTTGTCGCTGCCGGGACGGCTGTTGAGGGGACGCTTGCTGCCGGTGGCCGCGCGCGGGCGTCTCGGTTCACCGGGTTTCTGGGGAGGTCTGGCCATGGCAGCGCCTTAGCTGTTGATCGCCGGTTCATCCAGCCTTCCCATACAGGTGGGGGCTGCGTATCCCGAAACCCCGCACGCCGATGGAGTTTCATGAATGGCCGCAGCCGCGACAGATCAGCCGAAGAAGCCGGGCTGGCGCCGCGTCCTTCGAGCACTCGGGAACCGCAAGACGGGTTTCATGGCACTGTTCGGCTTCGCATCGGGCCTGCCTTACGCGCTGCTGCTCGGCACGCTCTACGCATGGCTGTCCGACGCCAAGGTCGATCTGGAGACGATGGGCGTATTCTCGCTGATCGGCCTTGCCTACTCGTTCAAGTTCCTCTGGTCGCCCTTGCTCGACCGGGTGGAACTGCCGCTGCTCAAGCGGCTCGGCAAGCGCAAGCAGTGGATCGTCTCGGCGCAGCTCATGCTGGGGCTGATCCTGCTGGTCCTTTCGACCCTCAATCCGCTCACGGCCCTTGGCTGGTTCTCGCTGCTCGCCGGGATCGGCGCCTTTGCGTCGGCGACGCAGGACGTCGTCGTCGATGCCTGGCGGGTCGATGTCGCCGACGAGGAAGCGACGATCGACATGCTCTCGACCGTCTATCAAATGGGCTATCGCATCGCGGCGCTGGTCGGCGGCGCGCTGGCGCTGTTCTTGGCCGAGCGCACCGACTGGCCGACGGTCTATGCGACGATGGGGGCAATCATTGCGCTTGTCGGCGTGCTGGGTCTCTTCGCGCCCGATGCCGAAGTCACCGCCGCCACGATCGGCGCTGCCGAAGATGAGCTGCTGGCACTGCGCGAAGCGGGCGAGATCGATCCGCGCGTGCGCAAGTGGGCGCTTTTCGGCATCGGCCTGCTCTGGGCCTGGGCGCTGATCACGGTGGGCCTGTTCATGGTCCGCTCGCTTGGCAGCGATCCGGAAACACGCCCCGATTCGGTCGCCTTCATCGCTACGAAGGGACCGCTTGTGGTCATCGCCACCGTCGTCGTGCCGGCGCTGGTGGCTGCATGGCTGGTGCGCATGAAGGACAAGGGGCGCTACGTGCTGACCGCCGCGAGCCCCGCCCGCAGCGCGATGGACCGCTTCGTCGACCATGGCTACCGCGCCCTGATCCTGCCCCTGACCGATTTCGTCGGGCGACTGGGCTGGGCGGTCATCCTCGTTTTCGCACTGGTGCTGACCTACCGGATCACCGATGCGATCTGGGGCAGCTTTGCCTATCCGTTCTACCTTGGCGAACTGAAGTACTCCAAGGACGAGGTCGCGATTGCTTCCAAGTTCTTCGGCGTCGGCGCGCTCGTCGTCGGACTGGCGCTGGGCGGAACCTTGCTCACGGTCATGGGACGCATGGCCACGCTGACCTTCGGTGCGCTGATCGCCGCCCTGACGAACCTGCTCTATGCCGATCTTGCCCTGGGCGGCGCGCGTATTGCCGCGGTCAGCGATGCGAGCGGCTTCACCTGGCTCGTCTCGCACCTTGGCGGAGACCAGCGGCTGGCCAAGCTGATGCTGGCGATCGCGGGCGAGAACATTGCCGTGGGCATCGCCGGCGCGGCTTTCGTCGCATATCTCTCCTCGGTCGTCGCCAAGGGCTACAGCGCCGTCCAGTACGCCTTGCTGTCATCCCTGACCTTGCTGGTCGGCACGCTCGGGCGCGGCGCACTCGGGCAGATGATCGAGGAATACGGCTATTATCCGGTGTTCCTGCTCACCACGGCCATGGGGATGGTCGCGGTCGTCCTGTGCCTGATCGAGTGGGCGCGCGTTGCAAGGCTGGGCCGGGCATCGGGCATCGACGCGACCGCGCTCGAAGGCGCCTGACCGGCTCGATCCTGCCCTGAGCTATTCAAGCCATCGCGCGGCGCCAGCGTAAGCCGGGGCGGCGCCTAGTCGGGAATTTCGTCGTTGTCCCGCAGCACCGTACCGGCGAGGTACAGCGAGCCGCCGATCAGTACGACGTCATCCTGCTGCGCATCGATCCGGAGCGCTGACAGCGCCTCGCGAACATTGGCCGCTGCAACGGGGGCGGGGATATCCGGGACCTGGCGGAAGGCTTCGACGTCATGGCAATCGTGGCCGGGCACCGGCACGACCGTGACGCTGGCAAGTCTTTCGCGCAGCGGTTCGAGCAAGGCCTGCGGGGCCTTGTTGGCCAGCATGCCAAGAACGAGGTGAACCCTGGTCGGCCGCCGGAAATGCGTGGCGATGGCGTTGCCGGCGTCCGGGTTATGCCCGCCGTCGAGCCAGCAAGCGGTGCCTGCAGGAAGCAGCGCCGTCAGCGGACCATTGCCGAGCCGTTGCAGGCGGGCAGGCCAGCTGGCTTGGACCATCGCCTCGGCATAGGCGCTTTCCGGGATCTCGACGGCCTGCTGGTGGCGCAGCATGGCGATGGCCAGTCCGGCGTTCACGCCCTGGTGCAGGCCCGGCATGCGGGGCGTGGGCAGCGACAGGCTGCCTTGGGCGTCCGAGTACGTGAGCCCTTCGGGCGAAGCGACGATCGTCCAGTCCTGGCCGCGGCGGATCACCGGCGCGCCGACGATGGCGGCCTGCCCCTGGATCGCCTGATTCATCGCCGGTGTATAGTCGAGCGTGACCAACGCCGCGCCGGACTTGGCAATGCCCGCCTTCTCGAAGGCGATACGGGCCATGGCATCGCTCGGCACATTGTCTTCGGGCACGAGGAGGAAAGCCTCGTGGTCGATGCCGAGCGAGGCGATGCCGCCCACTACCGGGGTCTCGATGACATTGGTCGCGTCGTAGCGGCCGCCAAGGCCGACCTCGATCACGCAGGCATCGGCAGGATGGCGCGAGAAGGCAAGGAAAGCCGCCGCGGTCGACACTTCGAAGAAACTTGCGCCGATCCCGGCGGCCTCGGCCACGTCCAGCACTTCGTCCAAGTGCCGGGCCAGCGTTTCGTCCTCGATCAGCTTGCCCGAAACACGGATGCGTTCGTTGAAGCGCACGAGATGCGGGCTGGTGAAGACGTGGACGGTCTTGCCGGCTGCTTCCAGCGCGGCGCGCAGGAAGGCGCAGGTCGATCCCTTGCCGTTGGTCCCGGCGACGTGGAACACCGGTGGCAGGTTGCGCTGCGGATTGCCGAGCCGTTCGAGCAGCACGCGCACAACGTCGAGACCGATGCGGCCCTGCGGCACCGAAAGGGCGCCGAGGCGATCGAGCTGGGTCTGGACGCGGGGGTCGTCCGAAACCGCAAAGTCGCGCATGGGATCAGCGTGCCGAATGTACCGCCTGGGCCAATGCCGCGGTCAGTTCGCGCAAAGGACCTGCGGCATTGTCGCCATGCTGCTTGACGAGGTCGATGAAGGCCGAGCCGACGACCACGCCATCTGCGACCTTGGCGATCTTCCCGGCCTGCTCGGGCGTGCGCACCCCGAAGCCGACGGCCACGGGAATGTCCGAAGCGGCCTTGAGCCGGGCTACGGCGTCCTCGATCGAGGCCTGCGCGGCCTGCTGCATGCCGGTGATCCCTGCAACCGATACGTAGTAGAGGAAGCCGGAAGAGCCTTCGAGAACGGTCGGAAGACGGGCAGTGTCGGTCGTCGGCGTCGCCAGGCGGATCAGCGAAACGCCGGCCTCGCGCAGCGCCGGACCGAGTTCGGGGTCTTCCTCGGGCGGAACGTCCACGCAGATGACGCCGTCGACACCGGCCTTGCGGCATTCCTGCGCGAACCATTCCGACCCGCGAATCGTCATCGGGTTGGCATAGCCCATCAGCACCAGCGGTACTTGCGGGTGGCGGGCGCGAAATTCGGCGGCCATGCGGAAGATGTCGGCCGTGCGCGTGCCCTTGGCGAGACTGCGCAGGTTCGCTTCCTGAATCGCGGGGCCATCGGCCATCGGATCGGTAAAGGGCATGCCCAGTTCGATTACGTCGGCGCCGCCTTCGACAAGCGCGTCGAGATTGGCTGCCGTATCGCCGTCACCGCCGGTAATGAAGCAGACGAGCGCAGGGCCCTTGGAAAAGGCAGATTCGAAGCGGGTCATGTCTTAGAGTTCCACTCCCAGCACTTCGGCGACGGTGAAGATGTCCTTGTCGCCGCGGCCCGAGACGTTGACGACGAGGATCTTGTCCTCGTCCATTTCGGCAGTGAGCTGCGGTAGGGCGGCCAGCGCGTGAGCGCTTTCGAGCGCCGGGATGATCCCTTCGAGTGCGCAGCACAGCTTGAACGCCTCGAGCGATTCGTCATCGGTGATCGGCACGTAGCGCACGCGGCCGCTTTCGTGCAGCCAGGAATGCTCGGGCCCGAGGCCGGGATAGTCGAGACCGGCGCTGATCGAGTGCGCCTCGGTGATCTGGCCGTCCTCGTCCTGCAGCAGGTAGGTCTTGTTGCCGTGGAGGATGCCGGGCTTGCCGCCGGTTAGGCTGGCGGCGTGCTGGCCGGTTTCGATACCGTGCCCCGCCGCTTCGACACCGACCATCGCCACTTCCGGATCGTCGAGGAAGGGGTGGAACATGCCGATCGCGTTCGATCCGCCGCCCACGCAGGCCAGAACCATGTCGGGCAGGCGGCCTTCGGCTTCGAGAACCTGCTGGCGGGTCTCGTTGCCGATCACGCTCTGGAAGTCGCGCACGAGTTCCGGATAGGGGTGCGGTCCTGCCGCGGTGCCAATGATGTAGAACGTGTCGTGGACGTTCGCGACCCAGTCGCGCAGCGCCTCGTTCATCGCGTCTTTCAGTGTTTCCGCGCCGCTGGTGACGGGCTGGACCTCGGCGCCCAGCAGCTTCATGCGGAACACGTTGGGCTTCTGGCGCTCAACGTCCTTGGCGCCCATGAAGATCGTGCAGGGCAGGCCGAAGCGCGCGGCGACGGTTGCCGTGGCCACACCGTGCTGACCGGCGCCGGTCTCGGCGATGATCCGGGTCTTGCCCATGCGGATCGCCAGCAGGATCTGACCGATGCAGTTGTTGATCTTGTGCGCGCCGGTGTGATTGAGGTCTTCGCGCTTGAAGTAGATCTTCGGGCCCTTGCCCTGGGGCGCCAGCTTGCGGAAGTGCTCGGTCAGGCGCGGCGCGAAGTAAAGCGGGTTCGGGCGGCCCACGAAGTTCTTCAGCAGGTCCTGGAACTCTTCCTCGAATGCCGGATCCTGCTTGGCCTTGCGATACTCCTTCTCGAGATCGAGGATCAGCGGCATCAGCGTTTCGGCGACGTAGCGCCCCCCGAACTTGCCGAAGTGACCGGTTTCGTCGGGCTGGGAACGCAGCGAATTCACGGGCGTGATGGAAGTCATAATCGGGCCGATTGGCAGAGGAGCGCGGCCAAGTCCAGAGCCTTCGCGCGCTGGGAGCTTCACTCACGAATTCAATTGCAAATTATGCATCTACACGTGAGCATATAACACGATAGTGTCCTTAAATGGCCGATTTGTGACACTTTCGACCTTTTCTGAATAATTTTGTTCATCTGGCGGCAAGGATGCGGGGCCCAGCGGGGCGGTCCCCGATGAGGGTCGGGGGAAGAATACTGGAGTTTAAAAATATGCGTATTGCACTTGTCTCGCTCGCCGCGGTTGCTGCCGCAGCTGTTGCCACCCCCGCCATGGCCAACGAAGCCCGTATCGAGGCGCGCACCGGCCTTATCTGGAACGGCAGCGACAGCGAAGCAGTTGCGGGCGTCGCAGCCGGCTACGACTACGACTTCGGCGACAAGTTCTTCGTCGGCATCGAAGGTTCGGCTGACAAGATCCTGACCGACGACACCCGCGTTTCGTGGGGTGCTGGTGGCCGCGCCGGCGTCAAGGTCTTCCCGGGCAGCAAGCTCTACGCTGCGGCCAACTGGCAGTCGAAGCCCTGCCGTTACTGCAACAGCGCCGTCGGCGTTGGCGGTGGCTGGCAGCAGGACCTCGGCCAGAAGATCTATGCCAAGGTCGAGTACAAGCACCAGCTCATCGGCGACAACACCCCCGATGCCGATCTCGGCCTCGTCGGCGTTGGCGTGAAGTTCTGATTTCGGGCCCAGGCCTGAACTGAAATCGCTCCTCGGAGCGTAAGCCAGGGGAAGGGCGGTCCATGAGGGGCCGCCCTTTCTCTTTGTGCGTTCAGCGCGCCTGGACTGCGCGGCAGAAGGCGGCGATCAGGTCGTCGTCCTTGACGCCGGGCGCACTTTCCACGCCCGAGGACGTGTCGACGAGCGGCGCTGCAGTCAGGTCGAGCGCCTGGGCGACATTGTCGGGCGTCAGACCGCCGGCGAGCCCCCAGGCCACCGCGCCCTTCCAGTTCGCCACCAGCTTCCAGTCGAAGCTCAGCCCCATGCCGCCGGGCAGGGTGCCCGCAGGCGTCTTGGCGTCGAACAGAACCCGGTCGACGGCGCCGGCATAACTATCGGCGCGCGCGACATCCGTTTCGCTCGCCACCGAAAGCGCCTTCCAAACGGGAATGCCGAAGCGTGCGCGCAGTTGGGCGGCACGCTCGGGCGTTTCCTTGCCGTGGAGCTGCAGGACGTCGAGCCGGGCTGCGGCCACCGCTTCGCCGAGCATGGCATCGTCGGCATCGACGAACAGGCCCACGCGGAAAATGCGTCCCTGTGCACGGGCGGACAGAGCTGCAGCTTCAGCAGTCGTGACATTGCGCGGGCTCCTGGGGAAGAAGACGAACCCGGCAAAGGCGGCGCGCGCGCGGATCGCCGCATCGAGCGAACCGGGCTCGCGGATTCCGCAAATCTTGATCTCGGGTGTTGGCATCGCGCAGTCGTCGCCTATGTAATGGCCCCCAGTCATTGCCGGGGACGAAGATGTACCGTGTCGCGCGCTATCTAATGCCATTTGCCGCCGCCGCAATGCTGGCGGGCTGCGGGATCAAGGAGTCGGTGAAGGACGCGAGGGTCGAAGTGGGCCAGTTCCACGCCGCGCTGGATGGTGGGCAATGGAAGAAGATCTGGATCTCAGCGGATCCCGATCTTCGCAAGAACACGGAAAAGGCGAAGTTCGAAAAGCTGCTCGAGGCGGTCCATCGCAAGCTGGGCGGCGTGAAGGACAGCCAGCAGGTCAGCCTCAACGTGAACACCGGAACCGGTGGCACTTTCGTGACCGTGATCATGCAGACCACGTTCGAGAAAGGCACCGGCACCGAGGAATTCGTCTATCGTCGCGGCGAGGGGAATGCGTTGGCGCTGGTGCGCTACGACATCCAGTCGCAGGACATGATGTTGAACTGAGGACGATGTCCGGGCGTCAGGGCGCCAGTTCGAACTGGACCGTGACGCTGGTGTTGAGTTCCAGCTCACCCGCGGCGACCGGCGGAGCCGCACCGACCTTGCTCGATTCCATGCGCACGGCCATCGGCATCGGCCGCGGTGCATAACCGCCGCTCTCGCTGATCGAGATGATCCGCACCACGCGCAAGCCTGCCGCTTTCGCGTAAAGCTCTGCGCGTGCGCGCGCCTGCTTCATGGCGTCGATCCGGGACTCGTCGCTCGCCGCATCCGGTTCGGCCAGCATGAAGTTGGGGCCGTTGACCTGGTTGGCGCCCGCGCTGACCAGTGCGTCGATTACCTTGCCCATGTCGTCCAGCTTGCGCTGGCGCACCATGACGTTGTTGTTGGCCTCGTAGCCGACGATAGTCCGGGTATCGCTGTCATAGCTGCCGTCGGGCTGGCGCTTGGGCTGCGAATAGACCGGGTTGAGGCTGAGATTGCTGGTCTGGATGTCCTTGTCGGCGATACCCGCCTTCTTCAGTGCAGCCATGACCTGCGTCATCTGCCGCGAATTGGCGGATAGCGCTTCGCTGGCGGTGCGACCCTGCGTGGCGACACCGGCGGTGTAGCCCGCCATGTCGGGTGTGCGCGTGGAACTGCCCTGTGCAGTGACAGTCAGGAGCGTATGCCCCGCCGCAATGGCGGGCACGACATCGCTCTGCTGGGCAAGAGCCGGCGGCGCGATGGCAGTGGCAAGCGCGGCGGCGGCAATCAGGCTCAGGCGTTTCATTGTGTATCTCTCCGTCTTGGTGACCGTGCAACGGTCTGGACGGAAAGAGGTTTCAGCGCGCTGAACCGAGTGGGCGATTCAGAGGGTGCCCTCGATCGCGCGGGCAGCGGCGAGGGGGTCTTCGGCGCGGCTGATCGGGCGGCCAATCACCAGCACGCTGGCGCCGTTGTCGCGCGCCTGACGCGGGGTGACGATGCGCTTCTGGTCGCCGTTGCCATTGCCGCTGTCGGGGCGCAATCCGGGGACGACGAAGTATCCGTCCTTCCACTGCTTGTGCACCGCGCCGACTTCGTGGCCGGAGCAGACGATGCCGTCGAGCCCGGCCGAATGGGCCAGATCGGCAAGGCGCAGGGCCTGTTCGGCGGGGTCGGACTGGACGCCGATCGCGGTCAGGTCGTCATCGTCGAGGCTGGTGAGCACGGTGACGGCTACGACCTTGCAGTTCTCTCCGGCAGCGGCCTTGGCGTCTTCCATCATCGCCCGGCCGCCGGCGGCGTGAACGGTGACGATCGCCGGTTCCAGCACGTGGATCGCCTGCATCGCGGCGGCTACCGTATTGGGAATGTCGTGCAGCTTGAGGTCGAGAAAGATCGGCAGGCCGAGCTTGTGCAGCTCATGCACGCCGTGATGCCCGTGCGCGCAGAAGAATTCGAGCCCCAGCTTGATCCCGCCGACGTGGCCCGCGACCTTGCGCGCCAGCGCTTCCGCTGCATCGAGGCGGGGCACGTCGAGGGCGAGATAGATGGGGTTGTTGCTCATTCTCAGGCTTCCGGAGAGGGGGTGGGCGTTGACGTATCGAGTGGATCGACAGCCAGTGGGGTATCGCCGGGCTGCGAAGTCATGGACGGCATCGAGCTTGCCCGGATCGAGTTCTCCAGCGAGGCGATGCGGCGGGTCAGGCGCCAGCGCACGGCACGCAGATAGAGCCATACCGGAAGCATGCCCAGGAGGAAGAACAGCAGGGCGACGACGCCCACCGGCCATTCGAAGTGGACGTAGTTGCCATCGTCGAGCGGCCAGAAGTTCACGGGAACCTTGGTCCAGTTCATGGCAATGAACGCCACGAGGATCGCCGTGAGCGCGATCCACAGGACGGTGCGTATGACCTGCATTTTTCCTCCTGTGCTCCCTTCGGGATTTTCACGATGCTAGGCGTGAAATCAGGGCATTGGAAGACCGGGCAAAAGGCTTAGTTGCCGAACACCCGCGCGAAGATCGTGTCGACGTGCTTGAAATGGTAGTCGAGATTGAACTTGTCCTCGATCACTTCGGCCGGCAGGGCCTTGGCAACGTCCGCGTCGGCCTTGAGCAGTTCCAGCAGGCTGAGCTGCCCGTCGGATTCCCATACCTTCATCGCGTTGCGCTGAACGAGGCGGTAGCTTTCGTCGCGCGTAAGACCTGCCTGCGTCAGCGCCAGCAGGACGCGCTGCGAGTGAACCAGCCCGCCCATGCGGTCGAGGTTCTTCTGCATCCGTTCGGGGTAGACGAGCAGCTTGTCGATCACGCCGGTAAGGCGCGCGAGCGCGAAGTCGAGGGTGATCGTCGCGTCCGGACCGATGAAGCGTTCCACCGAGGAGTGCGAGATGTCGCGCTCGTGCCAGAGCGCCACGTTCTCCATTGCCGGGAAGGCATAGGATCGGATCATGCGCGCCTGGCCGGTCAGGTTCTCGGTGAGGACCGGGTTGCGCTTGTGCGGCATGGCCGACGAGCCCTTCTGGCCCGGCGAGAAGTATTCTTCGGCCTCGAGCACTTCGGTACGCTGGAGGTGGCGGACCTCGACGGCGATGCGCTCGATCGAGCTGGCGATTACGGCGAGTGTGGCGAAGAACATGGCGTGGCGATCGCGCGGGATGACCTGGGTCGAAACCGGTTCGATCTCGAGGCCCATCTTATCGGCGACATAGGCTTCGACCGAAGGATCGACGTTGGCGAAGGTGCCGACGGCACCGGAGATGGCGCAAGTGGCGATCTCTTCGCGCGCGGCGACGAGGCGCTTGCGGCAGCGCGCGAACTCGGCATAGGCCTCGGCCATCTTGAGGCCGAAGGTGACCGGCTCGGCATGGATGCCGTGGCTGCGGCCGATTGTCGGGGTGTACTTGTGCTCCTCGGCGCGGCGCTTGATCGCGGCCAGCAGGTCGTCGAGGTCGGCAAGCAGGATGTCGGCAGCCTTGGCGAGCTGGACGTTGAGCGTCGTGTCGAGAACGTCCGAGCTGGTCATGCCCTGGTGCATGAAGCGC